>NZ_JBVJMV010000063.1:0-36189 GCF_055584025.1 Streptomyces sp. NPDC104309 | reverse complement strand
AACGAACTGAACGCCCGAACCCTCCCATGACCACGGCGAAACCCTGCCTGAACAGCGGAAACTCATTGCTCACATTCGGAAAGAGAACAGCTTCTTACTCCAACCAAGGAGAGGGCCACTCACAGCAGAAGAGGGCCTCGACCATATGGTCGAGGCCCTCGCATGCGTATCGTCAAGCGCTGTGTCCGAGGGGGAGTTGACCACTGACGATACGGTCGTGATCGCGCAAGGACAACTCTGGAGTCGTTGCACTCCAGGTAGAAAGGGCGAAGGGTGAATTGCTCAGCCTCAGGGGCAGACATCACCCGAACCAGCGCGAAGGCCTGTCGGGCCGCTGCTCCTCGCCGGCCTTGCGACGCCCGGTGCCGGCCGCCTCGGCCGATGTCTGGCGTCATTCCTTGAACCGTGCGGGCGCCTACCGCTGACGCAGCGCGGCCAGGACCTCCCGCGCCGCTCGCTCCCCGCTCTCGACGCCGCCGTTGAGGTAGCCCTGGCTGTGGGTGCTGGTGTGCTCGCCGGCGAAGTGGAGGGCACCTTCCGCAATCCCGGAATAGCCCCAGTACTTGGTGTACTGACCGGGTGCGAAGGAGGCGTATGAGCCGTGCGTCCACGGGTCGTCCACCCACGAGTCCAACCAGGAACGCCCGTTGTATGCGACGGCCATGCCCGGCACCAGCCGGTCGATGAACTCCAGCGCCTCCTTGACCACGTACGCCGGCGCAGTGCCATGGGCCTGCGCCGCCGGGTAACTCGCCCCGGCGTGGCCGCCGTTGAAGATAGTCAGCAGCCCTTCCGGGCCACCTTGGGTCACGGAGCTGTCCCAGCTGCCCCGCTGCGGGACATCGCACTGGAAGGAGCCGCTCCAGCCGTGCCGGGCGAACCGCTCGCGAAACTGCAGCAGCAGCTTGGCGTTGGTGCCCATGCCGTGGTGCTCGATCGCATCCCGCTTGCGGGCGCTGAGTCCGGACGCGGTCAGGTCGGTGCGGCGCAGCGCGGTGAACGGCAGGGCGAACACCACACGGTCGGCGACGACGGGCTTGGGGGTACCGGAGAACTTCAGCTCATACACCGTGCCGCGCTTTCGGACGGCCAGCAGCGGGGCGTCGAAGCGCACTGTGCCCTTCGGCAGCCGGGCCGCGAGCTGGTTGGGGATCAGGTCGTTGCCTCCCCGGGTGTGGTACCGATCGTCGGCGCCGGGGTCGGGGGCAGCGTACTGCTCGATGAGGTTGATGGCGCTGAGGTCTTCGGGGTCGCTGCCATAGAAGCCCGCCGCGCCCATACCGATGGCGGAGGCGAGCAGGGAGGAGGATCCGCCGGGCACGTTGGCGTCCAGCCAGTCGCGCACGGACATCTCGTCGAACGCCCGGGCTGCCCGGGAAGCCTGGGCGGCGGTATAGGTCCCGATCCGCTTGGCGTCGGCCTCGATCCGTCGCTGCACCACGGGCATGTCGCGGTAGACGCCCCGTTCCGCCCGCACCGCACCCTGCAGGTAGAGCACCCCGTCGCCGTCCCGTTCGGCGGCCTCGCCGTCATCGAGGGAGAGGCCGAGTTCGGTGGCGAGCTTGCGGATGTGCACGTGCCGGGTGTCGATGAACTCACCGCCGTGCTCTGCGACCTGGCCGCTCGCGAATCCGCGTGCCGACCAGCACCGGCCGCCCACCCGCCCGTCGCGGGCCTCGAACAGCTGGACCCTAACGCCCTGTTGGGCGAGCCGGTAGGCGCAGGTCAGCCCCGCGAGGCCGGCGCCGACCACGACGATCCGTGCATCGTGGGGGGTCTGCCGCCCCATCGCCTCCGCGCTCGCCGGGAGCATGGCGGTAGCGGCCAGTGCGCCGCCCGCGGCAATCGCGCCGCGCAGCACCCCCCGGCGGGTCGGGGAGTCGGCCGGGGCGATAGGCGCCACCTCCTGAGCATCGGCGCGCAGGGCGCGCACTGTCCGCATCCATGGTGTTCCGCCAGTAGGCATGGAGACTCCCGGGGATCGAGGAACGTTGGGGTGAGCCACATCCTTCGCGGTAAACATGTTCACCACAACGGCGGCGATCCAACGGAATCCGATGCCGCACCCGTGCCCAGACACGAATTCCGGAGATCGTTACCGGAGACAGGTATCCCAACAGCCGGTTCCTATCCTCCGGGACATGACACGCGTAATCTGATCGCCACGCGGATCTTCGCGTGGCTGGTCCTGCTCTCTCGCTCCCCTGCCGCGAAGGAGGCCGAAATACTGATCTTGCAGCACGAGGTCTCGGTGCTGCGCCGACAGGTCACCGCTCCCAGACCCAGCTGGTCGGACCGCGCCTTGCTCGCGGTCCTCGCCCGGCTACTCCCCCAGGCCCTACGGCATCACCGCATCGTCTCCCCACGCACCCTCCTGGCCTGGCACCAGCGCCTGATCAAGAAGATGGACCCAGCCCGCCTCACCTGGCCGGCCACCCATACCCGAAGAACTACGCCACCTGATCACCCGACTCGGCACCGAGAACCCGCAGTGGGGGTTCCGGCGCGTCCACGACGAACGACGCCGCCTCGGCCACAAGGTCAGCCCGGCCACCGTCCGCCGCATCCTTCGCACCGCTGGCCTCGGACCGGCCCCGCGCCGTCACCCGGCACGCGGCGAGTGGATCGCCTTCCTCAAAGCCCAGGGTCGCACCGTACGGCGGGGAAAGCTTCCCGTCACTACCGGTACCAGAACGGGCCTCCACCCATGTTCATACCGGGTAGGAATGCGATCGAGTCCACGTTCTCCACGGTCAAGCTGCGGGCCAAGGTCACCCGCGGTACCGGCAGCCCGGCCGCCGCACTCGCGATGGTGTTCAAGCTCGCGGAAGCCGCCCAGGCCCGCTGGCGGGCGGTCACCGCACCGAACCTCGTCGCCCTCGTCCGCTCCGGCGCCCGCTTCGAAAACGGCCACCTCGTCGAACGACCCCCGAAGCTGCCTGAACCTCAGCTCACCCACAAGTCTTGACAATTACTCCCCGGAGCTCGAAGCAGACCTCTTCCCCCCGGCTATCGCGTGGGAAAGACACCTCATGCAGTTAAGCCGTCAAGATGCCCCAAGAGACTTCGTACTCCGCACCGCCGTGATGACGCACGCGAGGCCTTGCGGCCAGGGGCCCTGGATCGTTGCGGGCCGACCGTATAGGGGCAGCCGGGTAGGCGACATGATGATCCGCATGATGGAGATACCCGGGTACGACGGTCGCCCTCTTGTCCACCAGCCGGAGCTGCTGGAGAAACCTCTCTTCTGGCTTGGCCACCTGTACTCGTGCGCTCACGACGAGGACGCGGAAGAGCTGCTCTTCGGTGCGGACTACGAGTCGGCCGATGTGTTCCACCGGGATCTGCTCAAGCGGGCGAAGTGGCCCGTCTTCACTATCCCGCTGGCCGCCGGGCACCTCCTCCACGTCGTCTACCGCACGTGGAAGGACGACCCCGGTGTCGACTATCTCCTGCATCACCCCAGCTGGGAGCGAGCGCTGTTGCTGGCCAAGGACGACGGGCACTTCATGGGTCCCGCCCTGTCCTGGCCCGAGTTGTTCTCTGCCGCCGACAACGGGCTGCCCGGAGGCAGCACAGTCGATGCACATCGCCGACTCCTGTTGCTGTTGCCCGCGCTCGGAGACGACAGCATCCCGGACAACGCAACACACCGCCTGGTGGCAGCTCTTAGCGCCGTTACTGCCGTTGAGGCCCCCGAAGAACTCGCTGCCGCTCTCGTTGAAGGCCAAGGCGCGAGAGGGATCTCCCGCTGGACCAGCAAGAACGGTGCTCGCGTGGACGACGGCGCGTACTCGTACCGGAACCCGTCCAATGGCTTCGCCCTTACGCCGGAAGACCTGGTTCGCGTGTCCGCTGCCTTCATGTCCTGAGCCAGGTACCTAGCCGCGCGTCCTATGAACTGCCCAGCTGAGGCGTCGCAGCCACTGGAGGGAAGGCGATGGCTTCGTCGAAAGGAACGCGGGCGAGTAGGCAGTGATGCAGCTGCCCCAGCATGCGGTTGAACAGGTGCCGCAGTGCCTGCATGTGCCAGTCTCCGCCGGTTCGTCGGCGGCGGTAGTGAGCGTCGGCGCCGGCCGAGCCGCTGAGGGACGAGAAGGCCCAGAGGTGGCCGACGTGGTTGAGCCGGTTGTTCTTGACGAACCGGCGTCCGACGTAGTGGCGTTTGCCTGAGGCCCGGGTGATGGGAGCCGCGCCCGCGTATGCCTTCAGCCCTCCGGCTGTGGCGAACCGAGTGCGGTCGTCGCCGATCTCCGCGAGGATTCGTGCGCCGATCTGGGCGCCGATGCCGGGAAAGCTCAGCATGATCGAGGCGTCGGGATGGGCTCGAAAGGCTTCCTCGGTGGCCTGAGCAAGGTCGGCGACCGCCTCGCAGGCCGCGTCCAGTTGCAGCAGGGCTCGGGCCTGCTTGCCCATCGCTTCTTCGACCAGGGGAACCTGGTGCGGCGCCTCCCTGCGGAAGAGCTGCTGCAGACGCTCGGCATCAGCCTCGATGTTCCTCCGTCGGCCAGCTCGCTTCATCATGGCCGTCAGGCGCCAGAGCGGCAGTCTGGCAGCCAGCGCGGGCGTGGGTGCGACCGCCAGGATTCGGCGGGCATCGGGGCGGGCCAGACCGCCCGGCTTGTCCTTGAACGCCTCCAGGAACGCCGGAAAGTACTCGCGCAGCAACGAGCGGAGCTGGTTGCAGATCTGCTGCCGGTTCCAGACCGCGTCCTGCTGCGCTCGGGCCAGGACAGCCACCGCCTGGGCTAGATCCGTGTCGGCAGCCAGTGGCCGGTGCATCGGCATATCCGTGCGGATGATGTTCGCGAGCATGAGGGCGTCGCCAGGGTCGGACTTCTTGCGGCTCACGCCGTGGCGGTCGCGATAGCGGGAGGCCGCCATCGGGTTGACCGCGAAGATCTGCCGGGCGCCGGCGCGGAGCGTGGCGACCAGCAGCCCGCGGCTGGTCTCGATCGCCACCGGGATCGGAGTCTCGACGCTGTCGCCGTGGTCGGCCAGGAGGTCCAGCAAGACCCGGTAGCCGTCCAGGTCGTCGCCGATGCGGCACTTGGCCAACAGCTTGCCGGTGTTGTCGATGATCGCGACGTCGTGGTGCCCTTCCGCCCAGTCGATCCCGCAGAACACGTCCATGGATCCCGCCCTTCGCCGGTGCTGTTCTCGAACACGAGCACGCGGGGCCGCACGGCGCACTAATTCCAGGACTCCAAGGTCCGCCACCTCATCAGCCGTGCGCGGCACCGCCGGACCGCACGGGCGCACGCCGTGTCCAGAGCTCGAAGCTCGTGAGGAAAAACGCGTCACCATGCGGCAGCTCATCCATCGAGGATCCCGAACCCGAGAGCACCGTGGGGGCAGAACGCGCGAGGACCGGCCGGCGCCCAGCGCCACCGGTCTTTACAAAGACCTCGCACGGTCGGAGGTGTCGTAGCGGTCACCACGGCACCGACCGGACCACACACGTCCTGCCCCGGCAGACACCGCCCGCCAGGCCCTCAGAGATCCAGAACCTCTAATTGCTATCGAATTAGAGGTGTCGGCACCCGAAGCCCGCTGACCCGCCCCGGTGACCTGGGGCGCAGCGGTCACTGGTCCGAGGCTCTGGCAACTTGGTGCGCAACCGGTTGGGCAACTGGTAGGGCACCCCGGGTGGCAACCGGATGCGCCACTGGTAGGGCAACCCGGACGGCCCCGCAGGAGGGCGCAGCGCCTACCGAATGCGGGCCATAGCTCCAGGTTCGCGCGCTGACCCAATCGCTGACCCACGCCAGCCAGCACCAGAACCCGCGCAGCTGGCAGGGCTCTTCACGGCGCGGTCGCGCCGATTCCGTGCTGATGGGCCCCGCGCCGCGCCAGACTGGCCATATGACACAGGTACCAAGGGTGTACGGCACCGAGCGTGACAATGCGGCCGGACCGCAGTCCGGCCACGTCTACCGCGAGCTGACGGGTGGGCCGCTGGACGGGCAGCTGATCGAGGTGACCGGCTGGACGGACGAGGAGATCACCTACCGGCGCGTACTTGATCACCCCTCACAGCACATACGGACCGGGCGGGCCTCTTACGGGCCGACCTTCAGCCGTCCTGACGGCCCGTGGGTATGGGAGGGCGACCTCCCCTGATCGACCGAGTGCGCGGCAGGTTAGACGGGCGCGGTCTCCAGTCGGTCCAGGCGCTCGTACAACGCACGGACGAGGCGGGCACAGTTCTGCACGCAGCGCACAGTGCCTTCCAGCTTCGTCGACAGCCGGCCTTCCGCCTCGCGTAGGACGACGTCGGCGAGCGCCCGGGGCCCGCTGTCCTTCGGTAGCTGGTTCGCGCGGCGCCGGACGTCGGAGGCGACGGCGCGGGTGGCCAGTGAGCTGGGGGGCGATCTGCTCGTAGTCGCGTTCCGCCAGCGCGTCCTCGCCGGTCCACGCGAGGACGGCCTTGACGAGGCACTCGTACGGTTCACGGTCGAGCGGGAGCTCCGCCTCGATCAGGCCGTCAGGGTCGTACAGGACCGTGTGCGGGCTGGTGTGCATGGCGGGCCTCGCTGCTGGAACGTCGTCGCGCGGGTGGCCGACGGTCACCGCTGGGTGTCCTCGCCGCTGTCGGCCCGATCGTCCTGGTCCTCGGTCCGCTGGGCGAGGAACCGGGCGAAGCCCCGGTCCGCGCGGGCGAGCAGGGCCGGGGAGGGGACGCCGTAGGCGGGCGGCTGGAGGCCGCGGCCCTCCGGGGCCGGGGCGGTGGTGTCGGTGTGTACGCGCATGTGGCCCCGCCTCTCCGGCTGGTGGTCCGTCGGTGCCTTCGACGCTACGCAGCGTTGGGTACAGTCCTCAACGAGATTGCGGGTAATTGCGGAGGTTCACTCAAGGGCGTCGATCGCGGCCCGGATGAGGGCGCGGGCGGCGTCGCCGTACACGGCCATCTCCGCGAGGCCGGCGAACGCCTTCGCGTAGTCGGCGAGCTCGCGCGGCTGCTTCACCTTGATCTCAGCCGTCAGGGTCTCCACCACGGCCTGGACGTCGTCGTGGAGGTAGAACGCCTCCAGCGGCCACACGGTGCGCTGCGCGGTGAACGGGATGATTCCCAGCGAGACCGAGGCGAGCGGCATCACGGCCAGGAGGTGGCGCAGCTGCCCGCGCATGGCGTCCGGGTCGGCGGTGCGGTAGCGCAGGACGGATTCCTCCATGAGGACGACGTAGCGGTGGCCGCCTTCGTAGAGGAAGCGGGAGCGGGCGATGCGGGCGGCGACCGCTTCGGCGACGTCGTTGGGGGTGCCCTGGAAGGCGGTGATCTGCTCCATGAGGGCGGTGGCGAAGCCAGGGGTCTGGAAGAAGCCCGGCGGCACGTTGGAGACGTAGACCCGGCAGATACGGGTCCGCTCGTGCAGGGTGTTCCAGTCCTGCTGGACCTTGCGCATGCCGGTGCGGTGTAGGCGGCGCCATTCCAGGTACATCGAGTCGACTGCGCGGGCGGTGGCGATGAGGTCGTCGGCCTGGTCGTCGGCACCGCACGCCGAGCACCAGGTGCGGATGTCGGTGTCCGAGGGCGCGGCGTCGCCCTTCTGGATGCGGGTGGTCTTCGCAGGGTGCCAGCCGCACCGGGCGGAGAGTTCCTTCCCGGTGAGGCCGGCGTCCTTGCGCAGGTGCTGCAGGCGTACCGCGAGGGCTACGCGGGCTCCTTGGGCGCTGGACGAGGGAGAGGCGGGCATCGGCAGATCGAGTCCTAGACGGTGTACTTCTCGTGCGGGACGCCGCGCTCCCACACGGTCTCGAACGCCGTGGCGCACAACGCGGTCGCGGCCGACTCCCTGGTGCGTTCCTTGCCCTCTGGCGCCCAGTCGCCGGTGCCGGTGAAGTGGTGGAACTGCACGAGCCGTTCATCCAGGAGCCAGAAGTCGTTGCCGGGCAGCGGGATATCGGACGTGCGGCGGCGGGGCAGCCAGCGCACGTCCTCTCCGGCCTGGAGGTTGAGCGGGGTGATGGCGTGCTCGTAGCGGATGTAGTCGGTGACCGGCTCGGACACGATCCGAGCACGCCGCATCACCACCCCGCGGGCAACCGCGTCCTTGACGAGCGGCATCCACTGCGGCCAGAACGAACGGCCCGGATCCAGGTTCGGAACGCCGGTCCGTAGGAAGGCCGCGTAGTCGTCCGTCTCGTCGCCCACCGCGTAGATGTCGCGCATCTCCAGGTGAACCGCCGTGTGATGGGTGTCGGCGAGCAGCTCAGCGAACGTCGCGGTGTTCAGCTGCTGCGCGTTCAGCGGCATCGCACGCCTCCTTGAGAATCTGCACCATGCGGAACGGGATCCGGATCACCCGCTCGTGCGGGGGAATCCCGGCCTTGTGGCCGGCTACCCACTCGGTGGAGCCGACCAGGGACTTCAGGAGGGCGTCGGCTTCCTCGCCCTGGAGGACCAGGTCCGCGCTCTCCTCTTCCACCCACACCGTCGGCGATCCCTCGCCGCCGGTATTGGGGTCGATCCCGACGAACCGTAACGTCATCGCGTACTCCCGTGTCGAGTCGGTTGCGCATAGTTGCGCGATGACCGTCCCGCGCCAGGGTGTCGGCGTCAAGGGCGCCGATTGCGACCGCCACGACGTCGGATCCGTCCGGGCGTCCAGACCCCGCAACCCAGATGTCGGAGAGGGCGACGCTCCTGCTGTGCGGTCCGCGTCGTCGTCATGTCAAGTAAGGGCGTGATCCAGGAGGGCCCACATCCGGGCCAGCTCCCCGTGCTCGATCGCCGTGCCCGGGTCCTCCGCGAGCAACCGCACCGCGCCTGCGACCACGGAGGCCACCGTTACCAGTCGCATCTGATGATTCAGGGTGAGCCAGACCGCGTCCTGGACCGCGCACGGGACGGCCTCCAGCGCGCTCATCGCCTCCGCGTCGATCCCGGCCGTGCCGTCGATCATCACGCCGTTCGGGCCCATCCGGTCGCACTCCGCCGAACGGTCGGTCAGGTTCGGGTCATGTCCACGAACCGTGAGTAGTGGAGCGGCGCGGCAACGGTCTCTCACAACCGGTCGTGTTCCTCAGCACGAAGTTCCAGGAGCATGAGGACCTCATCGCGATCGTCACCGGGGCCGAGCCGGAGAGCTCCCGGCCAGCGCCCGATCTCCTTCCAGCCGAGCCGTCCGTAGAAGGTCTCCAGCCCAACGCCAGCGCGTGCAGCCAGGTGCAGTTGCTCAAGCCCCATCTCGTCACGGGCGACGGTATGGGCCTCCTTCATCAGGGCAACGCCGATGCCCTGCCCGCGCCTGTCGGTGCGGGTCTGGACGTGGTGGAGGGTTCCCCAGTGGGCGATGAGAGCGAAGGAGTCGCGCCGTATGTTGAGCCAGCCCACCAGGTCGTCCCCGTCCAGTGCCATCAGGAGCCGGCAGGTCTGAGGGGCAAGGTTTTCGAGGATGGCATCGAGGGCAGAGGCGGCATCCCGCTGGCCGATGGGCGGGAAGGGAAAGCCGGCCGCGCCACCTGCGTTGGAGACGTCGATCCAGCAGTCGATGAGCGCCTGCCGGCGATCCAGATCGATGTCTCGGGCGGTGGTCACCTGAGCGAAGCTGAGCGGGTTGGAAGGCATGGAGCGAGGGTGTCAGGGAGCGCTGACAACCGATTGCTCAAGGAAGTCGAAGTCGGCGAACAGCAGCCGTGCAAGCTCCAGTCGCGATTCGTAGATCACGTGATCCCGGACCGTCGCCGACCAATACGTTCCGGAGTAGTGCTTCTGCCCGCTGTACCAACGGAAGGTCCGCCATGGGGTTGCCGACTGGAGCGACAGCGCTGCGACAGATTTCCACCGTGTGACCCCCATTTCTGGATGATCAAGCGCTGGTCGCGTCCGCCCAGCGCTTGATCACCAGGCCCAAGATCCACTTTCGCAACAGGCCCCAGATCAGTCCTTCGCCCAGTGCTGAGTCGACTTCGACGGCTCGCAGGACGCCAGGACCGGCCAGCCGGAACTCTCATCGAGACACGTGCTGCTGGACAGGTTCACGACGGTGCTGCTGGTGCCCGTGCGCCAGCTCTGGTCGGCCCCGGAGCCGCAGTCGACCATGAACAGCTGGCCGAAGTTGGCACTCAGGCACTGGTCGGCGGACTCGTTGTACAGCTTGTAGGAACCGCCCGAACCGGCCTTTGCGGTCCAGTTGGTCGCCGGGCTGTCCGCGCAGGTGGCGAACGCGACGCTGCCGTAGGACCTGGCCAGGCACTTGCCGTAGCCGACGTCCCTGAGCTGGAAGTGGCCACTGGACGGAGGCGGTTTCGGCGAGGTCGCGCCGGACGCCCCACCGGAACCGCTGGAGCGCTGCTGCCGCCGGAGCCGCCCGCGTCACCCGACCCGCCAGTGGTCTTACCGCCAGTGGTCTTACCGCCGGTGGCATTGCCGCCGGACGCGTCCCCGGGCGCACTCCCGGACGAGCCGCCAGGGGTGCCGCCGTTGGATGAGCCGCCGGCTCCGCCACCGCTCGACGAGTTGCCGCCGTGCGTGGATCCGGCCCCGGCCACGGGGGGCGTTGTGGAAGTTCCAGCCGAGGTGGTGTCGCCGGAGCGCCCGGCAGAGCCGCCCGCTGAGGCTGCAGGGGCCGGGGCAGGGCTTGTGCCGGCGGCGTCGTTGGGGCCGCTGTGATCGCCGGGCAGCAGCTGGATGACGGCGTAAACAGCGAGGCCGACGACAGCGAGGACGGCGACCAGGACCCCGGCCGCAATCAGAGCGAGTGCGGGTCCCCAGCGCTTGGTGCCACGGTCAGAGGGCGGCGGGCCGGGCAGCACAACCACGGGCTCGTGGGGGTGGTTCTCATGCGAACCACCCTGCTCAGCGCGCGGTTGTTCCCTGCCCGGGACTGGCAGCTGGTCGTGCTCGTACGGCGCGAGGGCGGCACGCACCTGGTCCCGCTTTGCCAGGGCTGTCCTCTTCTCCGCGGCCCGGTTCTGGTTCTGGCTTCCCAGTGAGTCGATCTGCCGCTGCAGGGCGATCCGCTGCTCGCGTTCCCCGTCCCGGTCGTCGCGCAGCGTCTCCAGTTCCCCGGTGAGTGCGGCGATCTGTTCCAGGGCCGCGTTCGTCGCGTTGTTGAGCTCGCGGATGAAGCGGCCACACCACAGGTCAGGAGCGTGACCGATGGAATCAGTTGAGAACCTGCCTGGTCAGTACAGCGCGGCCGCCTTCGCCGAGGCCTGCCGCCGACACGGCATCCGCCGCAGCATGGGCCGGGTCGGCTCAAGCTATGACAATGCCCTCGCCGAGTCGTTCTTCCAGAGCCTCAAACGCGAGTTGCTCCACGGAAGGCACTGGACCTCGAAGGCACAGACCCGGCTGGAGCTGTTCCGCTGGCTGTCGTACTACAACCGGCGCCGTCGGCACTCCGCGCTCGGCCACCTCACACCAGCCGAGTTCGAACAGCAACTGACCACATCACGTACGCTGTCACTCGTCGCATGAAACCCGGTGTCCACCCCCGGGGATCAACCTCACCATGTCCTGGCTGACCGGCTACCGCAGACTCAACCACCGATACGAACGAAAACCAGGCAACTACCTGGCCTTTCTCGGCCTGGCAGCCGCTCTCTGCTGCTACAAACGGCTCCTCAAACTGATCACGCAGGACACGGTCTAAGCTGACTGTATGACGATCATCACCGTGCGTGCGGCTGGCGATTCAGCCGCCGTCGAGGCGGAACTGCGCTCCCTTGGAGCCTGGTTGGAAGACAACCGGACGGTACGGCGGCATGTCCGCGGCACGTTGGGAAGCTCGCTTGCACCCGTGCCCGGGCAGCAGGGCGACGGGATAGACATCCTCTCCCTCGTCCTCAGCAGCGGTCTCAGCACCGCCTCGCTCGCCGCCGCCATAGCCTCCTGGCGATCCACCCGCACGCCGTCGCCGACGCTCGTCGTGCAGCGGCCCGACGGCACTCGCGTCGAGATCAGCGGGCACAGCCAGCAGGAGGCGGAGAACCTGGTGCGCTCGCTCCTGAACGACGTCGAGGGCAGGGGAGGTTCGGCGGCTTGACCGCGTTGCCCGATCCGGACGGAACCCGGGTCCTGCTGGTCGGGGCGAGCGATTTCACTGCCCTGGACGGCCTGCCAGCCGTGGCGGGCAATCTGGCCCTGCTCCGCAGCCTGTTCACGTCCCTGTGGGGACTGCCGCCTGGTCACGTCACCGTGGTCGAGAACCCCTCCGTCCCCCGTGACGTGTCGCGGGCAGTCCAGGAGGCCGTCGACGCGGCCACCGACACCCTGCTCGTCTACTACGCGGGGCACGGCCTACTCGATCCCCGTACCGGGAAACTCCACCTGGCAACCGAGACGAGCGACCCCAAGTCGGTGCACGACACCGCCACGCCCTACGAGTGGATCCGCTGGCCGGTCGAGAAGAGCCTGGCCATGCGCCGGATCGTCGTTTTGGACTGCTGCTACAGCGCGCGGGCCTTCGGGGTTCAGTCGGCCGCCGCCTCACTGGAGGTGGACGGCACGTACCTCCTTGCGGCCTCAGCCGAGACGGCCGTGGCGCTCTCGCCGCCGGGCGAGCCACTCACCGCCTTCACCGGCGAGCTGGTCACGCTGATGCAGGAGGGCGTGCCGGGTGGGCCCGAGTACCTGGACCTCGACACGCTCTTCACCCGGCTCCGCACGCGTCTCGTCACCCGCGACCGCCCGGAGCCGCAGCGGCTGTGCCGCAACCAGCTCGGTCAAGCGCCTTTCATCCGCAACGCCGCCTACACCCCGCCGCCCGAGCCGACATTCGTCACCGGCCCGCCCCATGTGCCGTTGCCCCCGCGGACCGAGCAGGCCATCGCCGACGTCTACACGGCCCGCAGCCTCGCCGGCACGCTCCAGGCGATCGCCGACGCGGCCGTCTCCGGATTCGGTTACGAGCTGGCCTGCGTCAACCTCGTCCGTTCCGATGGAGACCTCGTCGTCGCCGCCCTTGCGGGCAACCCAACTGCCGAGGCAAGGATTACCGGACGGGTCGGCTCCCGCGTTTCCTGGGACCGTCGGCTGCACCTGGGAGAGGACTGGTCGGGGCTGCGCTTCATCCCGCACACGGAAGGCTGGGTGCTCAACGACGACGACGTACCGCAGTGGCGCACCGAAAGTCCCCTGCCCGAGCACGACGACGGGTGGCACCCCGACGACCGGCTCTTCGCACCGATGTACTTGCCGCACGATGAACTGATCGGCGTGATCTCCGTAGACCGTCCGAAGGACGGCCGCCGCCCGGGCGCCCAGGCCCGCGAGGCACTGAGCACGTATGCCTTCCACTCAGCCATAGCCATCAGCACGGCCCGTCTACGAGCGAACATGCAGCGGGCGCTGGTGCGGCTGGAACACGAGCAGATGGCCCTGCGCGCCAGCGAGGAGTCGTTCCGCCAGGCCTTCGAGTACGCGCCGAACGGAGCCGCCATCGCGGAGTTGGGAGGCGACGGCCACGGGCGGCTGCTGCGCGTCAATGACGCGCTGTGCCGCCTCCTCGGGCGGCCCCCATCCGTGCTGCGCCGCTACTCGTTCAGCGACCTCGTCCACTCCGAGGACATCGGTGTCCTGCTCCGTACCTCCGCCGAGGGCGGACGCGCTGAACTGCGGCTCGCCCGCCGCGACGGCACATACGCATGGGTCTCGGTATCCAACTCCGTCGTCGCCGACACCACCGACGGGCCCCGCTTCCTCCTCACCCATGTCAATGACATAGGCGAGCGGAAACAGCGCGAGTCCGAGCTGGAGCGCCGGGCGACCCTTGACGAACTCACCGGCCTTTACACGGAGTCGGAGCTACGGATCCGCCTGGCCCGCGCGTTGTGCGACACACCGGACGCGGCCCCGGGGGCGAACGATCCACACGGCCTCGAACCGTACCCGCCCCACCAGCACCGGGGCCTGCCGATCGGCCCGAACCCCACGCTCGCCGTGCTGCACCTTGGCATCGACGGGTTCAAGATGTATAATGCGCGCCACAGCCGGGCTGCCGGGGACGCCGCACTCGTGGAGATCGCTGGCCGACTCCGGAGCGAGCTGGACCGCGAGCGGAGTGATGGGGGAAACCGGGAGCCCGCGGCCCTTGCCCGGATCCGAGGAGACGAGTTCGTCGCTCTCGTCCCGGACCTGGACAAGGCTCCCGCCGAGACGCTGGTGGCCCGACTGCGCCAAGCTCTCCGCACCGGCCCCCTGGAGGCGACCGGCATCCTGTGCTGGGCAACCTGCGGCACAACCGCCGACCAGGTGCTGGGGCGCTCGGGAGAGCTGCTCAGCGGCAGGAAGCTCATCCCCAGACCCGCCCGGGTCTCCACTAGAAGCTGAGGCTTAGACCGTGTCCTGCATGATCAGTTTGAGGAGCCGTTTGTAGCAGCAGAGAGCGGCTGCCAGGCCGAGAAAGGCCAGGTAGTTGCCTGGTTTTCGTTCGTATCGGTGGTTGAGTCTGCGGTAGCCGGTCAGCCAGGACATGGTGCGTTCGATGACCCACCGGCGACGGCCGAGCCGTTCGCTGGAGTCGATACCTTTGCGGGCGATCCGGACACCGATGTGCTTGCCCCATAACCATCGACGCAGGTGAGGAACGTCGTACGCCTTGTCGGCGTGCAGGCGTTGGGGCTTGGAATCGGTCGCGCGGGATTCGTGTCCCATGTGGAAATGGGACAGCATCGGCTTCAGGGCCTGGCTGTCGTGGGTGTTGGCCGCGGAGAGTCCGACGCGTAGAGGCAGTCCGTTGGCGTCGGACAGAACGTGCATCTTGGAACCGGACTTAGCCCGGTCCACGGGGCTCGGACCTGCAAGTTCGCCCCTTTTTTGGCCTTCACGTGCGCGGAGTCGAGGACCGCATGGGATAGATCGACCAAATTCCGCTCGTCCAGGAGCTGCAGCACCTTCTGATGCAGGCGTCCCCAGACTCCCGCACGAGACCAGATGGCGAAGCGACGATGCACGGTCGACTTCGACGCTCCGAAGCACGGCGGCAGTGCCCGCCAGGCGCAGCCGCTGACCAGTACATAGATGATGGCGGCGAAGACCGCCTCATCGTCGATGTTCGCGACCCCGCCTCCTTGTGGCCGCACACGCGCCGGCGGCAGCAACGGCTTCGCGATCTCCCACAAGCCGTCCGGAACGATCCATCCCCACCGTCCACTCCCCACGCCCGGCTCAACTGCCAACTGACCATGTAGGACACGGTCTTAGCTGTTCTGCCGACCGTCCTGGGAGCTCTTGCTGTGGTGCAGCGTTCAGCCCTTCCGCCGGCTCTCCGGGCTCAGTCAGGGGCTCCAGGTGCTGAGGAGATAGCGGATCTTCTCGGTGGTGCGGCCGGTGGTGTCGCTGGTGTGGTCGATGGCGCAGCGGGCTATGTGGTGCAGTACGACGATTTCGTACTGGAGAGGGCTGGTGGCTGCGATCCGGATTCGTTGCGTGTGGTGGCGGATGATTCCGGCGAAGAGATCCCAGGCGTAGGCGGTCGGATCGGGGCGCAACAGGATGTCGGACCAGCAGGCGGCCAGTTCGCCGAAGGCCCGGCTCATCAAGTTCTCGGTGTCGACGGGGCGGGTGTGTGCTGCGGTGTAGGCGCGGTACGCGGGCTGCTGGAGGGTGCAGAAGGCGCGGAATGCGGCGGGCAGGATGATGTCGGGGCCTGCTGTGTGGTGGGTGGGTGAGGGAGTGGTCATCCGAAGGTTCCTACGGGGATGGAACAGGCGGCGCGCGTGCTGAGCAGGGCGCCGGGCGGGGCTACGGCGCGGGCGGCGTCCCAGAGCGGGCGGATGATGTCGGACTGCCCGTGCAGGGCGGTGATGAGGCGCGTGGTGGTTTCCCAGTCGGGGAGGGCGGTTCCGGTGAGAGCTGCGTTGATGTGGTCGGCGGGTAGGCGGGTCTTGGACTGCAGGATGTCGATGCCGGGGCGGGCCGCAGCGAGGTAGAGACCGCGCAGGGCCGCGTGAAGGCTGGCGGGGTTGGCTTCGCGGTATCCGCGGGCGGCGTTCCACAGTGGACGGAGTTCTTCGTCATCCGCGTCAAGAGCGTGGGCGAGTTTGCGGGTTACCTTCCACGAGGGAATGCGCTCACCGCTGATCACACGGGAGATGTAGGAGGGGTCGACGCCGACGATGTCGCCCAGGGCCCTGTGAGTCTTGCCGCTTTGACGGTGCAGATGAGAAAGGGCGCTGGCAAGAGTGGCAGCGGGGCCGTGGCCTGGTGCGGCACCATCGGCTTCTCCGGTGCCGCCCTTGGGGCGACGGACCCGGCGCGGGCCAGGCACCGGGTGCCGCGGTGACGAGGTTGCGGAGAGTCCGTCCGGGAGGCCGGCCGGTCGGGCGGCGAGGCGGCGGTCGCGACGGCCTGGCGCGCTGTCCAGCATCCGGTTCAGCGCGCTGGCGCTCATATGCAGAATGTCTGCGATCGCCGCCATCTTCATCTTGTTGTCACGGCTCTGCAGGACGACCGCGGTCTTGAGGTCCTTCCAGACTTTCTCGCACTCCAGGATCAGCTTCAGGGTTCCTTCCGGGTCATCGCCGCTCACGTTGAACTGGTCCATAAGATGGCGCAGATCGTCGAGAGACACTTCGGCGAACGCGCCATTGTTGGCGGCTGGGAGAAGCCTGGCGTGGCGGCGGTAACGGGTGCCGCACTGGTCGGAGCAGTAGACGCGTTTGCGTCCGACTCCTGTCTGCTTGACGGTGTTGGAGCAGCCAGGGCCGGGGCAGGGCGCCTCCAGCTGGTCGTTCGGAGACACGGCGTAGTCCTTCTGAGGGTTGCATCAGGGAAGCAGGTACGGAAACGTCTACTTTCCGTCCGGGGAGGGGGTCTTGACGCCCTCTGTCGTCGTAACGCTCTGCACGCAGTGCCACTAATAGCTGACCCAATAGGAGGGGGGCCGGGCGAGCCGGCACCCCTCCGCGGGCGCTGTCAGAGGCAGCGGAGACGCTGGTAACGGACGTAGGACTGCCTCAGCGCAGAGCTCGTGAGACCGGCAGCCACCAGGACGATGCCGACGAGCTCCGGGCGCAGGACAAGGACGATGCCCACAACTGGCATAGTCACAAAGGCTCCTACCTGGATGCTGACCTGATTGTCACGCCACTCACGGGTTTCAATCCCTCGTGTCGGAGGGATGCTACGGTCGAAACGCCCAGTCCGGAGGCCTTCCGGGGCTGCACTGGATACATGGTTGGGAGGCATGAATGCCCTCCTTGATCATCGGACGACGGGTGGAGAAGCCGACTCTGGTAGTGGTTGGCCCCGCGCCAGAGTCGGCTCATGCCCGCGAACGTACCGGCTCGCCAATCGACACTCCACCGCTACAGTCCGTTAATTGGACGATTGGCGTTGCCGACTGTTCCCGATAGCTAATTTCGGTCAACTACGGTCGCAAACGAAGCTAGTTGTTCATCAGCACCGGACGATGCACACCGCCCCCGGACGTGGGCAGCGGTGACCCGGCTCCCTTCACCGTGGTCGGCCCGACCGCGAGCCCGGCGGTCCGTGGCGATGCTGCCGGGGTATAGCTGGGCACCGAAGCCGTCACAGAGATCCTCAGTGAACGTGGGAAGCGATCTGGCATCGCCCTTCCCGTCCGGCAGTCGGCCGGACGGCGGGCAGGCGCAATGCCCGCTGATGACGCCAGATCGTGGCGGAGTCGCCGTAGTACTCGGAGGCCGGGAAAGCCGGTCACGTGGGGAAGGGCGACAGCGTGATGGCAGCAGGACTGCTGTCAAGGAACGCGTGCGGGCCGCTGCCGGAGATCTGGTTCACCGACGCCGACGGCACCGTCGACCATGAGGCCGTCGCCCGCTACCGGGAGACCGGCACCGTGGTCGCGGAGTGGGACTGCTCCCCGACCGGCGGCGACGGCGACGACGTCGTGCCCGACCAGCCGGAGACCGACCGCCGGTGACCACAGGCCGCACCAGCGCAGCGCCCCGGCCCACCGCCGGGGCTGCGGTGGGTTTCGGGTCAGGAAATCGCAGGTCAGAGCCTATTGAATGAGCGCTCCGCATCGGCAGAGTTGAGCCCGTCAGCCGGGGTTGCGCCGCTAACCCGCCACTGCCGCACCCTGCTGCCCGACACTCCGGACCGGCGGCTGTCAAGCGTTCGCGAATCTCCGCCTCACCTACCCGAGATGGGTCCCGGTGTGGATTTTCGCGAGAACTGGAACGCGTCGATCGCCGCCCCGAATGTGTCCCTCGTCCGCACCATCCACTGAAGGAGAGATCGATGACGACCGTTCAGAACACCCCGTCTGTGCCCGCCCCTGCCCCTCCGGCCTCCGCCCCTCCGGCCTCGGCCGTTCCGATCCCGGCTGGTCCGGCCTCGGTCGGGTGGGCGCCGGCCGCGTTGACCGCGATCGGTGTGGTGGTGGCCTTGCTGGCGTGCGGGTTCGCGGCGTTCCTCGCCTATGCGTAACCGGCGCTGCGGGAGCCGCTGGGGGCGCCCTGGGTGTCGCGACGGTGCTGGGCATGCTGGCGGCGCTGGTCGTCTCGCTGTGCCGCCGGTGACTCGGGCGCGCCTGCCCGGCCTCGGGGGCCGGGCAGGCTGTGGGCGGCTGAACTCCGGTCGACCGGCGGCCGGGCGTGGCACACGCTGCGCAAGGCGATCACCGGGAAAGCCGTCACCACACGGGCGGTGACGGTACGGCAGGTCGAGCGGCAGCGGTGGTCCGCCTCCGAGCTCGCGCACGCGGTGCCGCCGGGCCACGCGGTGGTCTCGCTGTCGTCGGTGCGGGGGGAGCGCACCTCCCCGCTCCTGGTGGATCTGCACACCCACGCCTGATCCGTCGTGGCCGCAAAAAGCGGGCCGCTGGCTTTGCATCTCGGTGCGGGAGTCGTTTCGAGGTGGCTGCGGGAGTCGCCCTGTGGCCGGCTTTGCGGTGTCGGCCTGCCGGCTGGGGGTCGACGCGGAGGCACGGGAGCGGACGTGGCGGTACTGAGAGCACTCCTGAGGGCCGGGGCTGTCTCGCCGGCGAGGACAGCGGCGGGGCGCGTCAGCCGAAGTGGAGGTCGCCCTCGATGGTGCCGGCCTGGATCACGGGACCGCGGATGTCGCCTCCGCTGACGGTGTTGTGCACGGTGGTGCCCTGCTCCGAGGAGTGTTCTGCCGCCGCCAGCAGGGCGCGCAGCTCGGCCTCCGCGGCGGGGTCCTCGCGGAGCAGAAGCAGCAGCCGCGCCCGCCATCGGGACTCGATCTCGGCGAGGGCCGCCCGGTCATCGCTGTTCGCGGCGACGGCAACAGCGGTGCGGGCCTCTTCCAGCTCCGCGTCCGCCGTCTGCGTCTGACCGGGCCGGTCACGCCCGAACAGCGCCCGCACCCGATCCCTGACCGTGGCCCACGCGTCGCCCGCCATCAGCTGCACCAGGGTCGTCGCCCCGGACACAGCCAGCGCAGTCAGTTCGGCCTCCACCCCGCCACCTCCACTTCCCACTGCCCAGCCCCGAACTCCGGACTGCACCAGCCTACTTGGAGCACTTCGGGAACGCGGACTATCGTGCTCGACCAGGAGACGGCGGAGGTGCGCGAGACGTGGGGCGAGCCGGGGGGAGCAGGTCCCACGACGTACACAACACCTTCCACGGTGACGCCCAGACGGTCATCCAGGCCGGTTCCATCGGCCGCGTGCACCTCTACGGGATCCCCTTCCAGCTGACGCCCTTGTCCGGCGGGGCGGTCGTCCGGCGCTGTGCGGTCATGGCGGTCCTCGTGGCTCTCGGCGGCTTCCTGCTGAGTACGGGGCTCGCCGCCACGACCGGACGGAAGGCGCCCTGGCTGGTCGTCGCCGGGCTCGCGCTGCTGATGACGGCGCACTCCGTGGGATGGGTGACCTGGCAGTGCTGGCAGCTGTCCCGCGGCCGCTACGAGAACGCCCTGCGCGCCACGGTGAACGGTGTACTCGTCGAACTCGCCCGGGAGCAGGCCAAGCAGTGGCGGGACGAAGCGATCGCGCGCCGCGTACAGGGGCCGCACCTGCTGCCCGTGCTGTGCCAGACCGCCGAGCGCGACCTGTTCGACCACTGGTCCAACATCCGTACCGGCGAACGGAGTGACCGGCCCCTGCCCCTCGACGGCGATGTCGCCGAGATCGACCGGCTCTACGGCCTGGTGCCCTCCGGACGGCTGGTGATCCTGGGCGAGCCGGGCGCGGGCAAGAGCGTCGCGGCGCTCCGGCTCGGACTGCGGCTCCTGGAGCGACGAGGGCCGACCGACCGGGTCCCCGTGATCCTCCCCCTCGCTTCCTGGAACCCGAGCGAGACGGGCCTCTGGCGATGGGCCGCGCAGCGGCTCGCCACCGAGCACCCCGAACTGTCGGCACCGACCGGCTTCGGCACCGTACTGGCCGAGGAGGTGGCGAGGCCCGAACGGCTCCTGCTGATCCTCGAAGGGCTCGACGAAATGCCTGCCGAGCGGCGGGCCGTGGCCCTGCGGACGCTCAACGAAAGCCTGGACGAACACACTCATCTCATCCTCACCAGCCGCACCGAGGAGTACCGGAACGCGGTGCGCCGGACCGACGTACTCAGCGGCGCGGCGGCCGTGACGCTCCAGCCGCTGACCGTGCAGGAGCTGAGCGAGTACCTGAAGACCAGCACCCGGCGGAGACGGGCGGACGGCACCACGCTGTGGGAGCCCGTTCTCGGCCGCATCCGTGACGGCGACGATCCGCACGCCCGGCGGCTGCGCGCCGCACTGTCGTCGCCGCTCATGCTCGGGCTGGCTCTCGCCGTCTACGGTGAGACGGACTCCGACCCGGTCGAGCTGCTGGACACGGCCGCGTTCCCGACCAGAGCCGGGATCGAGAAGCACCTCATCGCGCGGCTCGTCCCCGCCGTCTACACGGCCCCGCCCGACGTGGGCAAACCGCCCCGCTGGCGAGCGGAGGACGCCGAACGTCACTTGAGCCGGCTGGCGCAGGACGCCGCCCGGCACGCTCCCGGCGACGAACTCGCCTGGTGGCGCTGGTATCCCGAACAGGCGAAGGCCGCGACGGCGGTGGCCGTCACCCTGCTCTACGGCGGCGCCGTGGCCCTGACCGCCGCCCTGCCGCCGCACGGCACGATCCGGTGGTGGGGTATGACGCTGCCGCCCTGGGGCGCGCTGGCACTGCTCGGCGTGCTCCCTCTGCTCGTCGCCCTCGTGGACGTCTACGCCACCGAGCCGGTCCCCGCGCGTCTGCAACTACGCCGCCGCATGCCGACGATTCTCGGGCGCGCCGCCGGCAGCACCGCCGGGGTCGGCTTCGCCTGGCTGACCAATATCCCCACCAACGGGAACCCTTACCCGACCGGCTTTCCGATTCCCGTAGCGATCGGGTTGGGCGTGCTCTTCGTCATCCGCGCCGCACCGAGCATGGCGACGGACGTGGCGTCGACCACTCCACTCTCGCTGCTGCGGGCGGACCGGGTGTCCGCCCTGACCCTGGCGGTCAACTACTCGGTCGCCGGGCCACGCCGCTGGTGCCTGGAAGCGGTTGCGCTGCTCCCCATTGCGTTCCTCACCAGCTGGAGCGACCACGCGGGAGCGGAGGTGACGGGCCCGGCGCAGTGGGGCACCGTGCTCACAGGCGCCCTGGTCATCACCGTCCTGCACGGCATCACCAACACGGCATGGGGCCGCCACGCCGCGGCGCGCGTCGTCCTTGCCGCCACCGGTCGGCTGCCCTGGCGAACGATGGCCTTCCTGGAGGACGCCCACGCGCGCGGTGTGCTGCGCCAGTCCGGCGGGGTGTTCCAGTTCCGCCATGCACGGTTGCAGGAGCACCTGCTCGCCGAGGCACCGCCGACGCGGGACGGCAGGGTCCGTATCCCCCTGCGGCCGCGCGCCGTCCGGCTGCTGGGACGGTGGCCCACCCTCGTGCTGACAGGAATCCTGCTGGCCTTCGGCAGCACCTACGTCGCGCAGTCGATCAGCCGGATCAGTCAGCCGGCCGGCCCCTATGCCGCCCCTCCGCCGGCCTGCTCTCTCCTCGACCGGCACACGGTCACCTATGCCCTGCACGGAGCTCCGGTGCGCGACCGTGAGGCGCGACACATGGGCGGGCTGTACGAGCCCTGGCGCAGACCTGATGACGTGTGGTGCAGCTGGCACACCGAGGCCAACGGCTCAGAACTGTCATGGGCCACCGAGACGGACACACCGACCCCCGACAAGAGTGGCGCCGAGATCGCGCGGCGTAATTTCGTCGGGATGACGAGCCCGGACGCCCCGGCCCGCGTCGATCCCGCGGCCACCCCCTGCGACTGGGACCACGAGTCCATCTGGTCGGCGAGCGACGGCCGAGAGCCCGGCATCTTCGTACACGCCATTCTGCTCTGCCAAAACGTCGTGTTCCAGGCCGACTACCACTCCGACATCCCAGCGGGCGCCCCCTCCGACGGCACCGCCGTGCTGCAACGACTGCTCCACCTTGCCGTACGCAAAGCACTTCGCCCGGAAGATCGCGCCCCCGGCCATCCCGCGCCGTCCCGCACCTACCTGGGCATCGTGTCGGCGGAAGCCGGGCGGCGGCCGGCCGGTGGCAGGGACTGTAAAACGTTCGGCTCTGTTCCGTAGTCGGTGGTGACGTTCTGTTGTCACGACAGAAGGATGCGGTGGCGGAGGAGGTCGAATCCTGCTCGGCCGTGCATCTGGCGCATGATCCTCTTGGTGCGGGTGTTGACGCCTTCAGTGCGGCCGTTATGGAAGCGCAGGGTCAGGCCGGCGTTGACGGCTGCGCGGTCGAGTTCCAGGCCGTTGCAGAAGCTGTGCAGGTGGGGCAGGCCGGCCGCACGGGCGGCGCTGATCCACTCGGTGAGCCGGATGTCGTTGCCCTTCGCCGGGGTCAGCAGCTGGGCGAACTCTGCGACGAGTCTGAAGAGTTCGGCCATCTCGGGGCATGCGGTGGTGAGGGTCGCCAGGAGGGCGGTGTCCTTGGTCCACAGGTGTTCGGGGTGAGTGAGCAGGAGCCGGGTCGCGTGGCGTGGGGTGGTCATCGGCCGGTTGCCCTCGGCTCGCCCCTGGGTGAGGTAGCGGACCAGGAGGTTGTGACCTCACCGCCATCCACCACCTCCTCGATGACCAACGCCGCGAGCCCCGAAAACACTGTTTCCACAAGGGAGTTGATATCGCGCATGTGATGTCAACGAGACTCGTAACATGCCGTCACCACCGACTACGGAACAGAGCCGAACGTTTTACAGTCCCGAGGTTAGCGCACGTACTTGTCAAAGAACTCGGTCACGTAGCGGATCGCGGCCTGGCGCTGTTCGGCGGGCTTGAGCTGCTGGGGATTGCCCGTCCCGTTGGTGCTTTTGCACCGGCCGCCAGGCAGGTTCCGCTTTTCGACTGCGACGTCGTCTGTGGCGAACCGTGGCCCGGTGCCGGGTGTCCAGACGGTGTTGAAGAAGTTGTGGTTGGCGCCGGTCACAGCGTGGTGGTGGGCGTGGGGGTTCTTGGCGGCCATGGCGAGGGGGATCTTGCTGTCGTCCCACATGGCGTCGCAGGTACCGGCGAGCACGGCGACGGGGACGCGGGTGATGCGCTCTTTGTTGGCGTCGATGCCGTTCATGGCGGGTGCGATCGCCAGCGTGCCCCGGATGTTCACGCCGGGCAAAGGCTTGTGGCTATCCAGGGCCTGTGCAAGGACTCCGCCGCCGCCGCGCGAATGCCCGAGAGTGCCGACCCGGTTGAGATCCACCTGGCCGGTGAACTGCTTGAGCTTCTGCAGCGGGCCCTTTCCGGCGGTCAGCTTTTGCCACATTTCCAGGTGCTTGTCCAGCAGTGCCCGGCGCGCGATGTGACCTTGGTCCTGCTCGTGGGCCTGGATGCCGTTGGCCGACACCGACACCACGATGTAACCCTTCTCGGCCAGAGCCCGGGCAAGGTAGGCGTAGCCCCGGTAGTTGTCGACCGGCCGGGCCTCCTTGCCGCACGGCCAGGCGTAGGGGCGGACGGGCTTGTCCCCGGCGGCGCAGGTGTCGGCCCAGCCGTGCAGCGTCATCACCAGGGGGTGCTTGTCTTTGCCGAGCTGGCGGGGGTAGGTGACGACGGCCCTCAGTTCCGTGGGGTTATCGGCCAGGCCGGGCGGAGCGTAGGCGGTGTCACCGAGGTCGTAGGTGAGCTCGGCCACCTGCTTCGTGCCAGCCTCTTCGGAGACCTGGACCGGACGGACGGTCACGGGCTCAGGCCGGGACTGGGGCTGAGAACTCCCGCAGGCAGTCACCACGGTGACCGCAGCGACGGCTGCCGCGGTGAAGATGCTGCGGCGCAGGACGCGAGGGGGCATATGCATGGGAAATAGGAGCCCTTCCGGGGCGCGGTTCATGGGCTGTGTGGGCCGCTCGGGTCAGTAGGCGCCGCGACGGCATTCCAAAACGTATGCGTTCTATTTGTCAGGGATGTATCAGGTGAGGCTCATATGCCACTCAATAGCCACGAGACCCTGATGATCGACGAGTTACGCCTGGATCCGCGCTCGGAGCTGCGGGTGCTCGTCACCGGCAACGAAGAACAGGACAGCCGGCCCGAAGACTCCGCCGAAGACGAGACCCGCTGGGATCCAGCAGCCGCGTGGGCGTCAGGGCCCGCACTTGAGGAACAGAGGCCGGTCAGTAGGTGCTGCCTCCCACGGTCACTTGCAAACGACTCCCGAAGCCATCGACATAGCCACCGTCGAATAGCGCACCCATCGAATACTGCCTCTTCACCAGTTCGATTCGTGCTCACGTGATGAGCACGGCCGTGACGGCGAGGCCGATGAGAAGGAGCAGGACGGGGCCCAGCGGCAGGCCGTGGTCGCTCGGTGGGCTCGGTTCCGCGGGCCGCAGTTCCGGGTGGGTGTGCAGGGCTGTGACCTCCTCGGCCATGCGGACGTACGACGGGCGCAGTCGCAGTCGTCGTTCGAGGCGCGGCTCCCCCAGCCCCGTCAGATACCAGGTGCCGCCGTCCGACCGGCGTATCTCTACGCCGCCCTTGTCGGTGTACTCGGCTGCCCGCAGCCGTTCCCATGGGACGTGCCGTACGGTCCAGGCCCCGGTCAGCCACAGACCGGTGCTGTCCGCGGTGGCACGCCAGTTGAGGAGGACGGCCGCGAAGCGGATCCATATCGGCAGTGCGAGCAGGGGGAGGAGGAGGTGCCAGTGGAAGCCCTCCGCCGCGAGGGAGTGCGCGGTGAAGGAGACCCCGGCCGCCACGCCCGCGGTGAGGGCCAGTCCGGCGGTTCGGGCCACAGGGCCCGGCCCCCAGCGCACCGGGCGACCGGTGGGCGCCAGGGTGGCGGCGATGCGGTCGATCCGGGCCCGCCGCTGCGGATCTGAGGTGTCGGGGTCGGTGCCTGTGAGGGCAGTGGCTCCCAAGAGGGGCTTCTTGCCGGTTCGGGGGAGCCGGACCGGGCCGACGGTGCGGATCACGATCGGGTCCCCCGCCCGGTCCGTCGTGACGAGGACCAGTTCGCCGCCTTCGTAGGGGGCGCCGAACAGGACCGCTTCGTGCAACCGCGTGTCGACGGAGAATTCCTCCTCGTCCTCCTCCTCCGCTTCGTCTTCGATGCGATCCACCCGCTCGTCGTCATCGGGGAACGTCGCCGTGCAGAGACAGGTGAAGAGCGCGGTCTGGCCGACTGTGTCATCGACCGCGTAGACCCAGGTACGTCCTTCATAGTCCGTGCGGTCCAGCACGCGCAGGGCCGGCACCGGTGCGCGGCGCAGCGCCATGGCACGGCGGCGGGCGAGGACGCCCACCGTGAGGAATGAGAGCCCGGGCAGCCCGGCCGCCAGGACCAGCAGCTGCCAGCCGAAGGCGTCGTACGGCTCCGCCACCAGGCGCCGCCACGAGCCGCTCTCCAGCACGCTCACCGTGCTGCCGACGCCGTAGTCCTCGGGGTAGAACGCGTCGACGGTGATGCGCCGTTCGTCATCGGTGCGGACGCGCACCGTCTCCTCGCCGCGGCGGATCACCGTCGCCGTGATGTGCACGGCCCGGTCCGCGTGCCGCTCGTCCGCGCGCATGCCGCTCAGCCCCAAGAGGACCGCACCGGCGGCCACGGAGCACAGGACCAGCCCGGCGGCGAGCGGGAGCCTGCCTCGCACGAGTGGGCTGGCGGGCTC
Organism: Streptomyces sp. NPDC104309; assembly: GCF_055584025.1. Taxonomy (NCBI): domain Bacteria; kingdom Bacillati; phylum Actinomycetota; class Actinomycetes; order Kitasatosporales; family Streptomycetaceae; genus Streptomyces; species Streptomyces sp. NPDC104309. The sequence continues at coordinate 10,161 of NZ_JBVJMV010000063.1, read as the reverse complement.
CGGCAACCGATGCCGCACTCCGGTAGCCCGTTCCACGAGCCGCCGCTGCCTGGACCGGGCGGCCAGCTGCTCGCGGGCCGCGGCCCAGCCGAAGCCCAGGGCCCCGATCACGGCGAAATTCGCGACCTGGGACATCCGGTCGGCGCCCGGCAGCTCTCCCCACGCCACCATGGCCGCCAGCGCGGGCGCTGCGATCAGCGTGAGCTCCGGAAGCCGGGCGAGCCAGTACAACAGGCCAACGGCCAGACCCACTTCCGCCATGCCGCCCCAGTCCGGTCCGCAGGGCGCCGCATCGCTGCACGACGGTACCGGTTCCACCGCGATCGCCCATACGACGGTGATCACCAGCGCCGGCACGGACCACACAGGCCTGGCCCAGGATGCGGGGCGGGCCCGGGCCCATAGGGCGGCATCGGTGGACGACCAGGCGGGCGTACCTGTCGGAACGGAGCCCGACGGTATCGGGACGGGGGATTCGGACACGTGAGGATTATGAGGCAGAAGACCGCCCCCACCGGACCGGTTCCGCGCCGTACCGCCTTCGTCCCGGAGTCACAGCGTCAAGCACCAGCTGGCAAGAACCCCCACGACCACCCGGTCGGATGGGCATGCACGCGATGCCGTGGTCAACGACGCCGCCTCATGCCGGTCGCCCCGCACCCGTGGGGGTGCCGGGAGAGGGCCGGCCATGCTGCGCGGCGAGCGCCGCGTCGACGAAGGCCCGCACGAAATGCGGGAACCGTAGGGCAGGCCACCGCAACACATCCCCCTACCGCTCCCCAGGTCGCAAGCGCGACCTCCCACGGGCGCCCTCGCCGGCGACCGGCGAAAGGTCGACTATTCGGTCAGTTTTGCTCGACTTCAGGACACACGGTTTCCATCGCATAGAAATTCGATTATTCGACCGAAGAGGGTGATGAAGGTCGCAGACGAAGATCGCTGCGGCGTCACACAGCTCGATCCACCTCCCAGGGGGACACCATCAACTCCACTCGGCGCACGCGCCATCTGGTCATCGCCATGCTGGCGGCAACAGCCTCCTTACTGCCGGCGGTAAGCCCTGCGGGGGCTGCGGAGTCCGGCGCGATGACGGCTCAGACCTTTGTCCTGCCCGTGGGAACTCCGGTGCCCTCGCCGGCGTCACTGCGCTCCCCCGGTGCGCTGCGCTCGATGGTCAGCACCGCACAGACATCCACCGCGGCGACAACGCCGAAGGAGGTCGTCGGCCCCGCAGCCGCCTACGGCAAGCGCGCCACTGTCCGGGCGGCCACCGCTCCCCTCAACCGAGCCGGAGTGCCGACGTCGCTGGCAGCGGGCACGATCAGCTATCCCGAGCCTGCCCGTTCGATGACGCTGGACGAGTGCAAGAAGAACATGGGCGGCACCGCGCAGGTCTACATCAAGTCCCGCTTTGCGGTGTGCACAGCTCAGCAGGTCACGACCATCTGGGCCACAAGCAAGGGATCGGTCGGCACCAGCACCTATTACGTGTACATTCGCGGTTCGGTGCCCAAGGAAACCGATCGCACCATGTCCTTCGACTACGACGTCACCGGTTTCAAGGCCGTGGGCACCACCGGTGTCGCCGGCCTGAAGATCGGCCTGAAGGGTGCCGTCCCCCAGAGCTACCCCTCGAAAGCCAAGCCCGTCATGAACAACGCCCTTCCGGTGACCAAGACATGGCCGCAGATGCAGGCCGCACCGCACTACACCCACACTCTGCGCTACGCGCCGGGTCAGGGCACGGGCTCGGGGGCCGCCGATGCCATATTCGCCGTCTACCAACCCGAGATCACCAGCACGCTGCCCGCCGGCTGGGTGGGCACAAGCCCTGTTACGGGCAAGCCGTTCATGTTCGCCCCTCGCTGGGACTCGGCCTCATACCTGCGCAACTCCACGGGAGCAGGCAACCCTGCCAACAAGGGTGGTGCGGTCTTCAGTGTGATGGCCACGCTCGAATACAGCTCCCAGCCCGGCGCCCCGGAGAAGGCCGTTGCCGATCACATCAAGTTGGCTTTCACGAACCCCAAGGCGACCAAGCCGCTCAACGCGCTTAAGGACGTCCCCGGGGACACCGTCGACCAGCCCCTGAACCGCCTCTACCTCGACAAGAAGCGGGCCGATCGCAACCGGGCGGTCGCGGTCCGCGAGTGCAAGCGCTACTGGGGCGACAAGTACACCGACGGGGGCAAGGAGTGCGACGAGTTCCCCTTCGCCACCACCTATCAGGGATCCGCCATTGAGGAGTACGACGTCCACGTAGAGAAGAAAAACTACTCCGCAATGCCCCTGGACGGCACGCAGAACGGTGCCGCCGGCAATCTGCTCTCCGGTTTCTACACGAACAACCGCATGATTGACGGCCCGGACGACGGCTTCATCGTCAAGATCAGCTGACCGAGGATGTGGGCTCGTCCCAAGTATTACCCCTTGGGGCGAGCCCGCTTCGTCACCGCTGGAGCCAGAAGTCGACGACGTACTTCTCGATGCCGTAGGCGACCCCTTCTTGCTCGGACACCCGTTTGGCCTCGGCTCGGCCCGCACAACTCACCCGGACCCGCCACCGGCCCGGGGCGCCCAGGCTGATCAGATCGGGCAAGCGGCCATAGACCGTCGACCAGATTGCGACATCCCCGGTGGCCGACTCGAAGTCGGCCTCATCCTGCTCGTCCCAGGGCCCGCCACCCGTCTCTGGCTCAGTGTCCCAGACTCGCACCCGCACCTCGGCGTCGTGCGTATGCGCGCCGCTGTACACATCAATCCTGCGCGCGTGCTGGGTCAGGAAGCCGCCTTGCTCATATGCCTGGTTGTACGGCACCGGGACCAAGCTGTCGTCCGACTCCTGGAAGGCGAAGCTGTTGAAGGAAACCCGCACGTCAAGCACGTCTTCTCGGACCAATAAGGCCACGAAAGCACTCCATTCCTCATCCGGCGGGAAAGATCAAACGACACTCTAGCCTCGCTGTCTCGGTAGGGGAGTCCGGATGGACGCACCCTGGTCACCCTCAGCAGCGACCGCGGTGTAGAGATGTGGGACGCGGACACGGGGCGTCTCCGCGCAGGGCTTTCCGGTGACACAAAGGATGCGTTCAGGGCCGAATTCAGTCCGGACGGACGCACCATAGCCACCCGCGGCATGGAGCATGGAGTGCAGTTGTGGGACGCCAGCACCGGCCGCCTCCACAGGAAACTTCCCGAACCCGCCGATGACATGGGCTCACTGGCGTTCAGTCCGGACGGGCACACCCTGGCCACCGGCGGCGAAGACCGCACCGTGCGGCTGTGGGACCCGGCCACCGGCCGCCTCCGCAAAAGCCTCCCTGTACATACCGCCCCGGTGTTCTCCGTGGCGTTCAGCCCGGACGGCCGCATCCTGGCCACGGCCGGTAACGACGACCGCACGGTGCGGCTGTGGGACACGGAGACGGGCATCACCGTGGCCGCGCTCTCCGGGCACACCGACACAGTCCTCTCCGTGGCCTTCAGCCCGGACGGCCACACCCTGGCCACCGCCAGCGCAGACCAGACCGTACGTATGTGGGCCGTAGCCCTGCCCGCCCCCACCACAGCGATCAGCAAAATATGCCGTGCAGTGGGCCGCGATCTCACGGCACAGGAACGCTCGGTATACCTGCCCGATCAGCCACCACACACCCCATGCCAAAGCTGAACCGTCCCCTGCCAGCCACGTAGAAACAGTCGGGTACGTCAGTACCGACGACGTCCGCACCGGCTGCGCTCCCGCCGGCAATCCCCCAACCCATCGCTCTCCCTTGGCGGGCAGAGCTGCGGTCGCCACCGCCGACGCTCCGTTCGGGCCGGACCGAGCATGGCCGCCTGGTCCTGCTCTTGATGCCGGTGCGCGCCCGGCCAGGCCATGGGCCACAGCGCTGCGAGTTACGCCTCCACGCCGCAGCCCGGCCTCGACGGCGCACCGCTCGCCACCGCGTTCGACACGGTCCGTGACCAAAGGGGAAACGCGCGGGTGCGCACAGGGTGGATACGCGGCATCGTCCCGATAGCCCCGACAGCATCACCAGTGACCAGCACACTCGAATCACGCCCGAGGAGCCCGCAGAGTGCCGTATCTTTCTCAGACGCTGGGACCGACGGAAGCCACTTGGGGGAGTCGCTGTGGGGGACCAAGACAGGAAGTCGGGATCCGAGGAACAGGACGGAATCGACGCACCCGCTGGATACGGCAACCCGAAACCCTCGCCACAGCAGCAAACCCCGGGCAACGTCCCACTGCCACCGCAAGCACCCCCTGTCCCCGCGGCCCCACCTCCCTCCGGTGAATCAGCGCGATCCACCACGGCGTTACCCGTGCCTCCTGCAGTACCTCGGCCGCCGGCCCAGGAACCCGCGGTACCTCCGCCGCCGGCCCAGCCGCCCGCAGTGCCACCTGCCCGGCCGTCGCGGCCGGCCACCGCGTGGCTCCGACGAGGGCGTGCCCTGCCGTTCGTCGCCATAGGCGTCGCCTTGACGGTGCTCGCGAGTCTCATGTATGTGCTGTGGCCGAGCGGTTCCAGCCCCTCCCACCGGGAGGACTCCGCCCCTCATGTGTCGCCAGCCCACCGGGGGGCGCCGGCCGCTCGGGCGCTGAGTGCCCTTCCGGCCGTGAACATGTCGATGGCCTATTCCCCCGTCCGGCATGCGCCGGTGACCCACGCGGACCTGACGGTGACCGCGTCGGGACAGGCGTCGGGAACCCTGAGCAAACCCGTGGCCGGCACGTCCGCCATGGCGTGGTCCGGTGACCAGCTCTACCTGAAGGGCGACTCGGACTTCTGGGCGCAGCAGGACCCGTTGTACGGCACGGATCTGACGAGCGCCGGTCACTGGGTTGCGCCGAAGAAGCGTGACGGCTACTACATGCTCGACAGCTTCGCCGTGAATGCCGGTTCTCTGACGCCGAAGTCACTTGCCGCGGTGGTCAGGCAAGTCACCTCCGATCCCGGAGTCGTGGAGCAGAACGCGGGAACGATCGAGGGGCGCAAGGCGGTCTCGTACACGGCGCAGGGCTGGACCGTCGTCCTCGCCGAAGATTCGCCGTACACCGTGCTTGCCATCGGTGGGGATCCCAGCCACCGAAGCCCGGTCAAGCCCGCTGCCTGGCACGCGCCCGGGCGCGCCAAGGGCTGGGCGGAGTCGGCCGATTTCCGCGCCTCGGCCACGCCCGCCGACTACGCGGACAGTGACTACAGCTCGTACCTCCTGATGGTTCCGAAGCCGGCGACTGCCGATCAGACGGCTGCGGTCCATTCGACTGCCGCCGCGGCCGCGGCCACCGCTGTCGCGCCCGCCACGTCGTCCGAGGTGGTCTCCAAGTCCATGGGGCCGGCCTTCACCATCACCAATAACAGCGGGTACCTGTGCACGACCAACCCGTGCTCGTACTCCTTCACGGTCACGAACAGCGGGGACAAGGCGGGCGCGGCCACCCTCTATCTCAGCCTTCCGCAAGTGCCGGACCAGCCCCACCCCCTCGGCACCCTGCAGCCCAAGCAGTCCAAGAGCGTCAGCGGCACCCGCCCCAACATCGCCCCACCTGGGCGGACCGTGAAGCACACCGACTATGCCTGGGTGTACTCGTCCGCCGAGTACGGACCGGACCCCAAGGTGGGCAGCCGTCTGCACGCACGGAACTTGCAGCCGGACAACGTCCGCGTCGGGACTCCCCTGAAGCCCGCCGTGGCGAAGCTGCTGGACCTGATGACGAAGGACAGGCCGGCCAGCGACACGGCAGCCGGTGACAAGGCGGCCGATGCGCTCTACAAGGCCAACCACCAGGGCGAGTTGCCCGCTCTGGGGACGATCGCCGACTCCGGCCGCCTGGAGAACCCCGAGGACCTGCGCGGGCTCCTCCCCACCACCGAAAAGGTCGAGAATCGGCGTGTGCTGCTGCAGGTCGCGCAGTTACTGCGTAGCGATCCGCAGGCGAAGGTCACGTGGGCCGGGCCGTACAAGGCCGGCGGTAAGACATACCGGGCCGATTACTTCTACACGACCACCCGCCAGGGCCAGCGGATCAAGCGTGCCGTGCGGGCGAAGACCGTGGAGAGCCCGGGGCAGCTCGGGTCGCAGATCAGTCTCGGCGCCGAGCAGCTCAACGGCGAGAGGCAGGGTTCCGCGAACGCCGGCACCGAGAAGGCACCGCCCGGCTTCGAACGGGTGCTGCAGATCAACCTCGAGCCGGGCGTGGGCCCGCTCTTGGCACTGGCCACCACGACCGGCCTGGAGCAACTCCTGTCGTCGACGGGAGCGCAGTTCCGGCAGGCGCGGGAGAGCCTGTGCGAGCCGGACGGCGACGGCCCCCGCACCGACCGCCTCGTCATCGTCAACGAGTCGGGCACCCACCAGTGGACGGACCTGCGCAGGGTCGGCGCGCGCTGCGCCGGGCCCGGAGGGGCTCCGGCCTCTCCCAGCGCATCGAGCAGTGACAAGCCCGGCGACAAACCGACCTGCCTGGACCGGCGCCCCCTCGGCGCTGAGGACAACGGTGCCGACGGCTGGACCTATTACTCCCCCATTGGACGGGGTGAACGCGCCCGTGGGGCGGTTGCCTGCCTGGCCGGGTACACCAGCGGCGGCGGGGAGGCGAACCCCAACAGCCCGGGTATGCGCGACGCGAAAGAGCGCGCCGAACACCTGTTCCCGCATTCGACCGAGCACCACCTGGTAAACAGTTGCCACCTCATCCCGAATGCACTGGGCGGCAAGGGCATCACCGCCAACCTCTCGCCCTGCTGGACAAAGCCGGTCAACGTGGGAATCATGACCGGCATCCAGGCATGCGTCACCGACCTGCTGAAATCGAATGTCGTGCAAATGACGGTTGTACCCGAATACATGAAAGATGTGGATCGAATCCCCTTCGAATTCCGCTTCCAGATCATGGCCTGGGACCACCAGGGCAACGAGGTCGCCGAGAACTGTTCCCGGGACGTCCAGAACCTCAAAAACGGGGAATACCTCAACGAAGACTAGGGGCGGTGCATGAGCGTGCAGGCCGACATCGAGGAGTTTGCACGGCTCGCCGATATCACGCCCTGTGAAGGGAGTGCGTTGCCCTGGGCAGAGTCCGGCACGGCAGTGGGAGTCGAATTGCCTGCGGACTACCGGGCGTTCGTCGACGCCTTCGGGGGAGGGGATCTGTGCGGGCGTCTTGGTGTCAACACGCCGTGGCCGCTGCATGATCCGTCAGCAGGAGTCCCCGCACTGCGGGCCATGCTGGACGACGTTGCCGCAACGAGCTCGCTCCTGCGCGAGCTCAGGGGCAGCTATCCCGCAGCGTTCCCCTTCGCGTTCTACCCCGAGCCCGGTGGTCTGCTCGCGTGGGGTGGCGGGATCGGCGGAGAGCTCTGTTTCTGGCTGACCGAAGCCCCGGACCCGGATACCTGGCCGGTCGTGGTGTGGGACAAGGCGGACTGGCGCCGCTACGACATGGGCATGGTCGCCCTACTGATCCGCGCCCTCACAAAGGGAGATCCGTTCCTCAACGGCCTGGTCGCGCCCGAGCCGGGCCGCCCCCTGTGGAACCCAAGACGCTAGGCGGTAAGGCGCGGGCGGACATTCACAAGCAGGCGTAGTGCAGGAACGTCGAAGCCGGCACCGAGGTGGTGCCGGCTTCGACGTTGGCGGGCACGGGCCAACGCGTCTGCCGAGGGCCTGACGCGGCCTGGGCTCGTGGCGCCCTACGCGGGGCGGTTGTGGCGCAGGTGTTCTCGTAGCGCCGCACGCATCTGCGAGAGCGGGGTGCGGGCGCCGAGCGCGGTGAGAAACTCGGGGACCGTCCAGCGGATCAGGGCGCCTTGGCGGGCGAGGTATAAGCCGACCTCGCGGATGTCGTAACGGTCGTCGTAGTCGAGGAGGAGGTATCCGGCGAGCTGCTGTACCTCGTCCCGTCCGACGCGGTGGGGCCGGGTGAGGGCTTTGCAGTCGATGAGGAAGCCGTCGGTGATGAAGTCTGCGTCGGCCTTCACGTCGGCGCTGCCTGCGAAGACCGGCCCGCATACGCGCTGCTGGGCAGGCAGGCCCCGCAGGGGAGTGAAGGGCTCTTCTGCGAGCTTCATCTGCTCGTCGATGTCGTCGAGGACGTAGCTCGGCACGGCGCTGGTCACGCCCTTGACGGTGGTGTGCTCGTCTACCTGGGCGAGGAGGTTGCGCTTGCGGAAGAAGGCGCCGTTTCGGTACACGGCTTCGAAGAAGCCGGCGACGAAGCACAGTCTGGTCAGTTCGTCGTTGTCGAGCCGCCGGGAAGCATCTGCCAGGTGGGCGTGGAGGCGGCCCAGAACGCTGGTTCCGATCATGTGGAGGTTGGCGCGTACTGCGGGGGCAGGTGCTCCCTCGATGGGCAGGTCGCTGCCGATCAGTTCGACGCCGGCGATCGCGGCGGGCCCTGGGTCCGAGCCGAGGCTCAGGCGCAGCCGGTAGTCGATGGTGTGGCCGAGGGCGGCGTAGTCGGGGCGGCGTTCGTTCAAGGGCTGGACGGGATGCGGTAGGCCACGGATGTGCTGGAGGTAGGAGGCGATGACGGCTTCGGGGTGGGGAAGGTGGCGAGCCAGGAACGTGGAAATCGGGGAGCGTGGGTACTTCAGTTGTCCGGTTAGCGGCAGCCGGGCCAGCGAGATGCCTTCGGGTGTGGTGTCCGCTGTCGCGGCGGTGGAGTGGGCCTGTAGTCGTTTAATGCCGGTGGTGTCGAGTTGGGTGCGGGCCCGGGTGACGGCGACGTAGATGAGGCGTGCGGCGGCTGGGTGCACGGTGCGCGGGGAGCCTTCGTCGGGTGGAGTGAAGCCTGCTCCGATCCGTACGCGGTTCCACTCCCGGCCCTTGGCCTTGTGCACGGTGGACACGACGACGCGGGCCTGTGCTTCGTCGCTCATACGCTGGACCGTGCGGATGATCTGCTGGGGGCCGTAGGTGTCCACGAGTTCCACGATGGCTTTGAGGTCGGCGGCGGCGGAGTCCTGTTCGGCGTACTCCTGCACCTCGCCCCAGGAGGAGAAGAGCGCGAGGTCGTGGTGTGAAGTGCGGCGGCCGGCCTGCAGGTCAATCGCTGCCTTCGCGATGTTCAGCAGGGGTTTCCCGCCGCCGACCAGGGCGACGGGCACGTCTTGGTCCAGGAAGCGCAGGACCTCGGCGAGGGCGTCGGCGTTACCTCGGCACAGCACCGCGTCGGGTACCTCCACCTCGGTCAGCTTGGACGGTTCAGCGGCGTGGCCGGTGAGCTGCATCATCGAAGTGGCCGCGCGCAGCCAGTGGTTAGCCACCTCCGCGATGGCCGGCCCGAAACGGAAGGACTGGGTGAGCTCCATCCGCATACCGGGGAATCCACTCATGATGTCCTTGGCATGCCGCCATTCGTAGATCTGCTGGGAGGGGTCGCCGACGCAGACGCGCTGGACGTCCTGCGCGAGGAAGATTTCCTCGAGGACCGGGTTCGTGTCCTGTGCCTCGTCCAGCAGGATGTAGTCGGCGCGCAACCGGGGCCGGGTGAGCGCCCACATCTTGAGGTAGTGGTCGTGCTTGAAAGGAAGTGTGCCGTTCGGCGAGCAGATGTCGTCCCATGCCCACCGGGCCCGGGGCAACAGGAGTCGCGCAACGTACTGCTGTCCGGGGTCGTCGAGGCCGTTGACGGTGCCCAGGTGGCGCGCTGCGACCTGCTCCTCGGTGGAGTAGCAGAAGTGCTTGACCATCTCCATCACCAGGTGAGCCAGTGTCGTCGCCTTGAGCCGGCGGCCTCCGACAGCGAGGTCGCGGTCGATGCCAAGTAGCTGCGCGGTGCGCCACAAGGGCATGTGCTGTGAGGCGTCCAAGCGGGCCTTGAAGCGGCTCCCTAGTAGGGCTTGGTCAGGTTGGTGCGAGTGCTGGTATGTCGCGGTGGCAGGTGAGGCAGGCGCCGGTCCAGGCTGCGAGCAGTAGCTGCAGTTCGCGGACGACTTGGTAGAGGCTCAGGCCCCTCTCTGTCAGCCTTGGGTGAGACATCCCGTTCTGCGGGGTTAGCCTGAGAGGGCACGACAGGAGAACCGTCCCTTATGCCCAGCACAGAGCCTGTCGGATCCGACCCGGCACCGAGGCCGAAGCGCCGCACTTTCACCTCGGAGTACAAACTGCGGATCGTTGCCGAGTACGACGCCGCACCCAGGAACGAGAAGGGCG
>NZ_JBVJMV010000062.1:0-37698 GCF_055584025.1 Streptomyces sp. NPDC104309 | reverse complement strand
GTATCCCACTTCTCCGCCAACGCGTCGTTCTGATCGCCCACCTCCGCCGACGCTATGCGGACCGACCGACCGCGTCACCAAGATGATCTCCGGCTACGAAAATCTTGCCAGAGCCACTTCAACGAGTACGCGGACACCGCCACCTGGACGCACTCGCCGACCTGTTCACCCAGTCCCTGCACCTCGCGCAGAAGCTGGGCATGGTCAAGATGGGCCGCGTCGCCCTGGACGGCACGAAGCTGGAAGCGAACGCCTCCAAGCACAAGGCGATGAGCTACGGCCGGCTCATCGCCAAGGAGGAGCAGATCGAGGCCGAGACCGCCGAACTGGAGGCCAAGGCCGCCGCCCTGCTGGCCGACGCCGAGTCCGCCGACACCGCCGAGGACCAGGTCTTCGGCATCGACGGCAAGGACACCGACTTGCCCGCCGAGCTGGACCGCCGCGAGAAGCGACTCGCGCGGCTGCAGGCCGCCCGCGCCCAGATCGAGGCCGAGACCGCCGACAAGGCCCGCACGCACGCCGAGGACAAGGAACGCCGCAGGCAGGGGCGTGCCGGCACCCACGACGAGCAGGCCGTCACCGATGCCGGGCAGAAAGTCGCCGCGAAAGCGCGCCCCAAGCCCAAGGCCCAGGCCAACTTCACCGACCCCGACTCGCGGATCACGAAGAACGGCGGCGGCGCCTACATCCAGGCCTACAACGCGCAGGCCGTCGTCGACGCCGAACACCAGGTCATCACCGCCGCCGACGTGACGACCAACGCCTCGGACGCGCTGAACTACACCACGATGCTCGACCAGTCCGCGGCGAACACCGGCATCCACCCCAGACAGGCACTCGTCGACGCCGGATACTGCTCCGAGACGAATCTCGAAGCCGCAAAAGACCGACAACTCGCCTGCGGCACCGACACGTTCATGGCCACCGGCCGCCTGGCCCACGACGAACAGGTCCCGCCCGCCCCACGCGGACGGATACCGGCGAACGCCACGCTGAAGGAACGATGGCCCGCAAGCTGCGGACCAAACCCGGCAAAGCCGCCTACAGCCGCCGCAAAGCCATCGCCGAACCCGTCTTCGGCCAGATCATGACCTGCCAGAAAGGCCGCCGGCTCATGCTCCGCGGCGAAGACAGCGCCCGAGGAGAGTGGCGACTACTGGCCGCCTGCCACAACTTCCGCAAGATCTTCCGACACACCGCGACCACCGGACTCGCCGCAGCGACCGGGTGACCGGCCCGGCCAGGCCCCCTCCGGACCACCCTCGAGGCCCAGGAAACCCCCGGCCTCGGTCAGCCGGCACCAACCGGGCGACCATGACCGATCCCGCCGACCCGGCCACCCGAGCCGCTTGCCCGTTACCGACCCACGCTCCTAGCGCCCCACATGCTGGAACGCAAGTCCGGACGGATCATCGCCATCGCCTCCGGTGCCGCTCGCCACGGCGTGCAGGACATGGCGGATTACGAAAGCCGCGATGGGGGTGCACCCGACCGACGCCGACGTGGACCGCAAGGTCATGTCGCTGGGGTTGCACCACATGCCTGTCGCGGGGCCCTACCACCAGAGGACATCGCACAAGCTGCGGTGTTCCTGGCCTCAGGCAAGGCTCGCTATGTCTCCGGCGGCACCCTGGACGTAGGTGCCGGTCACGCGACCAACCACACGTGATGGCCCGCCGAGGGGCGCGCCGGGTCCTCGGCAGACAGGCGAGCCTGAGTGTAGCGACGCGAAAACGTGCTCTATGTCCCCGTTTGGTCGACATGCACTAAGGTTTCGAAAGTCGCCGCGGCTTACCCATAAGCCAGGTAAAATGATGGACCATGGCGAAAGAAGGTCGATCGGCGACACGCGCGGCCGCTGTGCATCAGAGGCTGAGGGACGACATCCTAGGGGGACGGTTCCGCCCTAGTGAACGTCTGAAGTTCCACCAGATTTGTGAGGATTACAAAACCTCGGTAGGTGCCGCGCGCGAGGCACTGACCCGACTGACATCAGAGGGACTCGTCCGCTCGCAGCCTAATTTTGGCTACATGGTGACACCGCTGTCCCTCGAAGATCTCGAGGATCTCACGGCTGCACGCGTGGAGCTGGAGTGCATGGCTCTGCGCATGTCGATCGAGAAGGGTGACCGGCAGTGGGAGGCCAACGCGGTTGCCGCACATCACCTGCTTGCCCGGACACCCTTCACCTCATCTGAACAGCCCAGCCGCCCAACGGAGGAGTGGGCGCGAGTTCACACCGAGTTCCATTTCGCCCTGATCGCAGGGTGCCCGAACCGACGCATACTGCGGGTGGCCCGGAGTCTTCGCGAGGAGGCGGGCCTTTACCAGCTGTGGTCGGTTTCATTCCAGCGGAATCCGGACCGCGACGGTGCAACCGAACACCGGGCACTCCTCGAAGCGTGCGTCGACCGGGATGCCGAGCGCGCCGCACTCCTGCTCCGCGAGCACCTCCAGCACACGGCACGACTGCTGCAAGCAGACGGCCTTCACGAGCTGCACGCCCCACCCGAGGAATGACAGGTCGCGGACGGGGACTCATTCAGCGCCTCCGATGTCCGTCGCCATGCCGCGGAGGCGTGCGTTGCGGAGTTCGAGGGCTTCCTGTGGCGGGACTGTAAGAACTCGCGCAGATAGGCGGGGTGGGGTACCCCGGCAGCGAGGCGGGCACAGGTCTCCGTGATCATGGGGTTGCGACGCCTTGTGACCACTGGGGAGACCTGTGCCCGTCCTTCCAGCGTGGCTGACCGACCCACTGTGGGACCAATTCGCGGCACTGCTGCCCGAGCGCCCCGCGGTCGATCCGGCCCACCCGCTGGGCTGCCACCGCCGCCGGATCAGTGACCGGATCGTGTTCGACAAGCTGCTGCAGCTCCTGCGGTTCGGCTGCTCCTACCAGGCGATCGCCGACACGACCTGCTCGGCGACCACCATCCGCAACCGCCGCGATGAGTGGATCCGGCTCGGCCTCTTCGCCCGGTTCAAGCAGATCGCGCTGCAGTCCTACGACCGGATCGTCGGGCTCGTGCTCGGCCAAATCGCCGTCGACGGCTCCATCACCAAGGCCCCCGGCGGCGGCGAGGTCGCCGGGCGCTCGCCGGTCGACCGCGGCAGACGGACGGCTACGGCATCCCGCTCGGCCGGGTCCTGGCCGGAGCGAACCGCCACGACTCCCCGTTGCTCGCGTCGACCCTGGACCTGCTGGACGGCCTCGGACCCCTGCCCGACGACATCACCGTCCACCTCGACGCCGGTTATGACTCGGACAAGACCCGCAGCGAACTGGCCGCCCGCAGCCTGCGCGGTCGCATCGCGCACAAGGGCGAGAAGACACCGATACCAGTCAGCGGTGGCACGTCGAGCGCACCCACGCCTGGCAGAACGCCTTCCACCGGCTTGCCCGCTGCTACGAGCGCCGCTCGACCGTCGTCAACGCCTTCTTCGACCTCGCGGACACGATCATCACCGTCCGCAGCCTGATCCGCCGGGCCTGGACCACCCACCGCTGGGACGACCGCCCCAAGCGACGCCCATGAGCCCCGACCATCTGCCCAGCCTCTTACGCGCAGACTGTTCCCGCCAACCAGCACCCCTGTTGTGGTCAGGCGACGCGGGTGTCGTAGGTCTCGCGGTTGGCGAGCACATCGTCCATGTGCACCTCGGCCCAGGCATTGAGGCCGCGCATCATCTCGTACAGCGACAAGCCGAGATCGGTCAGCTCGTAGGAGACCGTGACCGGCACGGTCGGCACCACGGTGCGGGCCACCAGGCCGTCGCGCTCCAGGGAGCGCAGCGTCTGGGTGAGCATCTTCTGGCTGACGCCGACCAGCAGACGCTGCAGCTCCGAGTAGCGCATCGACCGGGGCTCGCCGGAGCAGTCGGCGCCTGGCTGATGCGCGCTGTCGTTGCCGAGCGCGGCCAAGATCAGCGTGACCCACTTGCCGGAGATCCGGTCGAGCGAACTGGTCCACGTCGACATCAAGAAGCTCGGCAACATCCCCGACAGCGGCGGCTACAAGGCCCTCGGCCGACAAGCAGGCCGCAGAACCCGCTCAGGGGCCGGCTACGGCCCGTCCCGCCGCCGCTGCGTCGAAGGCAAGCCAACCGCGCGCCGCCGACCTCATCGAGGACATGCTGCCCTGAGCCTACGACTTCGCTCTCCATCTCGTTTCCGGTTGAATCGCATAGGAAACGAGGGTGCCCTGACGAGAGCAGCCAGGCTTCCCGCACCACCGTCCGCCATACATCGGGGCAAGTGGTGCGAGTTCAAGCGCCCTCGACACGACTCTTGACTCTCGACTCTTGAGGAAAAACCATATAGGAAACATCTGGTTCTCTTGAGGAGATACAGCTATGCGTTCTACTGGAACCCGGTGGGCCGTCGGTGTGGCCACGCTGAGCCTGCTGGCCACCGGCGTGGCCCAGGCCGCGGCGACACCGGCAGCGTCCCCGGCGGCCCCACGTGGCAGCGAACCGCGAAACCTGGCCTTCGGTTCGTCCGCGACCCAGTCCAGCGACTATGAGCAGGGCGGCGCCGCGGCGCGAGCAGTGGACGGCAGCACGAAGGGCAACTGGAGCAGCGGCTCCCTCTCCCACACCGACCGCGAGCCCCAGCCGTATTGGCAGACGGACCTCGGCACTCCGAAGAAACTCAGCAAGGTGGTCGTCTGGAACCGTACCGACTGCTGTACGTCACGCCTGTCGAACTTCTGGGTCATCGTCTCCAACAGGCCGATCACGGCCCGGAGTCTCGATGACGCCCGCAATGAACCCGGGGTTACCGCGACCCGGATCGGCTCCCTTTCCGGACCCTCGGTCCAGGTGGGCCTGAACCGCTCGGCCCGCTACGTCCGTGTCCAGCTGGAAGGCACGGAGTATCTCTCGCTTGCCGAGGTCCAGGCGTTCGGGAACGAAGTCATCTCGCCTTCGGCCGATGCGCAGAAGTGGGTGAAGAACAACCCCTTCGGGATGTTCATGCACTACAACATGTCGACCTATCAGAACATGCAGTGGGCCGACCCCAACAGTGACCCGGCCGACTTCAACCCCACGGCGCTGGACCCGAATCAGTGGGCTCAGAGCATCAAGGACGCCGGCATGACCTTTGGCGTCCTGACCGCGAAGCACCATGACGGGTTTGCTCTGTGGGACAGCACCCACTCCGACTACGACATCGCCAAGAGCCCCTACAAGGACGGGAAGGGCGACGTCATCCGTGAGTACGTCGACGCCATGCGCACCAAGGGCCTCAAGGTCGGGCTGTACTTCTCCATCTGGGACCGGCACAACGGCGACAGCACCGAGCTCGTCAAGAACCAGCTGCGCGAACTGCTCACCAAGTACGGGCAGATCGACTACCTCTGGTTCGACGGCTGGGGCTGGCACGTCCCGTACTCCCAGATTCCGTACCAGCCGGTTCGCGACATGATCCGCGAGGTGTCGCCACACACGGTCGTCGCCAACAACGACCATTACGGAACGCTCCAGACCTCGGACGTCATCGTCTACGAGGTGCCGGTCCAGGGCATGCCGCCGGCCAGCAACGCGCGCCCCGTTGACGCCAGTGACACCCTGGACACCAACAGGACATGGTTCCACACCAGCAGCACGGGCGCACCCCGTTCGGCTGCCGACATCACCGACAACCTGAACAACGCCAAGGCGGGCAACGGCCTGTTCCTGCTCAATGTGGCCCCCGACCGCAGCGGCCGCATCCCGCAGAACTACGTCGACCGCCTGAAGGAGATCGGCACCACATCCTGAACAGGCACGTGACAAGCGAGCGAGCGGCTCCTACAGGCCGCTCGCCCGTGGGTCGGCGGTCTCCTCGGGGGTGAGGGCCGCGGTGGTGACCGGCCATCGCATTCGGGACGCCGTCCCGCGCGAACCGACTGCAGTCCGGCCGCTCAGGCCCCGCCGTCACCGTACCGGCCGAGATGGCGCGCCAGACTCAGCTCCAGGTGCTCGCGCATGGCATCCGACGCCCGCTCGGGATGGCGCCGCAGCACCGCCCGCAGGATGCGGCCGTGCTCCATCACGGTCGACGGACTGCCGCCGGTGACGGCGCCCAGCCGGAAGAGGTGCAGGTGCGTGTGCAGGCGTTCCACCGCCGCGGCAAGCATCGTACGCCCCGACGCCGCCGCCAGCGCGTCGTGGAATTGCTGGTCCAGCACCGCGAACCGCCCGTAGACGGCGTAACTGTCACCCTTGTCGGGCAGGCCCTGCATCTCCTCGACCAACGATTCCACTCGGTCGAGCTCGGCCTCCCCCATGCGCTCAGCGGCCAGGGCGGCAGCCCTGGTCTCCAACAGCAGTCGCATCTCGAAGAGCTCCTCCACGCCCTGACGGGTCAGCAGCTCGGTGGTCCGGTACCCCGACAGCGAGCGCTTCACCACCAGTCCGTCCGACTCGAGCCGGGCCAGCGCCTCGCGCACCGGTGTGGCCGACACCCCGAGAGAGCGGGACACCGACTCGATGCCGACCCGTGCGCCCGGTGTGATGACGTGGTCCATCACCATGGCCTTGACGGCCTCGTAGACGCTGTCCGTCAACACCTCCCGCCGTGTGGCGAGGGCCGGCGAGTCTTTGGACCCGCCCATGTCCAGCGGCATCTCCCAGCTCTCCCTTCGGCACCGACGTCCGTCCATGACGAGCCGTCAGCCTCCTCATTTTCTATATGATCTTTTCGGGTCTGACCGTACAGGGCGTAGCCGATTCCGGGCTTGCGAAGCAAGTGGCCGCTGGCTGCGCCTCCTGGAACTACGGCACCTTCGCGCATCCTGAGACCAGTTCGTAATGGAAAATACCCGATCCGGTCCCCCACAGGCCTTGACGTGGCCCCCTGCGCTCCCGGAATATCACGGCAACAAAATCCTATTTGATTTGAGTGGGGCACCACCATGAGCCGTCGTAGAACCGCGATGACAGCCACCGTCACCCTCGCACTCCTCGCCGCTGCCTCGTCGGCCTGCACCATCAAGAACTCGGACGAACCAGGTGCGGCAGCCGCCGCCCCCGGAAAGGCCGGCGGCGGGACGGCAGAGCTCGCCGACGGCTCCGGAACCAAGGTCGCACTCGTGCCCGGCGGTGCTCACCCCTACTTCCAGCCCTGGAAGCAGACCGGCGCGGATGCCAAGAAGACGCTCGGGCTGGGCGACGTCACTTTCGACGAGACCGCCGAGTGGGACCAGCAGAAGCAGAACAACCTGGTCTCGACGCTCGCCGCCCGCGGCTACAACGCTTTCGGCATCTTCGGCGTCTCCCCGACCGACATCAACACCACCTTCACCGACCTCAAGTCCCAGGGCTTCGCCGTCGCCTCGCTGGGCTCCTGCCCGGCAGGCGACAAGAACGAGGCGGACTTCTGCCTCTCCACGGATGTCGAGCTCGCCGCGTACAAGGCCGCGAAGGCCGCCATCGAGGCCATGGGCGGCAGGGGCGCCCTCGTCCACCTGACCGGCAACAACGTCGACGCCAACACCCAGTTGCGCAAGCGGGGCGTGGAAACGGCGGTGAAGGAGAGCGGCGGGAAGATCACCCTGCTGCAGACCATCACCGACATCGACAAGGACCTCCAGACCGCGCAGAAGGCTGTCTCCGACCTGCTCGCCGCCAAGGGCGCCCAGATCGCGGGCATCGTCTCCACCGCCTACAACCCGGCCGTCGCAGCCGCCGAGGCCGTGCGCCAGTCCGGCTCCAAGGCCAAGGTCGTGGCCATCGACGACGACGCCAAGATCCTCTCCTCGATCGAGAACGGCTCCGTCAGTGCCACGGTCGTGCAGAACCCCGTCGGCCAGGCGGAGATCGGTGCCTGGGCGCTGGCCCTGCTGCAGACCAAGCAGTGCGCGATGAAGGAGCCCGGCAGGACTGTCGACTCCGGCTCCTTCGTGGTCACGAAGGAGAACGTCTCCGGCTATGACGAAGCGCGCAAGGCCGAGACGGTGGGGCTGAAGAAGCAGTTCGCCGACGAGATCCTCTCCTGCGGCTGACCGCCCTGCCTCCGATACAGAAAGTCGGCACGCGCATGACCCTCATCACCAATGCAACGGCCCTGCTGGCCGACATCGCCGTGGAGACCGACCGCACGGACGCCGTGCAGTCGTTCGTCAAGCAGGAGACCGTCCTCGTCACCCTCACCACGGCCGACGGGCTGGTGGGGACCGGCTACGCCTACACGATCGGCACCGGCGGCAGCTCGGTACTGGCGCTGCTCCAGGATCACCTCCTGCCCCGGCTCACCGGCCAGGACGCACGCAACGTCGAAGGGCTCTGGCAGGAGTTGTTCGGCCTGACCCGCGCGACCACCACCGGTGCCATCACCTCACTGGCGCTCGCTGCCGTGGACACGGCCCTGTGGGACCTGCGCTGCAAGCGCGCCGGTGAACCACTGTGGCGGCTGGCTGGCGGCCACCGCCAGGAGATCCCCGTCTACGACACCGAGGGAGGCTGGCTCCACCTCGGCACCGAGGACCTGGTCAAGTCCGCGCTCGCGGCCAAGGACGCCCAGTTCTCCGGCGTCAAGATCAAGGTGGGCAAGCCGCACGTCGCCGAGGACGCGGAGCGCCTGCGCGCCGTACGCGAGGCCGTCGGACCGTCCCTGCACATCATGACGGACGCCAACCAGTCGCAGTCACTGTCCTCCGCTGTGCAGCTGGCCGCCGCCCTCGAACCGTACAGCCCGTACTGGCTCGAGGAACCCATGCCCGCCGACGACATCAGCGGCCACGCCCGGCTGGCCCGGTCGACCCGCATCCCGATAGCCGTCGGCGAGTCGATGTACTCGCCCATGCAGTTCCGCAGCTACCTGGAGACCGGCGCCGCCTCCATCGTGCAGGTGGACGTGGCCCGGATCGGTGGTATCACCCCGTGGTTGAAGGTCGCCCACCTCGCGGAAACCTTCAATGTCGAGGTGTGCCCGCACTTCCTGATGGAACTGCATGTCAGCCTGGTCGCCGCGGTGCCCAACGGCGCGTTCGTCGAGTACATCCCGCAGCTGCGCGCCGTGACCCGCACCGAGATGGTCCTGCGCGACGGGCGTGCCGTGGCGCCGGACGAGCCGGGCATCGGCATCGACTGGGACATGGACGCCATAGACGACCGGAGGGTCTCATGAAGACGGCCGTCACACCCACCGGCAGTGAGACCGACCGCCCCGCCGACGGGGCCCGCCCGGCTCACCGGCTGCCTTTCTGGGTCAACCAGCGCCTCGGTCTGCTCGTGATCATCGTCGCGCTCGCCGCCCTGTTCGGCGTGCTGCGCCCCGCCTTCTTCGACGAGCGGCTGGTGCTCTTCCCGCTGCTGAGGGAAATCTCGACGCTCACCGTGGTGGCCCTCGCGCAGATGGTCGTGCTGTCCATCGGACACATGAACCTCGCCGTCGGACGCATGGCAGCCTTCGGTGCCTTCTTCGCCGGGTTCGGCTACGACCGGCTCGGGCTGCCGCTGCCGCTGGGCCTGGTTCTGTGCCTCGTCGCCGGATGCGCCATCGGGGCGCTGACCGGCTGGATCATCGCCCGCACCGGCGTGAACTCGTTCGTCGTGACACTGGCCATGGACTTCGCCCTGCTGGGCCTGGTCTCCCTGCTCTACTCGGCCCTCACGCAGAATGCCGCGTTCACCGCACGGCCCGACGGGCTCGCGGAACTGCGCTCCTACTCGCTCGCCGACATCTGCGTCGGCCCCGTCTGCGGCTCGCCCGCGATCCCGCAGCTGGCCCAGTTCACCGTGCTCGCCCTGGCCGGCCTCGGCTTCCTCTACGCCCGCACCCGCATGGGCCGGGAACTGCTGCTGACCGGTGCCAACCCCGCCGCCGCCGAACTGTCGGGCATCCCCACCGGACGCCGGGTCATCCTGGCCCACGCCCTGTCCGGACTGCTCGCGGCCCTCGCCGGCTTCATGGCAGCCGTCGGCACCGGCACGTTCCGCGCCTCCATCGGCGACGACTTCATGCTCCCCTCCTTCCTCGGTGCAGTCCTCGGCGGGACCCTGCTCACCGGCGGCGTCGTCTCCGTCATCGGCGCCCTGCTCGGCACCTCCCTGGTCGGCGTCATCCGCAAGGGCCTCGACCTGCTCGGTGTCGGTCTGGAAAGTCTCAACATCTACCTCGGTTGCGTACTTCTGCTGGCTCTGTCCGCGGACCGGGTGCGCACCGTCGTGTCCTATCGCAAGGTGGTGCGCTCCACATGACGACGCTCCGCGACAAGCAAGCCATGGCCGTCCCGGCACTGCGACGCTTTTCCCGGTCCACTGCGATGACCCTGCTGTGCGTGGTCGTCGTCGGCTACGTGGGCCTCGGCATCGCCTCCTCCGGCTCCTTCTTCGAGGGATCCTCCCTCCGTACGTTCCTGCAGTACCTCGCCACGCCCATCCTCATCGGCCTGGCCCAGATGGTGGCCCTGTGCGTCGGTCAGCTCAATCTCGCCGTCGGCGCGCTGGGCGGGTTCACCGCCTGCCTGATGGGCGTGCTGATGGCCGACCACGGGGTGCCCGCCGGACTCGCCGTGCTCGTCGGCGTCCTCGTCGCCACCCTCGTCGGCCTGCTGACCGGCATCTTCATCGTCGTCACCCGCATCAACGGCTTCATCGTCACCCTCGGCACCATGACCATCCTGCTCGGAGCGCAGTACCGGCTTTCCGGCACCCGCACCATCGACGGATACTCCGCCACGCTGCGCGACTTCGGCCGCGCCGCCCCGCTGAACGTCCCGCTCGTCTTCGTCACCGCGCTCGCCGCGGCTGCCCTGCTCGCCGCGTTCATGTACCGCACCACCGCCGGCCGGCGACTGCTGGCCGCTGGCGGCAACCCGCTCGCGGCCCGCCTGTCGGGCATCTCCAGCGACCGGCAGATCGTGGTCGCCCACACCCTGTCCGGCCTGCTCATCGGCATCGCCGCGCTGATCGCGACCGCCTCGTTGCCCGGCGTCAACCGCAGTGTCGGCGGGGACTGGATGCTGCCCAGTTTCGCGGCCCCCATCATCGGTGGCGTCGCGCTGACCGGTGGCTCCGTGGCGGTTCTCGGCACCGTGCTCGCCGCCTTCGTCATGCGGCTCATCGACACCGCCCGCGCCCAGTTCTCCCTCGACCCGAGCTGGGTGAACTTCCTCATCGGCCTGGTCGTCCTCGGCACGGTCGTCGGCGGCCGCATCCACCAGACCCACCTCGAGAAGAAGGGCGGGGCGCCCGGCCGCACGCCCCCCTCACCGCCGGGAAGCGACACCCCGCCGGCCGAGGCCCTGCCGAGCCCGGGAGGCGCCCGATGAGCGACGTACTGCTGGAATGCGAGAACATCGTCAAGGTCTTCCCCGGCGTACGCGCCCTCGACGGCGTCGGCCTGACCTTGACCGCCGGTTCCGTGCACGCCCTGCTGGGGGAGAACGGAGCGGGCAAGTCCACCCTGATCAAGGTGATCACCGGCGTGCACCTGCCGGACGGCGGCAGACTGCTCCGGCGCGGTGAGGAGATCCACCTGCGCTCCCCGCTGGAGGCCACCCGGGCCGGTATCGGCGTGGTTCACCAGGAGCGCAACCTGATCCCCGGCTTCTCCGTCGCGGAGAACATCACGCTGCAGAGCCCGCCGTCGCGCCGCGGGCTGGTCGACCGGAAGGCGATGACCGCCCCTGCCCTCCGCTGCCTGGCCGAGCTCGGCCTGGATATCGACCCGCACCAACCGGTGCGCGAACTGTCCGTGGCCCAGCAGCAGTTGGTCGAGATCGCCAAGGCCCTGTACACCGAGAGCCGGGTGCTGCTGCTCGACGAGCCCACCGCCTCCCTCTCCCCGCAGGAGGCGGAGCGCCTCTTCGACGTCGTACGCCGGCTCAGGGAACGCGGCACCTGCGTCGTGTTCGTCAGCCACAAGCTGGAGGAGGTCTTCGCGATCTGCGACACCGTCACCGTCCTGCGCGACGGCAAGTCGGTGCTCGAGTCGGCCCCCCTCGCCGAGTACGGCCAGGACGACGTGGTCACGCTCATGGTCGGCCGCACGCACTCGGTGACGGACATGACCCCGCGCACGGTGGACACCTCCGCCCAACCGGCGCTGTCCCTGTCGGGGCTGTGCACGGCTGCCGGACACCAGGACGTCTCGCTCGACGTCCGGCCCGGCGAGATCGTCGGCCTGTACGGACTGGTCGGCGCCGGCCGCAGCGAACTGGTCAAGGCTGTCCTCGGCCTCGAACGGGTCACGGCCGGCGAGATCCGGGTGTACGGCGAGCCGGCCCGGATCGGCTCCCCCCGGGAGGCCCTGCACACCTACGGCATCGGTTATCTGACCGAGAACCGCAAGGAGGAAGGGGTCTTCCTGGAGCAGCCCATCGTCCGGAACATCACCGTGACGGTGTGGAAGAAGCTGGGCCGCTTCCTCGGTGACATCTCCTCCCGTCAGGAACGGGAGGTGTCGCAGGACCTCGTCGACCGTCTCGGCATCCGTGTCTCCGGTCTCGAGCAGAATGCCGGTGAACTGTCCGGCGGCAACCAGCAGAAGGTGAGCCTGGCGAAGTGGCTCGCGGCCGACACCCGGCTGCTGGTCGTCGACGAACCGACCGTCGGGGTGGACGTGCGCACCAAGCACGCCTTCCACGAACTCATCTGGGAACTGGCCCGCGGCGGCCTGCCGATCCTGCTCATCAGCAGCGACCTCACCGAGATGATCACCCTCTCCGACCGGGTGGTGGTCATGGCCGACCACCGCATCCGCGGCGAGGTGGACAACGACCACGACTACGACCGCATGAGCGGGCAGATCATCCGGATCATCCACGACCGTGCCGCCTCGGCCGCGGCCGCGAAGGGAGCCGCCTCATGAAGCGGGTCGCCCAGGTCATCCAGGTCATCCCGGAGAAGGTGGACGAGTACCGGGAGCTGCACCGCGACGTACCCGGACCGGTCCTCGACCGGCTGCGGCGCTCCCACAT
The DNA here is from genome assembly GCF_055584025.1 of Streptomyces sp. NPDC104309. Taxonomy (NCBI): domain Bacteria; kingdom Bacillati; phylum Actinomycetota; class Actinomycetes; order Kitasatosporales; family Streptomycetaceae; genus Streptomyces; species Streptomyces sp. NPDC104309. The sequence goes on along the minus strand of NZ_JBVJMV010000062.1, from coordinate 24,790 downwards.
CACCAACTACTCGATCCACCTCCTCGGCGACCGGCTCTTCGCCTACTTCGAGTACCACGGCGACGACCTCGCGGCGGACCTCGCCGCGATGGCCGAGGACCCGGCCACCCAGGAGTGGTGGAAGCTCACCGCGCCCTGCCAGCGGCCCGTCGACGAGGCCGCGCCCGGCGAGTGGTGGGCCGACATGGAACAGGTCTTCCTCATGGAGTAGGGCCGCGTTCCATCCGCACCACCCCGGAACCACCCCGCGGTACGAACTGTGCCGCGACCGCAAGGAGAACACGTGAAACTGCTGCGACTCGGCGCTCCCGGCTCCGAACGACCGGCCGTCCTCGCCGACGACGGACACACCTACGACCTCACCGGGCTGACCCGCGACATCGATGGGTCCTTCCTCGCCTCCAACGGCGTGGAACGGGTCCGCACCGCCCTGCAGTCCGGCACACTGGCCGCCCTGAGCACCGAGGGCGTACGCGTCGGCGCGCCCGTCGCCCGTCCCGGCAAGGTGGTCTGCGTCGGCCTCAACTACCGGGACCACGCCGCCGAGACCGGCGCGGCCGTGCCCGAGCGACCGGTGGTGTTCATGAAGGACCCCGGCACCGTCGTCGGTCCCTACGACACCGTGCTCGTGCCGCGCGGCTCCCGGAAGACCGACTGGGAGGTCGAGCTCGCAGTGGTGATCGGCCGTCGGGCCCGGTACCTGGACGGACCCGACGACGCGGCGGGAGTCGTCGCGGGCTACGCCGTCAGCAACGACGTCTCCGAGCGGGCCTTCCAGCTGGAGCTGTCCCCGCAGTGGGACCTGGGCAAGTCGTGCGAGACGTTCAACCCGCTCGGGCCGTGGCTGGTCACCGCCGACGAGGTGCCGGACCCGCAGGCGCTCGGCCTGCGGCTGAGCGTCAACGGCGTGCAGCGGCAGAACGGCACGTCCAAGGACATGATCTTCTCCGTGGCGCACATCGTCTGGTATCTGAGCCAGTACATGGTGCTGGAGCCCGGCGACGTCATCAACACCGGTACCCCCGCCGGCGTCGCCCTCGGCCTGCCGGACGCCCCCTACCTACGCGCCGGCGACACGGTGGAGCTGGAGATCGACGGACTCGGCCGCCAGCGTCAGACCTTCGAGGATGCGTGAACCGATGAGCGACCACAGCACTGCCGCCCGCATCACGGCCGTCGACGTCATCGATATCCGGTTTCCCACCTCACGGGAACTGGACGGCTCGGACGCCATGAATCCGGACCCCGACTACTCCGCCGCCTACGTGGTCCTGCGGACCGACGCGCAGGACAGCGGGGGCGGGCGCCTCGAAGGGCACGGGTTCACCTTCACCATCGGACGCGGCAACGAGGTGCAGGCGGCGGCCCTCGCCGCGCTGCGCGAACACGTCGTCGGCCGGTCCGTGGACGCCGTGTGCGCAGACCTGGAACGGTGAGCCGAGCCCTGAACGGCGACAGCCAGCTGCGCTGGCTCGGCCCGGAGAAGGGGGTGATGCACATGGCGATCGGCGCCGTCGTGAACGCGGTGTGGGACATGGCGGCCAGACACGCCGGCAAGCCGGTGTGGAAGCTCCTCGCAGACGCCGGACCGGAGTGGCTCGCCGGCCAGGTGGACTACCGCTACATCGAGGACGCGCTCAGCCGCGAGGAGGCCGTGGCCCTGCTGCGCAGGGGCAAGGAAGGCGCCGCCGCACGGGAGAAGCTGCTGCTGGAACGCGGATACCCCGCCTACACCACCTCTCCCGGCTGGCTCGGCTACTCCGACGAGAAGCTGATCCGGCTCGCCCGCCAGGCGGTGGCCGACGGCTTCACCCAGATCAAACTCAAGGTCGGCGCCGACCTGGCCGACGACGTCCGCAGGATGCGCACCGCACGGGCGACGGTCGGCCCGGACATCCGTATCGCGATCGACGCCAACCAGCGCTGGAACATCGCCGAGGCCGTCGAGTGGACCAAGGCGCTGGCCGAGAGCGACCCGTACTGGATCGAGGAGCCCACCAGCCCCGACGACATCCTCGGCCACGCCGCCGTCCGCACAGGCGTCGCGCCCGTCAAGGTCGCCACCGGCGAGCATGTGCAGAACCGCATCGTCTTCAAGCAGTTGCTGCAGGCCGGCGCGATCGACATCCTGCAGATCGACGCGGCAAGGGTGGGCGGCGTCAACGAAAACCTCGCCATCCTGCTGCTCGCCGCCAAGTACGGTGTGCCGGTCTGCCCGCACGCTGGCGGCGTCGGACTGTGCGAACTGGTCCGCCATCTGTCGATGTTCGACTTCGTCGCCCTGTCCGGGACGACCGAGGACCGGGTGATCGAGTACGTCGACCACCTCCACGAGCACTTCGAAGACCCCGTCGTCATGGCGAACGGCCACTACACGGCGCCCACCGCACCCGGATTCTCGTCCCGGATGCACGCCGCCACGATCGACACCTACCGCTACCCCGACGGCGCCTTCTGGGTCGCCGACCGGGCCACAGCCGAACCCGAGAAGGGCATCCACGCATGAGCGAACTGACCGGACTCAAGGCCCTGGTCACCGGTGGCGCCTCCGGCATCGGCCGGGCCACCGCACAGTTGCTGGCCGCGCGCGGCGCCGACGTCGCCGTCCTGGACCTCGACCCCTCGTCCGTCGACAAGCCTCTGCGCGGATACGCCGCCGACGTATCGGACGACACCTCCGTACGGTCCGCCGTCGCTGCCGCGACCGACGACCTCGGCGGCCTCGACATCCTGGTCAACAACGCCGGCATCGGCGCCGCGGGCACCGTCGAGGACAACGACGACGCCGAGTGGCACCGCGTCCTGGACGTGAACGTCCTGGGCATCGTCCGCACCACCCGTGCCGCGCTGCCCCTGCTGCGTGCCTCCGCGCACGCCGCCGTCGTCAACACCTGCTCGATCGCGGCCACCGCCGGACTCCCGCAGCGCGCCCTGTACAGCGCGAGCAAGGGCGCGGTTCAGGCCCTCACGCTCGCCATGGCCGCGGACCACGTCCGCGAGGGCGTCCGCGTGAACTGCGTGAACCCGGGCACCGCGGACACTCCGTGGGTGGGCCGCCTCCTCGACCGGGCGACCGACCCGGAGGCCGAACGGGCGGCGCTCAACGCCCGTCAGCCCATGGGCCGTCTCGTCACCGCCGACGAGGTGGCCGCCGCCATCGTGTACCTGGCGGGCCCGGCCGCCGCCGGCGTCACCGGTACCGCCCTCGCGGTGGACGGCGGAATGCAGGGACTGCGACTGCGGCCGAAGGGACAGTGATGGAAACGGACGGGAACGACGCACAGCCCGCCGCCCTGCCGGTGCGCACCCTCGGCCGCAGCGGTGTCCCCGTCACCGCCCTCGGCTTCGGTGCCGCCGCGGTCGCCGGGCTCTACGAGGACGTGGGGGAGGACGAGGCGGCAGCTGCCGTGGAGGCCGCCTGGGCCGACGGCATCCGCTACTTCGACACCGCCCCGCACTACGGTCTGGGCCTGTCGGAACGCAGACTGGGCACGGTCCTGCGGACCAAGCCCCGGGACGCCTTCACCCTGTCCACCAAGGTGGGCCGGCTGCTCGAACCGCACGGCGGCGGCGGAGACGACCTGGCCGACGGATTCGCCGTGCCCGCCACCCACCGGCGCCGGTGGGACTTCAGCGCCGACGGCGTACGCCGCTCGCTGGAGGACAGCCTCACCCGGCTCGGGCTCGACCGCGTGGACCTGGTTCTGATCCACGACCCCGACGACCACGAGGAACAGGCCTTCAAGGAGGCGTATCCGGCACTGGAGGAACTACGCTCGCAGGGCGTCGTCCGGGCGATCGGCGCCGGGATGAACCAGAGCCGGATGCTGACCCGCTTCCTCACCGACACCGACGTCGACGCGGTGCTCTGCGCCGGCCGCTACACACTGCTGGAGCAGGGCGCGCTCAAGGCGCTACTGCCCGCCGCCGAGGCCGCCGGCAAGAGCGTGATCGTCGGCGGCGTGTTCAATTCCGGGCTGCTGGCCGATCCCACGCCCGGGGCCACGTACGACTACACGGCGGCGCCCGAGGACCTGCTGCGCCGGGCCATGCGGATGCGCGACGTCACCGAAGCGCACGGGGTGTCGCTGCGTGCGGCCGCACTTCGCTTCCCATTCGGGCATCCGGCGGTCGCGGCGGTCCTCGTCGGCGCCCGCTCGGCGGCTCAGGTCAAGGACGCGGCCGAGCAGTACCGCAAGCCGGTTCCCGGCGCCATGTGGACGGCTCTGCAAACACAGGAGCTACTGTCCGGTGGTGTACCCGTTCCCGGGAGGAGAGTGTCATGACCATCATCGACGCCCACCACCATCTGTGGGACCTCGGCGTACGTGACCAGGAGTGGATCACCGGCCCCGAACTCGCCCCGCTGCGGCGTTCCTTCATGCTGGCGGACCTCAAGTCGGAGATCAGGGAAGCGGGGGTGGCGGCCACGGTGCTCGTGCAGACGGTCACCGTGCCCGAGGAGACTCCCGAGTTCCTGTCCCTGGCCGCTGACAGCGACGTGATCAGTGCAGTCGTGGGATGGACCGATCTGACGTCGCCCGGCGTCGCCGGTGAACTGGCCCGGCTGCGCTCGCTGCCCGGCGGCGGGTTCCTGCGCGGCATCCGCCACCAGGTCCAGGCGGAGCCGGACCCCGACTGGCTGACGCGGCCCGAGGTGCTGCGCGGTCTACGCGCGGTCGCGGAGGCCGGGCTCGTCTACGACCTCGTCGTCCTGCCGCACCAGTTGCCGACGGCGGCGAGGGCGGCCGCGGCGGTCCCCGGCCTCACCTTCGTCATCGACCACTTGGGGAAGCCGCCGATCGCGTCCGGGCAACGGGAACCGTGGTCGACGCACGTGCGTGAGCTGGCCACCCTGCCGAACACGGTGTGCAAGCTCTCCGGCATGGTGACCGAGGCCGACTGGCCGTCGTGGACGGTCGACGGCCTCCGGCCGTACGCCGACACCGTGATCGACGCCTTCGGCCCCCGGCGGCTGATGTTCGGCTCCGACTGGCCGGTGTGCACCCTCGCCGCTGGCTACGGCGAGGTCGTGGACGCCACTCGAGAGCTCACCGCTGCCCTCACCGCGACCGAGCAGGACCAGGTGTGGGCCGGCACCGCCCGACGCGTCTACCGGATGACCGACGTCGATTGACCCGGCGTGGGGCGCCGGCCGGCCGGTCACTCCTGTTCGAACCGGCCGAGCTGGCGCTCCAGGCTGCGGTTGAGATGGTCCGCCATCGCCTCGGCGGCACGGTCGGCCCTGCGGCGCAATATCGCGCGCACCACACGCTCATGCTCCGCCACCGTCGGATCGCCCTCGCCCTGGGGGCTGCTCAAGCGGAAGATGTGCAGATGCGAGTGGAGCCGCTCCACCGCGTCCGCGAGCAGGGGTCGGTGGGCGGCCTCCGCGACGGCGTCGTGGAAACGCTGGTCCAGGGCGGCGAAGTCGCGGTAGGACGTATACGGTCCCGCGGGGCCGGGGTGGGTCTGCATGTCTTCCAAGAGCGCCTCGATGGCGTCGAGTTGCGACTCGCCGGCGTGGAGGGCGGCCAGTGCGGCGGCTCGCGGCTCAAGGAGCAGCCGCATCTCGAACAGTTCCTCCACTCCCTGCCGGGTGAGCAGTTCGGTGGCCCGGTAGCCGGACAAGGAGCGCTTGACGACGAGTCCGTCGGCCTCCAGCCGGGCCAGTGCCTCGCGTACCGGGGTCGGGGAGACGTTGAGCGTGCGTGCCAGGGCTTCGATACCGACCCGAGCGCCGGGGGCGATCCCATGGTCCATGACCATGGCCTTGATGTCCTCGTAGACACTGTCGGACAACGCCTGGCGGACCGGCGACGAGGACCGCCTGCTCGCCCCGGCCATGTCGTCGGAGACGGGCGGGTCGTGAGCCGGCATCCGAGTCACTCCTCTGTGCTTTGGGGCGGTACGGCTACCAGCAGTCTAGTCAGGCAGCCTCCCTGTCGGGGTCGAGGGCACCGGTGCCTACGGGCCGAGTGGGACAGGCCCCAGTGGTCGGCCGCCGACCATCAGTCAGATATGGGAATGGGGAATCTCACGGCTGATTCCGCGGGGTGGCGGTGCAGATGACATCGCGAGGGCGTCCGACTCCGGTCTTGGCGACCGGGCCGGACACCCTCGCGATGTCATCTGCGTGTGAAGGACGGTGTCAGGGGCGTACGGTGATCTTGTACTGTGCCTTGGCGGCGGGGAGACCGTCCGTGCTGTAGGCCGTGATGGTGAAGTTGGCCTTCGTGGCGTGAGCCGGTGTCCCGACGATGCCCCCTGTGTCCCCGTTCAGCCGGAGGCCGTCGGGCAGGGCTCCGTCGGTCACCTCGTACCGGGTGGTGGCCGGAGTGGCGTTGACGTCGAAGTGGCGGGAGGGGAAGCGGCCGAAGCCGGTGCTCTTGCCGCACCGGATGTGGTCTTCGACGGTGGCGTGTCCGCGGTGGCGGACCTCCAGGAACTGTGCGGAACCACCGCCGGAGTATGGGGTGTCGGTGAGGAACACCTGGTGTCGCAGGCCCTCGTCGTGATCGAAGAGGGACAGTTGGGCGCCGGGGTGGGGTCGTTCGCGCCTCACGGTGATGCGGGTGCCGGCCGGGTAGCCGGCAAGGTCGATCATGCCGGTCAGCTCGGCGACCTCGGTGTCGTCGCGCAGTGTCCCGTTCTGGTCCAGTGCGGGATGCCAGACCTGCTCAGGCAGGGTCCGGATCGCGTGGCGGACCGGTTCGGTGACCGCGTATCCGACCGAGAATCGCAGGTCCAACCCGTGCTCGCGCAAGGTTCGGATGTGGGCCAGGAAGGCTTTCGCGGATCCGGCGCTGTCGGCGCGGACCAGGATTGCGGTGCCGTGCCGGTGAGCGTCGGGGATCTGCGCGAGGGCGTCGTCCAGCACCGCAATGTGATCGGCGGCGGTGTTGGCTCCGGAGTTGCCGGGCCGCAGTCGGCCGGACATGGCCTCGCCGGTGTTGGCGAGGAAACACAACAGTGGATGGAAGCCGAAGCCGCCCTTGTAGGTGGGTGCGGCCTGTTCCTTCTCGGAGTGGCAGGTGATCAGCGTGGCGTCGAGGTCCAGGACCAGGCCGGGAAGTTCGCGCCCTGCGGCCCGGACAGCGGGTATGCCCTCGACGGTCTCGGCGGCCTGCATCCAGGCGACTTCCCGGGCTGAAGCGCGGGCCGCTCGAAGCGAAGCGAGTGAAGCGTCGTCGGTGTCGGCGAGCAACCGCCAGGCCGTGGAGGTGGAGGCGACCGGGCCGAAAACCTCGCCCTGGTCCCGCAGCACGGCCAGATCCGTAATGGCCTCGCCGCCGTCGGCAAGCATCACCGCGAGGTCCGTCATGATCCGGCCCGGGTCGTGGCCGGTCCCGCGTGGCCTCAAAGGGTGCAACGCGACGGAGTATGCACCGGTCAGCCCAGTTGCATCGGCGAGATCAGCCAGCAACCGCGATCCAGCATGCCCAATTACCCCCGCCCCGTCAGCGGACACCATGAACCGCCCCGGTTCGAATGGAGACTCAATTCCGTGAAAGGATTGAGTCATGGCACGCCCCTCTTCGTATCCTCTTGAGCTGCGCAAACGAGCGGTCCGTACTCCCCGTGGGGCGTTCCATCGCTGAGGAGTTGTACAGCCTCGCGTTCGACTTGCTGGAGGCGGAGTACAGGGGGGCCGGTCTGGAGGAGCTGCTGGAACGATCTCGTGCGCTGACGAAAGAGACGGACTGCTACGTCAGTGCGGCAGTACGCGACGCGCGCCAAGGGGGACTTAGCTGGGAGGAGGTGGCAAGGTCTGCCTCGGTGAGCGTGGCGACGGCGCGGTCCCGCTGGGGCGAGCTGAAGGTGATGCGCCGGCTGGCCAGGCGGTCGGTGGAGCGGGCAGCTGCCCGGCAGGCCCCGGCCCTGGCCTTGGATGTTCGTCCGGGGGAAGGCCGTGAGGCCGCAGGGCGGGCCTCCCGGCATCTGGCTGCGGCTCTGTCGCAGTTGCATCAGAACTCGGGGCTGCTGATCTGGCAGGTCGCCCAGAACACGGAGCTGTCTCCCTCCTACGTATCGCGGATCCTGTCCGTGGACCGCACGCCCAGCTGGCCGGTGGTGCGACAGATGGTGGAGGTGCTCGGGGGTGATCCGCTGGAACTGCGCGTGCTGTGGGAGATCGCGCAGGGCGTTCCGCCGGCGCCGTGTGGCGCAGGCCGAGGCGGGACAACTCGGTCTCCACGGCGACGTTGGCCCAGGGCAGCAGCAGACCTGCACGGATGGTGCGGTCCGCCGCCGCGTCCAGGGCCGCCAGTGTCGCGAGCGTCCCGTCAGGAAATGACTGCAACGTTTTCTCCGAAGATCATGCGCGGCGAGTGACCGGTGACCACCAGGTCACCGGTGGTACCGAGCGGCACCGCCGCGCCGCGCTCGACGACCTGGAAGGAGTACGAGCCCAGCCGCCGCCAGTAGGTGCCCTCTTCGCTGATGAAGTAGGAGTGGAGTCCGGGCACGCGCAGGCCGGTCGGATAGACCCGCTCCTTCATCGGCTGATCCCAGGTGAAGTCAATGTCCGCCTTCCACGACGCGAAGTGTTCGGCCGACGGCAGCGGCGCCCGCTCATCGAGCGCGGCGAGCGGGGTACCGGGGAACGCCCTTGCCAGGCGTACGTTCGTCCGGTGGCACAGCAGGCCGGCGTCGAGAATCCCGGCCAGGCCGTGAAGGTTCGCGACGTGGGTGCCATGGGTCTCTCCGGGGAGGCCGTAGATCAGGTTCAGGCCCGGGAGGAGCATCGGTAGACCACTGGGGCCGCGTACGGCACCCGCCGTGTTCACGTGTTCGACTGCGCGCACCAGGATTTCAGGCGTGCAGGTGAGGGTGTTGCGTTCGATGACGGCCGGGTCGAAGCTCTCGATCCCCATCGGCGCACAGTTTCCCTCGGTGCAGAAGTCCGCCACCAGCTTGGCGATGCGTAAGCCGACGGGCGCGGCGACGGCCAGCGGGTCGGCGTTGTCGATGTGGAGCACCTCCAGCTCGGGGCAGCGCTCGCGGATGCCGCTGAGCAGGGCGCGGATCGCGTCCTCGTCCCGGTTGCGGTAGGAGAAGAAGCAGGTCTGCTGGCCGAGTCGGAAGTTGCGGACGCCGGTAGCGTAGAGGTGGGCGGCTTCGGCGACGACGTCGTCGACCTCGCGGAAGGCGACGAGCGGGGACTTGGTCGGCTCGTTGCAGAAGTCGCAGAACTTGCGTCGGGTGCAGCCGCGGTACAGCTCCAGCTCGGCGATCGGACGCCAGGGCATCTGGTCGACGAGGCCGGCGAAAGAGTCGCGTTCTCGTCGCATCTGCTCGTAGTCGGCCGGACGCCGACTGCCGAGCAGGAGATCGCCGGACGTCACGGTGTGGGTGTGGACGGCGTCGAACAATCCGGCGTACTCCGCAGGGGAGGCCAGGGCGTATGCGGACAGCGGGCCGAGGAGGTATCGGCGGCCCCGCGTGCAGGCGAGCGCGCGAGCGATCTCCTCGAACGATCCGTTTACCGCGTGGAGATGGACGGACGGAACCGCGTCTCCGGCGATGACGATCACGATCTCGGCGTCCCGCAGGAGCTGGATGGCATCGTCCCGGTTGACGGTGGCGGAGTAGGTGAGCCGGTCGCTCAGGGGCGGCTCGACGGTGGGCTTGCCGCCGGCCAGGCACCAGCGGACGTCGTCGATGGTCATGTACCGGACGTCCGCCTCTGGCCGAGCCCGCCTCAGTGCCGACCAGGCGCTTCGGACGTAGGTCGACAGGTAGGGCGGTACGCCGAGGCCACTCGGCTCGACAGTGAAGCAGTCCAAGATCACTACAGGCTGCATTGGTTCTCCCTCCAGTGCTGAGGGCGCCGGCGGTGTTCCAACGGCGTCCTCGCCGAGAAGGGCCGCGTGCCCCACAGCTCTCTCAGTGTCAGTGCTGGCAGAGCTCGGGAGGAGGGGGCGGCAGGGTTGTTCGGTTGTACAGGGGTTGCATTTCCGTGGCTCTGTATCCGAAGGCTGGGACGCAGGGTGATCCACAAGGCATCATCTGCACATGGGTAGTTCAAGGGCGAGCAGCGAGGCCAACACCACATTCGCGGCTGTGCTCGGCGAGGCCGGTTGTTCGCACGCCGCTTTGGCGCGCAGGGTGAACGAACTGGGTACGCTCCAGGGCGAGGTCTCCCGCTACGACAAGGCATCGGTGACCCGGTGGCTGCAGGGGATGACTCCGCGAGGTCGCGCCCCGGAGTTCATCGCCGCCGCCCTGGCGGGGTTCTTGGGCCGCCCTGTCTCTCCCGTGGACATTGGCTTCTCCGAGCAGTCGCAGAGGCCCGTGGTCGTTAGGGCCTTGACGTACCGTGAGGATGTGGGTGAAACACTTCATACACTCGCGGAGCTTGGCTCGACCGACATCTCGCGGCGCAGCCTTCTCGGCGCGGCGCCGTACGTCGCGACCGCCCTTCTGGACCCCCAACGGCATTGGCTGTTGTGGCTTTTGGAGGAAGAGCAGGCACCTCGGCTTGCGGTAGGTGCCGGCAGCGGGCCTGCCGAACAGGTCCAGGCGCTGATCGAGATGTTCGACGAGATGGACAACCGCTTCGGCGGCGGTGGAGTCCGAGCGAGCATCGTGCACTACCTGAGCACCGAACTCGCCCCCATGCTCCAGCAGCGCAATCTGCCCTCGCACCAGCGCCGACTCCTCTACACCTCGGCCGCGAAGCTCGCGGCGATGGCCGGTTGGTGCTCGTACGACTCCGCCGACTACGGACTCGCGGAGCGCTACATGATCCAGGCACTGAGGCTGTGCGCCGAGGGCGGCGACCGCGTGCTCGGCGGGCAGATCCTGGCCGGTATGTCGCACCTCGCCACCAGCCTCGGCAACCCCACCGAAGGAGTTTCACTGGCGAGAGCGGGTATCGCGACCGCCAAGTCTGCGGGCAGCCCGCTCGGGCTTATGCGCTTGCACGCCATGGCCGCCCGCGGGTACGCCGTCCTGGGCGATTCCCGGCACGCGACGGCATCGCTCCTGGAGGCCGGCAAGGACCTGGAGGCCAGCCGAGGCCCCGCCGAGGAATCGCCGTGGGTTCGTTTCCTGGACCACCACTATCTGGAAGCCGAAGCCGCTCTGGTCCACCGCGATCTCGGCGAAGCGGGACAGGCCGAGCGCCTGGCACTGGCGTCTGTCGAGGCGAACGGCGACCGCCGCCGTCGACAGGCCATCAGTCGCTCGGTGCTCGCGGCGGCATTCCTCCAGCAGAACAGACTGGACGAGGCGGTCGGCACCGCGAGCAACGCCGTGGACCTGCTCGCCGGAGTTCACAGCGAACGATCCGTCCAGGCCCTTCGTGACTTCCGTGCACGTCTTGCCCCTCACCGGGGCGAAGCCGTCGTCCGCGACTTCGAGCGAAAGGCTCGGCCGATCCTCGGCACAGCAGCCTGAAAGCTCCGGTCAGTACCCGTCCGGTGTTGGGGCGTTCTGGCCCTTGTCGACAGGCAGGTTGATCCCGGTCACCGCACGTGACTGGTCCGAGAGCAGGAAGGCGATTACGTCCGCCACCTCCTCCGGCCGGACTAGCTCTCCCCTCGGGAACTCCGAGCGGAACCGGTCGAAGGCCGGCGGGTCCTCCCGGCGCATCCGGTCCCACCGCTTGCCCGGGATGAGCATCGATCCGGGTGAGACCGCGTTCACGCGGATGCCATCTACGGCCAGTTCCCTGGCCAGGGACGACACCATGTGGATCTGAGCCGCTTTTGCCGAGCCGTACTGAGCCTGCGGTCCCGGCTTCCACCCGGAGACCGAGGCCACTACGACGATTGATCCGCCACCGGTTTCCCGCAGGTGCGGGGTACTTGTCGCGACCAGCCGGGCAACGTGGCCGACGTTCATCCTCCAAGTCGCCGCCCAGTCCTCGGCAGACGCCTCGGTGATTCCCCGCCCCTGCGCACCGCCCGCACACGCGACGACACCATCCAGCCCGCCCAGAGCTGAGGCGGCGTCCTCTACGAACTGCTCCAGGAGCTCCGGCACGGATACGTCCAGAGACCGGACGAACAGAGCAGCTGGCGTGTCCAGCGAAGCGCGGAGCGTTTCCAGCGGCTCGGACTTCCGGGCGCATGTCGCCACCTGTGCTCCTTCGGACAGGAGCAGGCGCACCACGTGCTCGCCCAGCCCTCTGGAGCCTCCCGTCACCACAATGCGGCGGCTCGCGAACCGTCCTGTCATCCTTCGCTGTCCTCGGTCTTGCCCTGCGTCCGTCATCTGCGCAACCCCTCACCAACCGTGCTAACCCGCGTGGTCGAAGACATCCTGCATGCACCCTTCTGACCAGGGCGCCGCAGCGGTTCTCTTATGGACGTACCCGGCCCAGGGTCAACCGTGCAGCGGCGATCAGCCGGCACCGGCTTTACGGACCCGGGTGACGACACGAACCCGGGATTGCAGTTCACCACCGCGCAACCGTCGAACCCGGGTCTGGCGGCCACTAACACGAAACGAGCGAGAGCCAGCGGCACCCCGCGCTCCTCTCCCGACTCGGGAGGCACCATGTCCCAGACACCACACCCGTCTATCAGGCTCATGCTGGCTGACACGTCCACCGCTGTGGGCCTGGCACGACTGCACACCGCCGACGTCCTCTCCCGCTGAGGCGTGCCCTCGGACATCGTGCAGCTCATCGTTTCCGAGCTGACCACCAACGCGGTACAGCACCCCAAGAAGAAGGAGGGCGAGGAGCTCTCCCTGTTCTCCTCGCAGTTCGACGTGCAGACCTTCGAACTGGCACTGGAGATGGTCCGTGATGCCGTCAGAGTGTCGGTGTGGGACCGCGACGAGAGACCGCCCGTGCTGCAGGAGCCCGGGGCCGAGGCGACGAGCGGACGAGGGGTCCTGATCGTCGCGATGATGAGCAGTCGCTGGGGCCACTACCCGGCCCGGGGCATGCTGGGCAAGGTGGTCTGGACTGAGGCCAGTCTCAGCCCCGTGAGTCGTGTCGGTGAGAGCGAGAGCACGGAGCGGCCCCCGGGCCTACCTCCGTCGACCAAGCGCAGGCGGCCCCGGGCCGACCCTCACCCGCTCGGCCTCTTCGAAGACACCGGTGAATTGCTTCCCGACGGACAGATCATCGCCCCGCACCGCCCCACGACGACGGTGGCTGCGTGAACACCCTCGCCAAACAGAAGGGCCGCTCTGCGACGTGTGCCGCGCTGCGCGACGTCGTCGGCAGGGTCCCGCAGCCACGTGTTCATCGTCAGCGCAGCCTGGGAGGCCCGGTCCTCGCCCGCCGGCGACGAGCACGACATCGTCCTGATCGCCGAGCCCGCAGGGATGACGTCATGAGCCTCTCACTCCACCGAGCTCCGGAGGGCCGTATCGCCGGTCTCGTCCTGCTAGTGGCGAATGTGATCGGATTTGCCCTGGCTGGGGCCATGGTCGCGCACGAGACCGAAGCTGTCCGCGGTCTCGGTTCGGACGCCGCGGTTCCGGACCAGACACCTGTCGAAGAGCAGCCGCCCAACGCGGCCAACGCCACGGCAGTATCTGAGTCCGGCAGCCCCGGGGTGGGGCGCATGGCGTGAACGATCCTCTCGTCTCCTGCCCGCGCCGTACGGCTTGCGCCTCCCCTGTCCACCGGGGATACACGGCCATGGACGCCTTGGCCGCCGTCAGCACGTGATCCCCGTGCCGAGCGGAGGCTGCCGCCACAGGCCGCACGCGGCACGCTGCCGTCCTACCCGTAGCAGTACCCCGACGCATCCACGACAGTTGGAGCCCTTCATGCCGCATATATCCAAGAGCCCGGTCATCTCCTCGGACGCCGCCGTCGGCACCGCACGCCTGCATCACCTGGAGCGGGCCACCCTGAGCCACAAAGTGCCCATCGAGGACGTGCTGCTGATCGCCGTCAACCTGTACGGAATTACTTCCGACCAGGACCGTCACCGGGCCCGGGTCAACCTCCGACTCACACGCCGCCCCGAGATCCCCTGGCAGATCATCGTCCCGCTGAACCGGCCGGCCAGCCCGTTCCGCCTCCGGGGCGACGAGCTGTCGCTGAACGGCGAGATAGTCGCTCACGTGGAGCGCATCGACGCCGACGAGGCGGTCGGAGGGTACTTCCGCAACGACGGCCGTGCCGCCACGCTCAACCCCAACGCCCGCAGCCGATGCGTCGGGCGCGGTTGGTGCCCCAACACCCTGGAAGCTGCTGCCGACCCGCGGTTGCACGAGGAGCAGGGGCTCGACGACCTGCTGCGCGCCCTCGGCGAGCAGCACCCCCGCCGCAACCTGGCCGAACTGACCGAGGTCACCGTCTCCACCGGGCATCGCGGATATCGTCCGGGTCCCACTGGCACCACGACAGCAGCCGCTGAAGCCCGTAGGGGCTGTCGTGGCCCGCGTGCTCGGCTATCTGCCAGCTGTTCTTCCGGCCCACCGGGCCCAGCAGGCCCCGCACGTAGTCCCGCATCCGCCGCCGCGGCTCGACGCGGCCGAACCGCTCTCCCACCCGCAGCAGCAACGACTGCAACTCAGCTTCCCACCAACCTACTTCGACATCATCTTCCATCTCCATGACTGGTTCAACGCACCCCGACCGGGTGAGTCACGAACCACCCCACCAACCTGACAGGACGTCAGCCCGCTAGGCTTCAAAAGGGCCCTGTGACCAGGACAAATGAAGAAGCACGACTGGAGTACTAGGCGACATCAGGTGCGGTGAAAGCTTCGGCCCCGCTCAGCCACTCACCACACCGAGCAGGACCCGGACCGTCTCCGCCATCGTCTCCCGGCCCTGGGCGACGTAGGGGCGGGGGTCGGTCAGGTCGGGGCGCTCCGCCAGCGTCTCGCGGACCGCGCCGGTGAACGCGACGTTGAGAGCGGTACCGATGTTGATCTTCACGATGCCCGCCTGAACGGCTTGTCGCAGATCGTCGTCGCCGACGCCCGACGAACCGTGCAGCACCAGAGGTACGGGCACGGTCTCCCGCAGGCGTTCGATGAGCGCGTGGTCCAGGGTCGCGGAGCGTTCGGTCATCGCGTGGCTGCTGCCGACGGCGACGGCCAGGGCGTCCACGCCGGTGTCCGCGACATAGCGCGCCGCCTCCTGCGGGTCGGTGCGCACCCCGGCCGCGTGGGCGCTCGCGGGAGCGTCGGGCTTGCCGCCCACATAGCCGAGTTCGGCCTCCAGCCACAGGCCCGCGCCGTGGGCCCACTGGGCCGCGGCGCGGGTGGCGGCGAGGTTCTCGGCGTACGGCTGCGCCCCGGCGTCGAACATCGCGGAGGAGAACCCCGCGTCGGCCGCCGTGCGCAGCAGCCGCATGTCCGTCACGTGGTCCATGTGCAGTGCGACGTCGACGTCACAGGCCTTGCCGACCTCGGCCGCGGCCCGCGCGATCGGCTCGACCCGGCCGCCGTGGAACCGTACGGCGTTCTCGCTGATCTGCAGGATCACCCCCGGGGCGCCCGCGGCGGCCGCGCCGGCGGTGATCGCCTCGGCGTGCTCCAGCGTGATCACGTTGAACGCCGCGACGGCCCGGCCTGCGGCGGCGGCCTTCGAGACGAGTTCGCGCGTGGGAACCAGGGGCATAAAGGTGTCCCCTCGCTTTCATGTCGGTGCGGTGGGTACGGGCCGGTGTCGGCCCGTACCGCTACGTGGTTCGGCCGGTACGGATATGTGGGCGATCAGGACTTCTGCGGGGCCGGACTCACGTCCGCGCCGTCGTCCGCCGCGCCCGGGGCCACGGAGTTCTCGCCGCTCTTCTCGTCGCTGTAGACCATCAGGGTCGAGCCCGCGAGGGCCAGCACGATACCGAGGGCGCCCCACACGTTCGGGAGCGTCCGGTAGACCGCCAGGGACAGCACGATGGTCAGCACCGGGGCCAGCGCGTTGGTGATGGGGGCGACGACCGTGGCCTTGCCCCGGCTGAACGCCATGACCAGGAACAACGCGCCGACCGCGTTGAGGACCTGCGTCACCGCGGTGAGTGCCGGCGCCTGCCACGGAGCGTCGGACGGGAAATCGCCCATCATCACGAACGCCACCGGAACCAGCAGCAGTCCGCTGATGGTCATCCAGCCGAACGTCGTCGCGTCGTTGACCCCGACCACCGCGGCCTTGCGCATGCAGAACGCCTGCACGCCCCAGGCAACACAGATCAGGATGGCCATCAGCAGCCACGGGCCGTGCGAGTTCGAGTCGTCCTTGCCGCTGGGAATGCTGAGCAGCACGATCGCCACCAGCGCCGCGACGACACCCACTAGGGCGAGCCGGTTGATCTGCTCCCGCAGCAGCGCCATCGCCATGAGGACGGTGACCACCGGGGAGAGCGACACCAGGGGGAAGATCAGGTACGCCGGGCCGTTGGCGAGCGCGTGGAACAGCAGGAGTTGGCCGCCGGCACCGGTCAGTCCCGCGATCAGTCCGTACACGGCGGCGATCGGCCGGCGGTCGAACGCGTTGCCGCGCATCGCGAAGTACGCGGGTATGAGCATCGTGAAGGCCCAGATGATGTAGATCATCTCGTTGGGGTAGCCGTACCTGCTGTTCGGCTCGCTGGAGAAGGCGCCCCACACACCCCAGAACAGGACCAGCAGCGACGCGTACAGGATCCAGCTCTTCGTGCCTCTGTTCATCGGTCTTCCCCTCCCGAGGCAGTGATCCCGGAGGCCATGCGCAGCGCGTCGAGCGCGGGCTGGTCGAGCGGGGTTCCGGCGATTTTCGCCGCGTACAGGGCGGCACCTACGACGGGCTCGTACAGAGGGTGTCGCAGTTCGTAGTGGGTGAAACGACTCTTCAGTCCGGTGGCGAACGCCTCCAGAACCGCGTCCGCGCCGAAGGTGCCGCCCGAGTAGGAGACCGGTACGATCTCGTCCGGGCCGAACTCCAGCCGCTCGCGGGTGACTTCGACGAGCAGGGCGAGTTCCCGGCCGGCCTCGGCGAGGATCGCCGAGGCGGCCTCGTCGCCCAGACCGGCCGCCTCGGCCACCGAGCGGCTGAGCGCGGCGAGCCGGCTGCGGTCGCCCTGCCACTGGTTGTGGACGACGTCGATCACGTCGAGGTCGGACGCGAGATCCAGGTGGCGCCGGAACACCTCGGCCAGGGGGCCCTCGGGGAGCCGTCCGTCGCCCATCCGCGAGAAGGCGTTGAGGCCGCGGACCGCGATCCAGTGCGCCGATCCCTCATCGCCGAACATCTCGCTCCAGCCACCGACGCGCACGCCCCGGCCCAGCCGCTCGCCGTAGGTCATGGAGCCGGTGCCGCTGATGACGTTGATGCCGTCGACCGCGCCCAGTGAACCGGCCCAGCCGCAGACCATGTCGTTGTCGCAGGCGTAGCGGTCGTGTCCGAGCACGGCTCGCGGGGTCGCGTTCAGGACGGGCAGATCGCGGGCCGCCTCCCCGTAACCGGGCAAGCCGAAAAAGGCGTACTCGATGTCGGCGGGGGTCAGCTCGGCCGCCGCACAGACAGCGTCGACGCCTTCCCCCAGCACCCGCTCGACGAGCTCGATGCCGTGGGAGAAGTAGTACGAACTTGCCGCCTGCGCTCGCGCCACGACTTGTCCGCCCCGGTCGACCAGGCAGAATGCGGTTTTCGTACCGCCACCGTCGACACCTAGGAACATCGTTGTACCTCCGTCCGGCGCCCTGGATCCGCGCCGTTGATGCCTTTGATCAGTTGTGCAAGGAGTGCAGGGTCACGCCCTGCACGACGCGGTTGATCTCACCCGAGGGGAACGGGTTGTCGGCCCGCAGGCCCCGGGCCTGGGAGGCGCGCAGGGCGATGAGCTGGGCGTACACCACAGCGGACAGCGCCAGGGCGACGTCCTCGACGCCATCGAGGCCCGGCAGCGGCCAGGCGTCGTTGCCGTCCGCTTCCGCGTCGGGGCCCGCGGAGACTGTGACGACGCTGCCGGCGGGAAGATTTCCGCGCAGCTCCGCGGAGATGTCCTGGTCGTACTTGCGGGTGTAGGGGTCGTTCGACATGTACACCACGGCGACCGAACGGTCGTTGAGCACCGCCTTGGGACCGTGCCGGAATCCCAGCGAGGTCTCCGAGACGGACATGAGCCTCCCACCGGTGAGTTCGAGCACCTTCAGCGCCGACTCCTCGGCGAGGCCCTTCAGCGGGCCGCTGCCCAGGAAGACGATGCGCTCGGGTACGCGGGCCACGAGGGCGCCCACGGTGCGGTCCACGGCGTCGCTCTCGCAGATCGACTCGACCGCCTCGGCCAGGCGTTCGGCGACCCCGTCGTAGGCGCTGCCGCCGAGAGCGAGCAGTGCCGCGAGCGTCATGCACGTGAAGCTCGACGTCATGGCGAAACCGCGGTCGTTGGACGCGGCCGGCATCAGCAGCACGTGGGACTTCGGCAGCTCCGCGTGCTCGCGGGCCAGGCGGCCCTGCTCGTTGCAGGTGATCACGAGGTGGTGCACCTCGGAGAGGACCTGGTCGGCCAGGGCGGTGGCGGCCACGGACTCCGGGCTGTCACCCGAGCGCGCGAAGGAGACCAGCAGCGTGGGAACGTCCTCGGCGAGACAGCCGCGGGGGTCGGCGACGAGGTCCGTGGTGGGGACCGCGTCGACGCGGCGTCCCAGGCGCCGGGCCAGGGCGGGCTGGAGCACCTGGCCGGCGAACGCGGAGGTGCCGGCACCGGTGAGTACGACGCGCAGGTCACCGCGGGCGACGAGCGGACGCACGAAGGCGTCCAGCGACTCCCGGGAGGCCGCGACGATCCGGTCGACCTCCCGCCACAGGGCGGGCTGCTGGGCGATCTCGCGGACGGTGTGGGCGGCGCCGTCGTCCAGGGACAGGGTGCCGGAGGGCGTGGTCACACGTGCTCCATCAGGTGGGGGTGGGAGGCGCGGTCGTAGTCGCGCAGAACGTCGCGGACGTGGTCCACGGCCAGGTCGCGCGGCCGGGCGGCGAGCTCGCCGTGGCGGACGCGGGCGTACTGGAGTGGGAGGTGGGCGCTGAGCAGCGGCAGGGGGATGTCCACGGCCGAGAGGTTGTCCATCAGCCGGGCCTGGGCCTTTTCGATCTCAGGGTCGGGCCAGTAGTAACGCATCCGGTCGCTGTAGCTGTAGCGGCGTGCGAGGCGCTGCTCGGCAGCGCTGCCCGGGTAGTAGCCCTCCCACTTGGCGGGCTCGGCGAGCATCCGCTCCTCGACGACCTCGGGAAGGCGTGACCGCTCGGCGGCCGGGACCAGCTCGTCCTCGATCGCGGCGAGGGCGAACAGCGCCTCGCGCAGGGCGAAGGTCAGCCCGGGGCCCACCTTGAGGACCGCCCAGTGGTCCTCGACCAGCGCGGTGAGCGCCTCGGCGGTCTGGTAGTCGGTCGAGTGGGCCTCGTAGACCATGGTGGGCTCGTCGTCGAGGACCTTGCGCAGTTCCTCGGTCAGCTCGCGCCGGTAGTCGACGACCTGCACATGGTCGAACTCGACGGCCGGCTGGACCACGAGGGCCATGACGCGCGGCCAGACCTCGTCGATGCCGTGCTGGGCGAACGCCTTGCGGTGCTGCTCCAGAGTGGTGCGCGCCGCCTCGGGCGTGGTCGGGACGAGCGCGTCGAGCGTCTCGTGCGCGCCGCCGGGTGTGGGCACCTCGGTACCGATCACGTACCGGATCCGCTCGGCCCGCTCGGGGCCGGCCGTCTCCTCGGCCACCCGGATCAGCCGCGCGGCGCGTTCGGCGACCACGTCGTCGGTCAGCGGTACGGGGTCACCGGCGCAGGCGAAGCTGCAGTCCAGGTGGATCTTGGTGAAGTCCGCCGCCACGTAGGCGGCGACCAGGGCGTCGGCCCGCTCCATCGCCTCGTCGGGCGTCAGGGACTGCCACCGGTTCGGTCCGAGGTGGTCGCCGCCGAGAATCACGCGGTCCAGTGGCAGACCACTTTCGGCGGCGATGCCGTACACGAGGTCGCGGAGGTCCGCGGGCCGCATGCCCGTGTAACCGCCGTACTGGTCGACCTGGTTCGAGGTCGCCTCCACCAGTACATGACCGCCGGTCTCCCGTGCTTGCACCACGGCTGCCCCGATGACCAGCGGATGAGCCGAACACACCGAGGTGATGCCCTGCGACTGTCCGGCCTTCTGACGCCGGACCACCTCGCTCAATGGGCTCTGCATTGCCAACCCCTTACTCAACGTGTATCTCAAGCCAATGTGCCGTCATGGCCTGCGGCTCATTTCGGACAGTACTGGTCTTATTTGGGGTCGTCAATAGTCTGGTTCTGGTATGCATCTGGTATTGCACAGCCGAACCGGCAGATCCGCGGCGATCGTTCAAGTCCGGTTGGTGATCGTTTAAGTCTGGTTGGTGATGGAGGCCCGGAACCGGTAGCGGTCCCCCCGGTAGACCTGGACGGTCAGTTCGATCGGGCGTGATTCCTGGTTCGACGTCAGCTGGGTCGCGACGAGCATCGGCATGGTCTCCCCGATCTCGAACAGCTCGATCTCCCGTGGCGTCGGGTGGCGGGCCTCGACCGAATAGTCGGCGATGCGGGGCAGCTGCGGCGGGTCGGCGGCGCGCAGGGTGGCGTAGAGCGAGGCCGTATTGAAGTCGGTCTCGGCCAGGGCAGGGCAGGCCGCCAACGGAAGCCGGTTGTGCTCGAGCACGACGAGCAGACCGTCGAGGAAGCGCAGTCGGTGGAGGTCGAAGAGGTCGGCGCCCGGAGCGATCCGGAGCTGCTCGGCCTCGGACACCGTGGCCGGGCGAACGGTGGCGGAGAGCACCTTGCCGGCCGTCGTCAAGCCGTTGACCTGCGCATAGTCGGCGAACCCCTGGACCTGCGGGGCCGCCGAGGCGGACGTCATCGTCGCCTCGGGGAGCAGACCGAGCTCGGCAACGAACCACCCGCGCGACGACGACGGCCGCACGATGCCCCGCGACTCCAATTGCGCGAGGGCCGCTCGCAGCGTCACGCGCGACACGGCGTACCGGTCGACCAGAGCCCGCTCGGAGGGCAGCCGGTCACCGGGGCGGGCGGCAGCGGCGCGCAGGTCGTCGAGCAACTGCGTGGCTGTGCGCTCGTACAACGGGAGGACGTCGTCACCGAACAGGCCTCTGGGCATCGACGTTCTCGCATCTCTCATACCAGAAGCATACCAATCTGATCGACGGCGCGAACCCTCGTCCAGGAGGCCCACCCGTTGACATGCCACTCGAATACCGCTTACGTTCTCGAAGCAGGCCACCCGATGATGAAGAAGTCGCCCGTGAGCGACCTTCCGTTTCGCCGTGCCCCGGGCACCCGCCGGTGATCGAGGCAGCGTTGTCGCAGCTCACCGAGGGTGCCTGCCCGCTACCGCCGGAGGCGACCTCGCACTGGGGTACCCGTTCGGACGATACGCCGCTCCCGACCCCAGCCGACCCACTGCGAAAACCAGTAGTAGACCAGGCATCGACCAGCCTTACGGACGGTCGCTTCGTCGCGAGCGTGCGGCTCGACTTTGACGATCCACAACGCGGACAAAAGGCGGCTGCCCCAGTCGGGCACGCACGACCGAAAGAGAGTTCGACATGACGGACATGAACCGGCGAAGCGTACTGAAGGT
Organism: Streptomyces sp. NPDC104309; assembly: GCF_055584025.1. Lineage (NCBI taxonomy): Bacteria > Bacillati > Actinomycetota > Actinomycetes > Kitasatosporales > Streptomycetaceae > Streptomyces > Streptomyces sp. NPDC104309. The sequence goes on along the minus strand of NZ_JBVJMV010000062.1, from coordinate 3,281 downwards.
GGCGCTGGGGGGTGCCGGCCTGGCCGCCTTCCCCGCCGTGGCCATGGGCGCCTCACCCGCGGCCGCCGCACCGAACTCGGATCCTGACCTCGTCGGAGTCGGCGACACCTCCATCACCCTGGAGTTCGACGACCAACTGCGCAGCCGGGTGGCGCTTAAGGGCGTCGACCTCACCCGCTTCGACGCCGGCGAAGCCCTGCTGGTGGGCGGTAAGGCCATCGAGGCGTTCGCCTACCGCGGGCACCGGACCCGCGACACCCGGCACCCCCGCCACGGCGCGGGCGTCCGGGTGACGATCGAGGGCACGTCCAAGGAAGGCGTACAGAAGACGGTCGTGCTGACCTCCTTCGAGCGTCTTACCGGCATGATCGTGATGAAGGTGACCTACACCAACAGGTCCTCCACCGCGCTGAAGGTGACCGGGTGGCGCAACGGAGCCCACGAACTCCTGGAGACTCCCGGCGGCTTCTACACCTTCTCCGGTACCACGTACACGGACCGCCGCGACTGGGTGATGCCGGTGAAGGACGGCTATGTCCAGGAGAACTCGTTGGGGATGGACTCCTCCGACTACGGCGGCGGCACCCCGCTGGCGACCGTCTGGCGCCGGGGCGCGGGCCTCTCCGTCGGACATGTCGAGCCCGTGGCGACGGTCCTGCGCATGCCGGTCCGCAAGACGGACGCCGGAGCGAGCATCGCCATCCAGGACGACACCGCCCGCACCCTGAAGCCGGGCCGTCGGCTCAGCACCGACACCACGTTCCTGACCGCCCTCCCGGGCGACCACTTCGTGCCGCTCCAGCGGTACCGCGACTACATGAGCGACATCGGCCAGCGCGCCCCCAAGGTCCCCGCCTCGGCCTTCGAGCCCATCTGGTGTGCCTGGGGCTACGAGCGCGACTTCGCCACCGAGCAGGTCACCGGAGCGCTGCCGAAGGCGCACGAGGTCGGTCTGCGCTGGGCCGCGCTCGACGACGGCTGGCAGACCAACGAGGGCGACTGGGACATCAACACGGCGAAGTTCCCGCGCGGCGAAGCGGACATGCGGGCCTTCACCAAGGAGATACGGGACGCCGGTCTGCGGCCGCGCCTGTGGTGGGCCCCGCTGGCGGCGGACCCCGACAGCAACCTGTTCCGGGACCGGCCCGACATGCTGCTGCTGGACCGCGACGGCAACAAGCAGGACGTCACCTGGTGGGACGCCTACACCCTCTGTCCGGCCTACCAGCCGACGGTGGACTACTTCGTCGAGCAGGCGAAGAGGTTCATCGGCGACTGGGGTTACGAGGGGCTCAAGATCGACGGCCAGCACCTCAACAGCGTCGCGCCCTGCTACAACCCGAAGCACCAGCACGCCCGCCCCGAGGAATCCACCGAGGGCGTGGCCCTGTTCTGGAAGGCGATCCACGAAGCCGCGCACGAGGCGAACCCCGACGCCCTCGTCGAGCTCTGCCCCTGCGGCACCGCCTTCGCCTTCCATAACCTGCCCTACGTCGACCAGTACCCCAGCTCGGACCCGGAGTCCTCCTACCAGGTCCGGAGCAAGGGCAAGTCGATGAAGGCGCTGATGGGCGCGGGCAGCAGCTACGCCGGTGACCACGTCGAACTGAGCGACGGCGGGAACGACTTCGCGTCCTCTTACGGGGTCGGAGCCGTCCTGTCGACCAAGTTCACCCTCCCCGGAACCGGAGCCCCAGACAAGGCGACCGACCTCACCCCGGAGAAGGAGGTCCTCTGGCGCAAGTGGGTGTCCCTGTACGAGAAGAACATGCTGTCCACCGGCGAGTACCGCGGTGAGCTGTACGACATCGGCTTCGACAAGCCCGAGGCGCATGTTGTGGCCAAGAAGCGGACCCTCCACTACGCCTTCTACGCCGACCAGTGGGACGGGACGGTCGAGCTGCGCGGTCTGGGCCGCACGCGGTACCGCCTGACCGACCCGTTCACCGGCAAGTCACTCGGAACTGCCACTGCTCAGCACAACACCGTGAAGCTGTCCTTCGAGCGGTTCCAGCTCATCGTGGCCGAGCCCATCGGCTGATCAGCCGGGGCGGCCGGGCGGCCGGGGCAACACTCTTGATGATGCGAGTGGCGTGCCACAGGCTTGCCGGGCCCCCGCTTCTCCACCTGTGACGTGGAGTCCCGCATGCCCCGCCTGGTACCGGACACCCCGCCGCAGCGCGTCCTCGCGGCCACGAACTTCGTCTACACCATGGGCTACGGCCTCTATCTGACGGCCGGGGTGCTCTACTTCACCGAGGCGGTCCACCTTCCGGCAGGTCAGGTGGGGCTCGGACTCGGCATGGCCGATGTGGTCGCGCTGGTCCTGGGCGTCACCGTCGGTCATCTGGCGGACCGGCACGGCGCGCGCGGCGTCTACGCGGTGACGCCCCGCATCCGGCCGCCGCCGGGGCGCCGGACCCTCCCCTCGGGCAGTGGCCCGTGCCCGGCTTCAAGTTCGAAGACGCCCTTGCGAACGGTCGTCTCGCTGACCTGAGCCGTCCGCGCGACCAGGCGTACGCCCCCGTGGCCGAGCAACCGTGCCTCGGTCGCCAGCGCCAGCCGCTGTTGACGCTCGTCCAGATGCGGGAGCAGGACCTCGAACCGCCTCACCAGTTGGCCGCGGACCTCGTCGGATATGCGCATACCACACCAACGAGACCGCGCTTGCAGAGCAACGCGTTGTTTCTTGACGGCTTCGACCTGATCCGCAACAGCCTGCGCTATGCCTCGCGCCGCGACTGGGCCGATGTCGCCCGCGACCTCAAACCCGTCTACACCGCTGTCAACGAGGACCAAGCTCGCACCCGGCCGGAGGAGTTCGCCGCGAAATGGGGCAAGAAGTACCCCTCGATTCCCGGAGCCTGGGAACGGGCCTGGAGCGAGTTCGTACCCTTCCTCGGCCTGCCCGACGCGATCCGCCAGGTCGTCTACACCACGAACGCCATCGAGAGTCTGAACGCCCGCTACCGGCGCGCGGCCCAAGCCTGCGGCCACTTCCCCAACGAGCAGGCCGCCCTGAAGTGCGTTTACATGGCGATCATGTCGCTCGACCCCACCTGCAAGGGCCAGGCCCGCTGGACCATGCGCTGGAAGACCGCCCTGAACGCCTTCGACATCACCTTCGACGGCAGGCTTTCCGCAGCCCGTCAGTAACTCCAACAACCTGAGCTACACCGCTCGTTTGGCTCTGTCTCACATTCGGTGGTGACTCTGCGTGGCGCTATCCGAGGAGGATGCGGTGGCGGAGGAGGGTGAAGCCTGCTCGTCCGTGCATCTGG
>NZ_JBVJMV010000061.1:0-37926 GCF_055584025.1 Streptomyces sp. NPDC104309 | reverse complement strand
CGACCGACACACATCCGCCGACCGACACCAAGAATCCTCCATCGCCCTGGCAGCGTGATCAACCCCCGAAGGACTTCCGGAGCCGACCACTTAGCCCGGCATTCACTCTCTCTGGCATCCAACGCGGCCATCAACGACGGCACCACTCCACCCCACCTCACCCGGTGCCCGCACCCACGGCCGGCTCACCTCGCCGACGGTAGAGACCGCCCCACACCAGCACATCCCGAACCCCCGCGAATCACCCCAACGAGGCACCCTCACAAGATTTGCACCCATCGCCGCTGGCCTCTTCGAGCGGCTGCACCATCTGGCGCTGGAGGCCTACGACGAGGCCATTCGCCTGGACCTTGAGAATCTCGTGGTGGACGGTTGCATCGTGAAAGCCCCGGGCGGTGGCCAGAACACCGGGCGCAGCCCGGTGGACCGAGGCAAGAGTGGTCTGAAACGCTCGGTACTGGTCGACAGTGGCGGCTTGCCGCTGGGGTGGGTCCTGGCCGGCGCGAACCGCAACGACTCGCCGCTGCTGCGTCCCACCCTGGAGACCCTGCGACTGTTCGGGTTCCGTCTGCCACCGGCGATCACGGTGCACCTGGACGCCGGCTACGACTCACAGTCAAACCGGGCGTTGCTGGAAGAGCTGGGCTGCGCTGGGCGGATCACCCCGAAGGGACAGTTCGTGCCGATCAACCACACCCACCGGTGGGTGATCGAGCGGACCAACTCCTGGCACAACCGGGGGTTCAAGGCGTTAGCGATCGTGACCGACCGGCGCGCGGTGGTGCAGGACGCGTGGGTGGCGCTGGCCAGCGCGGTCATCGTGATCCGCAGGCTGCTACGCCGGGCCTGGACGGCCTACTGGTGGGATGCCCGCCCAGGCCGACGGCCCTGACCTACCCGCGCGACCAATTACAGTCCCGGCCTATGGCTTGGCGGCTCCCCGCGATTCCGTCGCGAAGTCTGAGGACACCTGCGACGCCTGGTCTCCGAGGGAGACGAACGATTGCATCGCCTTCGCGTACTGGCGGTAGACGCCCTCGTCTATGCCCTGTCGGCAGTCGATGCCGGCGCGACTAGCGGCGGTAAGCAGCTTCGACCAGTGTTGCTGGACGGCGGGATCTGGGACGGGGAAGTACGCCTCGGCGATGTGGACTTGCTGGACGGTGTCGAGGCAGTGCGGGCGGATGTGGGTAGAGGCGAACTGGCGGTCGGAAGCGGCTCGGTCGTCCTGGAGCGCTTGGAGGATGTCGATGATGTCGGTGTCCAGGCGGGCGAGCATGCCCCGGCCGCCGAGCCTGAGCCAGGCGTCCGTTTGGAGGGCGAGCACCGCAGGGGATGCCGGAGCGACAGGGGCCGGAGGCACGAGGTTTTGGACCGTGAGGCTGGTGTGCCCGGACGTCGCGCCTGCCAGAGGGAGACCGACGACTGCGGTCACTGTGACCACGCTCAGGCCCACTACCACGACCCACACCCGGCGGGCCACGAGCTCGCTGCGGCGCCGGGCTGTCGGTCCGCCTGACGGTGCCCCTCCGATAGCCCCGCGCGCCCGCGGCTGACGCCGCAGCGCCGCGCCCAGGATGGCCACGACAGTGGCCACGAACATCCCCAGCCCCAATACGAAGGATACGAGCAGTTCTGTCAGCGGCCAGGCGCCCGCGGGCAGCCAGCGGCAAGTGGAGGACAGGGTGTTCAACGGCCCGAGACATCCGTCGAAGGACTCCAACAGGAACGCACCAGCCAGGCCGAGCAAGGCCGTGATGCCCGCCACCACGAGGGCCAGCGGCAGGGAAAAGCGGACCGCCGCCGTGCTCGTCACCCCGGCCGTGGCCACCGTCACCCCGGCGAGAACGACCAGCAGCAAGGAGATGTAGACCAGGACATACGTCCCCCAGCGCTGGTCCACCGGCGGCTGCCAGGAATGCATGTATGCCATGACAGCGACCACGGCTACCCAGCATGCGACCGCACCCGCGCCCGCCACGGCCACCACCCGGCGCATCGCGGGCAGCCGTCCGCCCGGCAACGGCGGCGGTGCCTCAGCACCGGCGAGCGCTTCCCGCGCCCACGGCGCGGGACCGACGGCGGGGCGCACAACCCAGGTCAGCAGCGGCAGCAGCCACAGCACCCCGGCCCCCCACAGCATGCGCAAGTCGGTACCCGCCGGCAGCAGCACGGGAAGCAGCGCGGCGATCGCCGACAGCCCGCCGTCTGGCCCGACTACCGCCCCGGGCAGATCGGCCTGCAGGGCATGCCTGATCGCCGTGTTGGAGAATCCCCACCCCAACGTGAAGTTGCTGCCGTACAGCCACCACCAGGCATACCACAGCGTGAAGATGAACCACGTTGCGACCAGTCCCATCAGTAGGACCGGTCGCAGCCTGCGGCCGCGCCACGCCCTGACCGCGAGTTCCGCGTACTGCGCCGACCAGCACATGGTTCCGACGGCGAGGACCACCAACAGCAGCAGGACCTCTGGGTGGCGGGGCAGCCAACGGGTGGCGCCAGCCGTCCTGGTGGATAACAACTCCCCGACGACCAGGCCCAGTCCGAGCCAGCATCCGGCTAGCAGGCCCGTCGGTGGCCGGTCGCCGGTGAGCACGGCGCGGGCCACGCCCCGCCACAGGGCGATGCCGGTGATCGCCGTGACCAGTCCTGCCATCAGGGTGGCCACGAACAACTCCGGCCAGTTCGCTCCGACGTTCTCCAGCGAGGTGGACAACTGGTCCGCGGCGAGCGCCGCCGTGCAACCGGTCACGAAGACGGTGAGGCCGTGGAGGCCGAACAGCTCCCGGGGGTCGCTGAGCGCGGTCAGCCGCAGGTCCCACACGGGATGGGTCCGCCACAGCACGAAGAACGGCCTGAACGCTGTCCGTCCGCGTGCTGTCCCGTCCTCGCCCGGCGGCAGGCTGCGGCGCCAAGCGGCGGGATCGGCTCCCCAGCGCAGCGCGCCGAGGTCCGCGTAGATCTCGCGTGTGCGCAGGATGTCGGCCCGCGCGAGGTAGACCAGCACGATCATCACCGCGGACTTCAGCAGGTCGTGCGCCGTGCCCAGCCGCTCCGACGGACCCAGTAGAGGTGACCTGAGCGAGGCCAACATGTCGAGGCTGGCCCACACCGCGTATGCGGGAAGTACGGTGCACAGGAAGACCCGCCACAGGGCGACGGTCGCATAGGTGAGGTCGACATCGTGGTTGCGGATATGCGCCAGCTCGTGCAGGACGACGGCGCGGAAAGCCTCCGAATCGGCGTGCCTGCGTACGACCAGGCCGCCATGCAGGCAGACGGTGTAGCGGCGCAGCCGGCCAAACACCACGGCGCTGGGGGTGATCGCGTCGGCCTCGACGACGAAGCGCGGGGCGCGGCTCAGGCCCGCTACGGCCACCAGGGCATTGAGTGACTCGGTCAACTCACCGCAGGAATCGACCTCTTCGACACTCACGAGACGGCTACGGCGCTCCTTCCAGCGAGGCAGCACCCAGTACAGCAGACAGGCGGCGGCGAGCAGTACGCCGACGACGGCTGGTGCCGCCCAACCGGCGGCTTCGGGAACGAACCGGTGGACGCAACGCTCGTAGGCGCCCTGCGTTCGGATCACGGCCAGGCCGTTGCCGAGCAGGTCGCTCTCCGGGTTCACCCCGGCCGCCAGAGCGCATCCGACACCGGCGTTGTGCGGGTCGACCAGCGAGCGGGTGATCGTGGATGCCGTACTCGCGCTGCTGGCCACGAACAGCACCAGCAGCAGAACGAACCTCAACCCCGTGCCCGCCGCCAGGACCCGCTCATCGACACGCACCCCGTTGCCGCTGACCGGCCCCGTCTCGATCCCCCTCATGGGCTTCCCCCTGATGCCCGGCCGCCGGCCCTCTGGCACGCGGACCGTCTCCCGTCACACGTCCGTCGTGCCAGTGCCGTTGCTGTTGCCGGATGCGAGTGGGCCGGAAGCCGGCTCGCCTGCGGCGCCGACTATCGGTGATACGACGAGGCGAGCCATCACCCGCTCGGCCAGCGCGACAGCGGCGGCGTCCGTCATCCCGCTCTCCGCGCCCAGTTCCCGTATCCGTACGCCGACCGCCGCCAGTTGCTCTGGGGTCAGCGCGGGCACCCGCCGGACCGGGGCGCTCCTACGCGTTATCCGGCGCACCCAGGCCATCGATCGGTTCGCCGCCTTCTCGGTGACCGCGCTGACGATGCTGCGGGCCGCCTCGTCCAGCGCCAGCCACACCACCGGTGTGACGAGCGCGCTGACCGCCTCAACACCGAACCCCAATGGCTCGCTCGACCCGGCTCGCCCGGACAACCGGCCCACTGCGGTGTCGTCGTCGACCCGGCTGAGCCCGTCGACGAGGATCAACTCCTCCGGCGCGACCTCAGTGACCATCTCACGGACCAAGTCCCGTACGGGGATTCCCGAGTCTATGACCGGGCCGTTACCCGTGGGCTCTGACAGCGACCGCATCACAGGACCTTCCTTGACGGATGAGTGCCGGAATGGGTACGAAGAAGTTGATGCCTTATCACGTTTACCACATCGGCCCGCAACCAGGGGGCTCATCGCGAACCTTCTCGCCGCCCGCAGGGCCCAGGTCGACAAGCTTTGGCACGCCGTCGCGCTCGGCATGCTCGACCGCCTCCAGTAACGGGGTTGGGAAAATTATCCGTCCAACCGCAACACCAGCTCGTCGACCTCCGCTCCCCGCGCGTTCGCGAAGCCCCGGTCCTCGCCGACGACCTTGAAGCCGCACTTCTCCAGGACCCGCACCGATCCGGTGTTGTCCGCCGCCGCCCGGGCCAGCGGCGGGCGTTCGGGGACCTCGGCGAGCAGCCCCCGCAGCGCCGCGGTCGCGATGCCCCGCCCCCAGTAGTAGCGATCGATGAAATACGTGACCTCCCGCTCGCCCGGCTCGCCGTACACGGCCGCGTGCCCGACGACATCGCCGTCCGCGAGCACGGTGCGGGTGACGACGTCGGGCGAGGCGAGGATGCGCTTCCAATGCGCGTCGAAGTGGGCCCGGTCCGTCTGGTCCTCGGCGGTGAAGGCGGCCATCCGATTCGACTCGGGGTCGCTCATGCGCCGGAAGAACACAGGCAGATCGCTGGGGTGCACGGGACGCAGGGAGACATCTATGGAAGCCATTGGTCCGACCCTAACGACCTTGGGGGAAGGACGGGAGTGAGTCGGCCGTGACACGGGAAGGGCTTTACGGGTTGGGCGAGTTGTGAAGCTGACCTGGGCCCGTGCGGCCTGTACCCATCCTGCCCTGTCCGGGGTCTCCCGCGCACATTTCGGGGAGTTGCTCGAAGAACTCGCCCCGCCCTGGGCGGCGGCCCGCGCGTCGGCCCTGCACGTGATGAGGGGCGGGCCCCGCAAGCGGGCCGAGGGTGCCGGACGCAAGCCGCGCCTGGTGTTCACCGACCGGCTCGCGGCCACCCTGGTCCACCTGCGGCTCGGGCTGCCACATGCCGCCCTGGCCGAGTTGTACGGGGTGGACCGTTCCACCGTCTCCGCCGCGATCCGCGAGGTCAGACCCTTGCTTGCCGCGCGGGGCTTTGCCATCCCCGGCCGCCCCGGTCTGCGCATCCGCACTCTGGACGACCTGTTCGCCTACGCAGATGCCGAAGGTGTCGACATCCGGCTCGACGGCACGGAAGTCCAGGTCCGACGCCCGCGCGCGGGCCGCCCCGGACGCAAAGCCTTCGTCTCGGGCAAGAAGAAGCAGAACACGATCGAGAGTTGGTACTGCTCATCGCTGTGTGTCCTCCTCGAGGGCCTCGGCGAGGCCCTCGACGGTAGGGTTCCTGAAGACTAGGACCGGCGAGACCCGGCGCCCAAGTCGCTCGCTGAGCCGGCCCGCGACCGTGGTGATGGTCAACGAGGTGCCGCCGACGTCGAAGAAGTCGTCCTGTGGCCCGAAGTCCTCCTCGACACCCAGGCAATCCCGCCACACGTCGGCGACGAGGAGCTGCTGCTTGGTGACGGTCGGACGGGTGGCGGGGGCCGGGACGGGCACTGGGCGTGGGTCGGGCAGTGCATCCCGGTCGACCTTGCCGTTCGGGGTGAGCGGGATCTCGTCGATCACGGTGTAGCTCTGCGGCAGCATGTAGGGCGGCAGTTGGTCCGCCAGGTGGGCGCGGAGGTCCGCCGGGTCCGGGGAGGGCCGGTCGGGGGGATCGGGGATCACGTAGGCCGTCAGCTGGTCCCCGCCGGCGCGAGCACGGCGTACGGCCACCACGCAGTCGGCCACGGCGGGGTGGCTCTGGAGGGCGGACTCGATCTCGCCGAGCTCGATGCGGAAGCCGCGTACCTTGACCTGGTGGTCGTTGCGGCCGAGGAAGACCAGATTTCCATCGGGCAGCAGCCGGACCACGTCGCCCGTGGCGTACATACGGGCGCCGGGCTCCGCGGCGTACGGGTCGGGCAGATACGCCCCGGCGGTGCGGGCCGGCCTGCCGAGATAGCCGCGGCCGACCGCGCCGCCGCCGACGTACAGCTCGCCGCGACAGCCCGGGGCGACCGGGCGCAGCCGCGGGTCCAGCACGTAGAGGTGCGCGTTGTCGGTCGCCCGGCCGAACGGGACGCTCGGGAGATGGCTGTGCCGGTCGAGCAGCTCCTTGGTGATCGGGCAGAACGCCGAGGTGACGGTCGCTTCGGTGGGCCCGTACTCGTTGAAAACCTGGCATCCCGGCGCGGTGGAGGACAGGATGCGGCGGGCCACATCGTGCGGCACGGCCTCGGCCCCGGTGAACACCAGCCGTACGGAGCCGAGTCGGGGAGCGGCATCCGTGCCGGACTCCAGCAGGATCCGCATCTGCGAGGGCGTCGCGTTGAGCGTGGTGATGCCGCGCTCGGCGACCTCTCGCAGGAACTCCTCGGGGTCGTAGGCGGCGGTGGGGCTCGCCAGGTGCAGTTCGGCGCCGGACACCAGGCACTGGAAGATCTCCCAGACCGAGTTGTCGAACGCCACCGAGTGGTTGAGCAGGGCCCGGTCCCGTCCGGTGAGCCGGCACAGCCGCTGGTTCCACTCCAGGAACCCGGTGATGTTGGCGTGGGTGATCGCGACGCCCTTGGGGTGGCCGGTCGAGCCGGACGTGTAGATCACGTAGGCGAGGTGGTGCGGTTGTGCCTCCTCGGCCGGCCCGGGGGCCGCCCCGGGTTCCTGGTCCACCGCCACGAGCTGTACGCCGTCTTCGCGGAACAGGGCGGAGGCGGGGTGCGCCGGGTCCGCGACGACCAGGCGTACGCCCGAGTCGGCCAGCAGGTACTGCAGCCGGTCCGTCGGGTGGCCGGGGTCGAGCGGGACGTAGGCGCCGCCCGCCTTCAGTACGCCCAGCAGGGCGACCACCAGCTCCACCGAGCGTTCCAGGCAGATGCCGACCAGGCTTTCGGGGCGCACGCCCCCGGCCCGCAGCTCCCGGGCCAGGGCCGAGGCCCGCGCGTCGGTCTCGGCGAACGTCAGCGACCGGCCGTCGCCCACGACGCAGATCGCGTCCGGAGTGGTCCGCACCTGGCGGTCCCACAGGCGGACCAGGGTGGTCGGTTCGGGCAGCGGCTCGGCCCGGTCGCCGGTGGAGAGGGTGCGCAGCTCATCGGCGGAGATGATCTCCAGCTCGGACAATAGGGCGGTGGGGTCGGACACCATCCGCTCGATCACCCGCACGAAGTGCCGGCCGAGTCCTCGGACGAAGTCCGGGTCGAACAGGTCGGTGGCGTACTCGACGGAGATGCTGAGGTCACCGGCCCCGGCGGCGTGGTCCGTCACGTCGAGGGCGAGGTCGAAGCGGGCGGTGCCGAGTCGTCCCTCCAGCTCCTTGCGGTCGTACAGCTCGGTGAGGTGACCGGCCCTCGGCTCCTCGTGCAGGGCGAACAGCACCTGGAAGAGCGGGTTGCGGCTCAGGTCGCGCTCCGGGCTCAGGTGCGCCACCAGCTTCTCGAAGGGCAGCTCCTGGTGCGCGTACGCCTGCCGCGCGACCTCGCGAACACGGCCCATCAGCCCGCGCCAGGTGGGGTCGCCGGACAGGTCGGTGCGCAGGACGATGGTGTTCACGAAGTAGCCGACCACATCGTCCAGTTCGGTGCGCGGTCGGCCGCCTGTCAGGGTGCCGACGGCGACATCGCTCTCGTCGGCGTACCGGCCGAGCAGCGCCTGCAACGGGGCCAGCAGGCCCATGAACAGGGTGACGCCCTCGGCCCGGCACAGGGTGCGCAGCCGGTGCGCCAGGTCTGCTGGGATTCGCAGCAGTTCGCGGCGGCCGCGGTGGCTCGCGACGGCCGGCCGGGGCCGGCTGGTCGGCAGCTCCACGGCGGGCACGCCGGACAGCCGGGTGCGCCAGTGGTCGAGCAGCCGCTCCAGCTCGGCGCCGGTGAGTCGCTCGCGCTGCCAGGCCGCGTAGTCGGCGTACGTCACGGGCTGCGGGGTCGGGGCCGGGCGGCGGCCGGCGGCGAGCTCCGTGTAGTGCTCGCCCAGTTCCCGCACCATCAGGTCCATCGATGCGGCGTCGCATGCTATGTGATGAATCGTCAGCAATGTGATGTCACGGTTCGGGGTACGCAGCACGTCCGCGCGCAGCAGCGGTGGGTGGTCGAGGGCGAAGGGGGCGCGGATCCGCTCGGTCATCAGCGCGTCCAGGTCCTCCTCGGTGACCTCGGTGCGGCGCAGCGGCACCGGACCCGGCTCGCGCAGTTCGGGGCGGACCCGGCCGTCGACGGCGACGAGGGCCGTGCGCAGCGCCGGGTGCCGGTGCACCAGCGCGGACAGGCAGTCCTGCAGCAGCGTCAGGTCGACGCGCCCGCCGGGCAGGCCCAGGGCGACCGGCAGGTGGTAGGCGGGCACCGCGGCGTTGACCTGCTCGAAGAACCAGATCCGTTCCTGGCCGAAGGAGAGTTCGGCGGTCGGGGCCGCGGGGATCGGCTCGTCGTCCGAGGGCGCCACGCCGTCCAGGGCGGCGGCGAGCGTGGCGGGTGTCGGATGCGCGAAGACCGACTGGGCGTCGACCGGCACGCCGAGTTCCGCGCGCAGCCGGGCCACGCTCCGTACCGCGGTGAGCGACTGGCCGCCCAGTCCGAAGAAGTCGTCGTACGGGGACACGTCGTCGAGCCCGAGCACCTCGGCCCACACGCGGCGTACCGCCGCGGTGTGCGGCGGCAGCGGGGCATCGTCGGGCATCGGCCCGCTCGCCCGGACCGGGCTGTGTGGGATCCGCTGCACGGCGCCGCGGTCGGCCTTGCCCGCGGGAGTACGGGGCAGGGCGTCGAGCACTGCGTAGCCCTGCGCGACCATGTGGGCGGGCAGCCGCCGCGCCAGGTGGTCACGTATCCGGCGGGGAAGGTCCTCGGATACGTTCCGCGCGTCGTGCGCGGGCACGAGGTACACCACCAACTGGTCGCCGCCGGCTGCCTCGCGGTCGACGACCACCACCGCGTCCGTGACGAGAGGGTGGCTGCGCACACAGGCCTCGATCTCGCCGAGCTCGATGCGGAAGCCGCGCACCTTGACTTGGTGGTCGTTGCGCCCCAGCACCTCCAGAATGCCGTCGGCGGACCACCGGGCGAGGTCGCCGGTCCGGTACAGGCGCCCGGAGGCGTCCCCGAACGGGTCGGGCACGAACCGGTCGGCGGTCAGCGCGGGCCGGTTGAGGTAGCCGCGCGCCACGCCCGCGCCGCCGATCCACAGCTCGCCGGTGACTCCTGGGCCAGCCTCCCGCCCGCCCTCGTCGACGACGTGCAGCCGGGTGTTGGACAGGGCCGTGCCGACCGTGACCGGGTCGCCCACGGCATCGATGCGGGCGGCGGTGGCCCACACCGTCGCCTCGGTCGGCCCGTACAGGTTCCACAGGGTGCCGCCGGTGGCGAGCAGGTCGCGGGCCAGCTGCGGATCGAGCGGCTCACCGCCCGACAGCAGTACCCGGCCGTGCCCGTCCGTCCAGCCGGACGCCAGCAGAATCCGCCAGGTGGTGGGGGTCGCCTGGACGATGCTCACACCCCCCTCGCCGATGGTGGCGGCCAGCAGCTCGGGGTCGGTGTTGGCGGCGCCCGGGGCCATCACCACCGTCGCTCCCCGGGTCAGCGGCAGGAACAGCTCCAGGATCGAGATGTCGAACGACAAGGGGGTCAGCGCGAGCACCCGGTCGTCCGCCGTGAGGCCGGGACGTTCGGCCACGCTCCGAAGGAATGACGCGAGCGCCGCGTGGTCGACGGCCACCCCCTTGGGCAGGCCGGTCGACCCGGAGGTGTAGATGACGTACGCGAGGTGGTGCGGGCGCACCACCTGGGCCACCGGCGCGGACGGCTCCGCGGGTAGGTCCTCTACCAGCAGGACGTCGGCCGCGCCGGACGCCAGGGCCTGCGCGCGACGGTCCGCGTCGCACACCCACAGCTTGGCCCCCGAGTCGACGGTCATGTGCCGCAGCCGTTCGGCCGGGTAGCCCGGGTCGAGCGGCAGATACGCGGCGCCCGACTTCAGGATGCCGAGCAGGACCACGACCATCTCGACCGAGCGGCCGAGACAGACGCCGACCAGGTACTCCGGTCCGATGCCGCGTGCTCGCAGCTCGGCGGCGAGTGCCGTGGCCCGACGGTCCACCTCGGAGTAGGTGGCGTTGTGTGCTTCCGCGACGACGGCGACCGCGTCGGGTGTCGCGGCTGCCTGGCGCTCCCAGAGTGCGACCAGGGTGCTCGGCGCCATGAACGATCCTTTCTCAGCCCCGTGCGGGGAAGGCGCGCGTGATCGTCTCCGCCAGCTGCGGTTCCGCGCCGCGCACATACAGGTGGGGAGCACCTGGGAACAGGTGCACTTCGAAGCCGGCCGAGGTGTGCTCGCGCCAGCCGGCGAGCTCCGCTTCGGTGACGCTCTCGTCGTCCGAGCCGGCCAGCACGGTTAGCGGACACGGCAGGGGCGCCTCGGCACGCGGCGTATACGTCTCGCACAGCGTCAGGTCCGCGCGCAGGATCGGCAGCAGCAGCTCCTGCAACTCAGCGTCCACAGCGTCGAATTCGGCGGTAGCGAGCAGCTCGTCGTCCGGCAGCTCGTGCCGCGGTTCGCGGTCCGGCAGACCCGGGGCCCGCATGCCCGACAGGAACAGCCGGTCGGGCAGAGGCCTGCCGAGGGCCCGTAGCTGCCTGGCCGTCTCGAAGGCGATCAGGGAGCCCATGCTATGCCCGAAGAAGGCGTACGACAGTTCCGTGTGGTCCGCGACGAGCGGCGCGAGCGTGGCCACGGCCTCGTCCAGGGACGTCAGGGCCGGTTGTGCGAAGCGGCTCTCCCGGCCGGGCAACTGGACCGTGCAGACCTCGACGCTGTCTGGCAGATACGCCGCCAGCCGATAGACCGAAGCGCCCGCACCGGCGTGCGGGAAGACGAACAGGCGCTGCCGCGCGGTGCCTTCACGGCTGCCCAGCCCGCGCAGCCAGGTCGTTGCGAGGGCGGCGGCCGTCATCGTGACGCCCGCACGGAACGCGGCGTCAGGTCGGTCCACACCCGCTCGATGTGGTCCAGGCACTCCTGCCGGGAGCCCAGCGCGCCGGTGGCGGTCCAGCCCGCGGGCAGGGCACGATCGGCGAACCAGACCGAGTACTGCTCCTCGTCGTTCAGCACGACGACATACAGGTCCCCGGCGGGACCCGGGGCGGATGAGGTGCTCATACGTCAGACCCCCACCCCGGTGAAGAAGTCGCTCTCGCGGTGGCCCCCGCCCGCGGCGACGACCCGGTCGTGCACCCACTTGCCGACGGCGAGGTCGAGGACGCCGAGTCCGAACGGCGAGAAGATCGCCGGCCGTCCGTGGTCCCGGCGCAGCCGCCCGCGCAGCAGGTCGGCGAGGGTGCCGTCGACGAAGTCCCGGTTGCCGGTGCGCTGTTCGGTCAGGTGCAGCGAGGTGCGCTCGCGTACGGCGTGGTCGACGTCGTCGGTGAAGTTCTGGGCGGCGAGGATCACCTCGGGGGCGAGGTCGCGCAGCGACAGGTGCAGGACCACCGGCTTGTGGGCCAGCATCTGCGGATCGTGCAGGTGCGGTTCACCGGCCACGGTGGTCAGCACCACCAGGTCGCAGTCGGTGAACGCCTCCTCCACCGTTTCGGCGACCACGAGCTCGGCCTCGGTGTCCTTGGAAACGACGGCGGCGAAACGGCCTGCCGCCGCCGGGTCGAGATCGAAGAGCCGGAAGGCGTCGATCTCCCAGTCGAGATCACGCAAGAACCGCCATACATGCTGGGCGATCAGCCCCGTACCGACGATGCCGACCCGGCGGGCACGGCGCGCGCCGAGCAGCGTCTGCGCGCCGAGCACCGCGGAGGCCGCCGTCCGCGTCGCCGAGACGATCGAGGACTCCATGCAGGCGAACGGGTAGCCGGTGACGCAGTCGTTGAGGATCAACGTGGCTGACGCGCGGGGGATCCCGTGGCGCGTGTTGTCCGGAAAGCTGGCGATCCACTTGTTGCCGGCGACCTCGAACTCGCCGCCCAGATAGGCCGGCAGGGAAATGATGCGCGACCGTTCCTGGTACGGGAAGCGCAGGAACGAGCTGTGCGGGTTCGAGCTCTGTCCGGCGTCGTGCGTGAGATAGGCGGCACGCACGACCTCGATGAGCTCCGGACGGTGACGGTCCGTCTCGGCGGCGATGTCGCCTGCACCGATCAGGGTCATGGGCGGCGGAGCCAGGGTGGACACGGGGAGTGCTCCTTCAGTTGACTGACAGGGTCTCGACGTCGGAGGGCAGTACCGCCTCTGCGCGCAGTTGCCGCTGCCACACGGGGTTGTAGAGGGTCTGGGCGTAGGCATGGCCGCGGTCGGCGGCGATGAAGGCGACCCGGGGACGGCGTGCTGCGGGCGGGCGACGAGCGAAGTAGTCCCGGATGGCGGCATAGGTGCTGCCGGTCGAACCGCCCGCGTACAAGCCGTACTTGGCGACCAGGGCGCCGCAGGCCTCGACGGCGCGCACTTCGGAGACGATCTCGACCTGGTCGATCAGCGCCTGACCGCACAGCGGCGGCACGATGCTGGAGCCGATGCCGGGGATCCGCCGCTTCTTCGGCGGACCTCCGAAGATCACCGAGCCTTCGGTGTCGACCGCGACGACCACGCAGCCCGGGTACGTTTCCTTGATCCGGTGGGAGAGCCCGGCGATCGTGCCGCCCGTGCCCACGCCGACGAAAAGGTAGTCGAGCGGGCCGGCCTGCGCGATCAACTCGTCCGCGGTGAAGCGGTAATGCGCGTCGCGGGCATCCGGATTGGCGTACTGGTTGGGCCAATAGGCGGAGTCGAGTTCGGCCAGCAGTTCCTGCACCCGGGACAGCCGGGACTTCAGGTAGCTGCCCGCCGCATCACGGATGGCTACCTTCTCCACCCGCTCGCACAGTAGCCGGAGTTGGGCCTCGGTGGCCTCGTTGCAGTTCGGATCGATGACCGGGACGAACGGGATGCCGAGCATTCGGCAGTAGAAAGCCAGGGCCAGCGCGAAATTGCCGGACGACGACTCGACCACCGTGGTGTCGTGCGCTATCTCCCCGCGACCGATTGCCTGTTCCAGAATCCACAGTGCCGAACGGTCTTTGGTACTTCCGGCGGGATTGCAGAATTCCAGCTTCGCGACGATGTCGCACTGCTCGTCCGCCAGGGGAATCAGCGGGGTTCCCGTGAGGCCCCTGCGAATTTGCCTTGTCCGTTCGAACAGAAATTGATCAGCACACTTCTCGAGCATGGGCCGAGTGTTGCACGGGATCGGTCGAGGCGACTCAACCACAACTCAAGTGCGGTACGAGAAAAGCTTGCTGTGGGAAAAGAGAGGAGCTGTTCAACCGTCCACGACGGACGGTTGAACAGCCCTCAGCGTCAGGGCAGACCTCCGTGCGGACCGCCTGCACGCCTGCCTGGAAGAATCTTCATGGCGGCCAGACCCTCACCGGTCGGCAACACCACCCGGTCAGGCCGGCGAAGTAGTCGGGGGGGGGGGGGGGGGGGGCCCCCCCCCCGCGCGCCGGGGGGGGGGGGGGGGGGGGGGGGGGGGCGGGGGGGGATAGCCCCGGGGCTGTTTTGGGGACGCCGCCCCCCCCCCCCCCCCCCCCCCCCCCCCCCCCCCCCCCCCCCCCCGCCCCCCCCCCCCCCCCCCCCCCCCCAACCCCCCCCCCCCCCCCCCCAGCCCCCCCCCCCCCCCCCCCCCCCCCCCCCCCCCCCCCCCCCACACCCCCCCCCCCCCCCCCCCACACCCCCCCCCCCCCCCCCCCCGACTACGAGTCTGCTGGGCGCGCGAAGGCGCGAGGCTAATCCGCCGGTGCATTGATGCGCATGCCGCCCCAGAGCCACCGGTAGGGACGGCAATCCGTCCACGGTCGTCCGGAGGGAGGCCATGAGGCGTTGTCCGCCACGGCGTACCGCGCCGTGGCGCATGCTCAACCCTGCTCTTCGTACTCGACGTGCAGCGTCCGGGCGAGGTGGGCGCGGTACGCCTCGGCCGCGGCATCCGACTCGTGACGGGAGATCACGATGGCCGGGTATCCGGAAAAATCCGGGTAGGGGAGCAGCAGTGCGCCGGGACTCACGGTCTGCACCACGTAGTCCACCTGCGGGTCGTTACGCACCGAGTCCAAGCCGTGTACCTGCTTCATCCGTCCTCCGCTGCCGACCGGCACCTCATAGACCGCCACGTGACCGACCGGTACCGGCTCCTCACGCCAGCAGAGCGGTTCCCGGCCGAGGTGGATGCGCAGCGCCTCGGCGGCCAGGTCGATCCCGGTGCTGAAGTGGACGAGGTGGTGCGTAAAGCCCCCGCCGCCGAGGCGCGCGCCCATCTCCAGCAGAACCGGCCGCACCCCACCGACCAGCCGCAGTTCGGTATGCGTGGTGCCTTCCGTGATGCCGAAGGCATGGTGGGCACCGATCACCTCCGCCTCGATCGCGGCGAGTATCTCGGCGGGCAGTTGGGCGGGGGCCCTAAACATGGTCTCCTCGAAGTAGGGCCCCGCCAGTTCCCCCTTCCAGCTGACGCCACAGACCCGTACCTGCCCGTGGTGCACGAGGGATTCTGCGGAGACCTCCGGCCCGTCCAGGTACTCCTCGACCAACACACCGGTTTCTGGGGTCGATCCGTCGGCGACCCCCAGGTGGTGAGTTTCGATGAGCTTCCATGTGCGGGCCACGGCCTGCTCAAGGCAGTCTTTGTCATCCACACGGATCACACCGAGGCTGGAGTGGCCGTTCGCTGGTTTGACCACGACGGGGAACCGCAAGGCCAGCGCGTCGGTCCAGCCGTCCGGATCCTCGATGGCCACGAAGCCAGGCACGCCCAGACCTGCCTCCAGCAGGCGATGGCGCATGCTGCGCTTGTCGCGCACCACGGCCGCCGCCTCCTCGGTCAGGCCGGTGAGGCCCAGCTCACGCGTGGCCCGTGCCACGAACGGCACGACCCTCTCGTTGCCCGCCATGATTCCGTCGAAGGGCTCCCGCCGGTAGCGGTCGGCGAGCGCGGACAGCGCGCCTTCCGGGTTTTCGTCGATGTCCAGTGGCAGCAGTTCGACCACCGCGTCGGCCCGCCCAGCGGACTCCGCCGAGTCGTCCCCCCTGGGGACGAGGATCAGGTCGATACCGGCGCGCTTGGCTGCTTCGAACACCCAGGGGAACACGGACAACTGACCGACGAGGACGAGTTTCGGGCGCTGTGGCATGACGGTTCTCCAAGGTTGGGTTGCTTGGGCGGGTTCGGACAAAGCGCGTCGGCCGGTACGGTCCTGCGTGGGGTCATCCCGGCGATCACGGAGCCGCGGAACACACAGGTGGCGTATGTCTCCACGTTTCGTGTGAATTCCTCGAACCGCACCGGGGTGTGGCCCAGCGCGGTGATCAGCCTGCGGAAAGAGTCACGCTCCTCTTCCAAGCCTTTGCGGACGCCGCTGACAAAGATTCTCACGCTACGGTGTCTCCACTGCTGAAAGCTTCGCTTCCGAGCTTGACGTTCGACCTCGATTCGCTGAAGCTGCTGCACGCACCAAGCGCTGGAGACGCGCGGCACGACGGGCACGGTTGTACTGGAGCCATGACCGTCATGGGGAGCACATGACCGGCGCGCTGCTCGCCCGCGCCGCGAACGGGCTTATCCCAGGCTCCCATTCGTAGGAGAACCGGCCGTTCACGCACGGGTGCTGCACGCGCAGCAGGTATCTCTCCGCCAGTTCCTCCAGCAGGTCCTCTGCCTGCTGCTCGCTGATCCCCAGGACCGCCGCGCCGATCGTCGGCGTGAGCCGGTCGGGGACGCCGGGCGACAGCAGTGCGTACGCCAGGGACCGTAATTCGGCGGGCAGCGTCGCGAACGTCCGGTCGAAGCCGGCCCGTACGTCCAGCGGATCGCTGTCGGTGTCACCCGACGCGAGAACCCAGGCGGTGGCCTGGCGGGCCGTCCAGTGCGGGCGGCGGCGCAACTGCGCGGCGAGCGCGAAGAGCACGCCCGGCAGGCCCCGGCTGAGCCGGGTCAGCCGTCGCAGCCCTTCCGGGTCCATGGTGATGCGGTGTCTCGGCACGGAGGACTCCAGCAGGTGCAGCGAGTCGTCGAAGGAGAGTCCGGTCAGTTCGACATGGGCCGCCGACGAGGACACGAACAGTCGCTGTCGGCTGCCAATCAGCACGCCGCAGCCCGCGCCGGACGGCAGGAGCGGCGTCAGGTCCCGTACGTCGCACACGTCGTCGAGCATCACCAGGACACGGAGGTCGGCGGTCCAGGTACGGAACAACAGGCTCAGGTCGGTCGTGCTCAGCCGCAACTGCTCCTCGGTCGCGCCGAGTCCGAGGAGGAACGAGCGGAGGATCTCGGCTGGCCGCACCCGCCGGCCGGCGCCGTCCCGAAGACGCGCGTAGAGCCGTCCGTCCGGATAGTGGCCGCTCGCCTTGTGCGCGGCGTGCAGGCACAGCTCGCTCTTGCCCGTGCCGGGGGCGCCGCCCACGATCACGAGCGGCCGGTCCTGGCGCCCCTGGCCGGCCAGCACCGCAGTGATGCGCGCCAGCTGGTCGGCGCGTCCGGTCAGTCGCTCGCGCGGGGCAGGCAGATGGCGGGGCACACGCGTGGCGGCGGTCACGGCCGTGAGCCGACCGGCGGGATGCAACAGCGCCTCGTCCGACGTGAGCATGGCCGTGTGCAGGGCCTTGAGCTGGGGCGAAGGGTCAAGACCCAGCTCGGCGGCGATGTGCTCGCGCGCCCGCCGGTAGACCTGGAGCGCTTCCACCCGCCGATCCATGCGGTAGAGGGCCGTCATCAGATTGCCCTGGGCCCGCTCGTCCGTCGGTTCCCGGCCGGCCATCGCCGCGAGTTCGCCAAGTACCTCGTGGTGCCGGCCGAGGTGCAGGTCGGCTTCGATCCGCAGGTGGTGGGCGCTGGTACGCGACTCCTTGAGCCGGTCCGCCTCGGCCTGCAGCGCGGGCCCCTTGCGCACGTCCACCAGGGCGTCGTCGCGCCACATCCGCAGCGCCGCGGCGGCCGTGTCGCGGGCCCGGGCGAAGTCCTCGTCACCGAACTCGGCGCGGGCACGGGCGAGCAGCGGCTCGCACCGGAAGACGTCCACGTGGTCGGCGGGCAGCGACAATTGGTAGCCGCCGTCGACCGTGGCGAGCAGCGGCCCGGTCGCGTGCACCGCGCCGCCGCGCCGCGGGTTGCCCAGCGAGAACCTCTTCCTGAGCTGGTACACGTACGTCTGCAACGCGGTGTGTGCGCTGGCGGGCGGGTCGCCTTCCCACAGCTCGTCCATGAGGTACTCGAAGGGCACCACCCGGCCCGAGTTCAGCACGAGCAGCGCCAGTGTCTGACGTACTTTCTGAGCGGCCGGTGCCATGTCGACGCGGTCATCGTCCCCGAAGGCCTGGAGAGGCCCCAGAAGATTGATTCTCATGAGATTCGCCCTACTTCATGTTCGGTCCCCGTCGGGCACGGTGATGGCGCCACCGCGCGGCCCGGTCCGGGCCGGCGGTGAACAGGTGCTAGGCCGCCCGGTGTCAGGAGCTTCCGGACCCGGCTGTGGCGGCCAGGGTGGGGTGGTGGCGGGCCACAATGTCGGGGAAGGAGCGGATCAGCCCCTTCATCACGTTGTCGCCGTAGAGGGCGAACAACGGGTTGCCGACGACGTCGATGACACCGTCGGCGCCCTCGACGTAGGGGCTGGGCAGGGGCTGCATCGTGGCGTCGAGCCGGGGATTGAAGAAGAAGGGGATGGAGTAGCGGTTGACGCCGGGGGCGGGCCGGACCACCCGGTGAAGGGTGGCGCGTACGTAGCCCCTTGTCGCCACCTCCAGCAGCTCTCCGAGGTTGACCACGAACGCCCCGGGGATCACCGGCACGTCGATGAACCGGCCCTCCTCGACTGCGACCTGAAGGCCGCCGTTGTCGTCCTGGACGAGGAGGGTCAGGAGCCCGAGGTCGTTGTGGATGCCGGTGCCCTGGCCGGGTCCGGTGTCCTCGCTCGTCTCCGTGGGGCCGGGGTAGTGCAGGAGTTTGAGGTGGATCTGGGGGTCCGGGTCGACCACGTCGTCCAGGAATCCAGCGGGGGCGTCAAGCGATTCGAGCATCAGCCGCAGCAGCTGATGGGACAGCTCGGTCAGCCGGGTGATCCAGGACTCGATGGCCGGGCGCAGCTCGGGCATCGCCTTCGGCCACTCGTTCGGGCCGATGAGGCACCGGTAGGCGGGGTCGTCGGGCGCGGGTGTGCGCACGGGCTGCTCTGGCCCGATGTCCAGCTGCTGACGCTGGTCGGGGATGCCCTTGGTGTGTTCGCGGCCGAGTTCGGAGTAGCCGCGGAACAGGGGCGAGTCGAGGATGTTCAGCGCGAGCCGGTCAGGCTCGGGCAGGGCGAAGAACCGGCGGGCCAGTTCGAGTATGTCCTCGGCGTCCTCGACCCCGTGGCCGACGAGCTGGAAGAAGCCAACCTCGTGGATGGCCCGGCGCATCCGGTCCAGGAACTCCGCGCGGGTCTCCGGCGAACCGGCGGCGTCACGGAGGTCGAGCACGGGGAAGCGGTCGGTCATGTCAACTCCTGCTCATCACTGGTCTGGTAGGTCGTCGGGTCGCTCACGCCGGCGTCCCGGAACGCTTCCCGCCGCTCAGTGCAGGCGGCGCACCGCCCGCACTGCTGGGCGTCGCCCCGGAAGCAGCTCCAGGTCTCGGTCCAGGTGACGCCGAGCTTTTCGCCGAGCGACACCACGTCACTCTTGCGGAGTCTGACCAGGGGCGCTGTCAGGGTCAGGTCCGGGTGGGCATATCCCCGGGTCGCGATCCGCTCCATGGCGAGGAAGGAGTCGATGAACGCGGCGTTGCTGTCGGGCGCGGCATGGAGGTCGTCGACGACGCCGACGGCCACCGCCTCCGCCTTCTGGGCGACGGCGACCGCGAAGGCGACGGACAGCAGGAGGGCATTGCGGTTGGGTACGACATTCGGGCTCCCGCCGGACGCGCCACTGTGGTGGTCGGGCACGTCGATGTTCGGGTCGGTGAGCGAGGACCCGCTCAGGAGCCTGCCGACGGGGCTGAGGTCGACGACCTCGTGCGGCACCCCGAGCCTTCGCGCCGCCTTCGCGGCGAACTCGTGCTCGACGAGATGACGCTGGCCGTAGTTAACGGACAGCAGGTGAAGGGTGTGTCCTTTCTCGTGGAGGTGGTACGCCATAGTGACCGAGTCCAGGCCTCCGGACACGATCGCGACAGTTTTCGGCATACGTGGCCTTCCGGCAAACGAAGGGGATGAAGAATCAGGGCAGCGGTGCGCTGAGCTCCGAGGAAGCGGCGGCCGTCACGCCGCCGGCGCGGCCGGGACGCTCAGCCGGTCCGTCCGGTGGCCCTTGCGGTAGGTCAGCTCGACCTCGGGCCGCGCACCGTCCAGTTTCGTGGCGATGGTGCGCTCGTCGCTCCATCCGACCAGGCGGTACTCGTCGCCGCCGATCGCCTCCAGCGGGAAGAGGTGGTCCTGGGGAGAGCGGACAGCGAGGCCCCTGCTGGTGTCCTCGATGCTGAACGAGGCCTGCGGCTGCGGGCCGGTGAGCGACCCGAACACCTCGATCTCCAGCAGGTGCTCTGGTGCCTCGAACGAACACCGCGCGGCTTTGCGCTCCTGCTCGGTCGTGGTCACGGCCGGACGGTTGTAGAGCACGTCCGAGCTGTTGAAGTAGTCGGCCCACTCCGCAGGGAAGAGCTCCGCGAGTTCCCGGGTGACCAGCACGTCCACGACGAGATGGACGCGGTGCTCGGTACCGACGTTCTGGATCTGGTGCTTGCGGCTGAAGTCGCCGAACCAGAACTCACCGGGCTGCCAGCGGTGGATCGCTCCGTCGAGGTCCAGGGACGCCTCTTCCTGGGTGATGACGGGCATGTGCAGCCGGGCCATACCCCAGTCCGGGGCGAACTTGGGGTCGGAGTGGGGGTATCCAATAACTCCGGGTCCGAGATCCATGAAGCGGGCCGCGTAAAGGGGGCCCGGGGTCGAGCGCAGGGTCTCGCGAATGTACGGCATGTGGTCCAACCACTCGGTGTTGGCGAACTCCACGCTGCCGGGACCGCCCGGGTCGGTACGTGTCTTGTCGCCGCCGGGGCTGCGCACCGCGAGGCAGCGCCAGTCTTGCTCGGCCCACCTGGACACGCGTCCGTTCGTGTACGAGCTCTGCTCGTCCCACAGGTGGTCGCGGGCCGTCATGAGGTCGGCCAGCAGCCGGTCGGCGTCGAGCGTGGGGAGCAGCCGCACCGCTTCCGCGGGCGTCGAGGACTCTTGTGCGTTCATAGTGGTTCTTTCATGGCGAGGGGACGGAGTTCCTGGGTGTGCCTGGAACGGCGGCTGTCACGCACGGAGCAGGTCGAACAGCTCGCTCCGAAGGCCGGGGTCCGTGCCGAACTCCCCGCGGTATGCGGTCGATGTCATCTGCGCGGCGGCCTTGATGCCGCGCATCGACATGCACAGGTGCTCGCCCTTCGCGATGACCGCGACGTCCGGGGTGCCGGACAGGGTGCTGATCTCCAGCGCGATCTGGTCCACGAGACGCTCCTGGACCTGCAGCCGGTGCGCGTACTGATGGGCGACCCGGGCGAACTTCGACAGGCCGAGCAGTTGCCCCGCAGGCCGGTAGGCGATGGTCACGGAGCAGTTGAACGGCAGGAGATGGTGCTCACACAGCGACCAGACTTGGATGTCCGAGACGACGACGAGCTGACTCGTGCCGATGGACTCGAAGAGCGTGCCGAGGGAACCCGGCTCGTAGTTGATGAACTCGCGCCACCAGCGGGCGAACCGCGCGGGTGTGTCGCGCAGTCCGTCGCGGTTCGGGTCCTCGCCGATCTCTTCCAGCAACTGGCGGGCGAGCCCGACCAGCGGGTCCTCGGTCGTCACCGGCGCCGACGGGTCAACAACGCGGTCCAATTTTGGCACCGTCATGCGGTCACCTCTCTTCTGGCTTCGGAATGATGGATGTCACGGCCGGTATTCGGCCCATGTCTTGGGCGTTTCCGAGACACGTACGCAGGTCAGTTCGGGAAGCTCCATAGACCAGGTCTTGTAGATCCAGGCGGCCATGTGCTCGGCCGTCGGATTGTCACCCATCACATCGTTCAGATGCCGATGGTCCAGGTAGTTGTCGAGCCACACCTTGAATGCGGACAGATCTCCGTAGTCCCGAACGAAGCCCACGGGCAACAGATCTGCGTCCTCGGCTCCGAGTTCCAGCTCGATCACATAGTTGTGTCCGTGCAAGCGGGCACACTGATGCTCGGGAGCGAGGCCGGCCAGCTGATGACTGGCCGAGAATTCGAATTTTTTCGTGATGTGAAAGGTCATCGATTCGAGTTCCGTTCTTGTTTGCGCGCTGTTGCTCATACGCCGCGTGTGTCGTCCCACAACAAGGTGTGCAGTCGGGTCGTCAGATTCCAGCCGCGCTCCACCACTGCGTCGGCCAACTCGCCCATGTTTTTGGTGACATCGTCAGCGGTCCGCCCGATCGGCATGATCCACACCGAGGCCAGGTCGAATGCCTCGACCAACTCGGCCACCTCATCGAGATCGCGATGGTTCTGGCAGACGAATTTGAAGGTGCTGCTCGGCAGTGCCGAGAGACTGGCGAGAGCGTCGGGGACGATCCTGCGTTTCAGGGAGTCGCCCGAGTGCGACAGCTTCGGTGAGACGTTGAATCGGACACCGGCGAACACGAGTTCGGGGTGCGCGGCATGTGTGCCGTTCGTCTCGATCTCGATCTCTTTGCCGCGTTCGGTCAGTGCTGCCACCAGAGGAACAAGTCGCTCCTGCTGGCCCAGGGGCTCGCCGCCGGAGATCACTATGAGGTCGGTCTCGAACTTCAGCAGCTCCGCGAGGACGTCGTCGACCGGGCGGCGGTGCAGCTCCTTGCGCGGATCGTGGGCGACTCCGGTGTCACTGGCTCCGGTCCAGTCCCACGTGTAGGGCGTATCGCACCACGAGCACGACAGATTGCACCCGCCGAGCCGCAGGAACGCGCACCTGCGCCCCATCGACCGACCCTCGCCCTGGACGGTCGGACCGAAGATTTCGTTGACTACGAGATCCTGCTTCATGGGTGCCCCGTTCCCTGAGAATCGGACGGAGTGAAGGCCGCCGGCTTCTGCGCCTGCACGATGAACCAGTGCCGGCGCAGCCGGACGCACTGATCCACGGTCGCCGCATCGACATATCGCTCGAATGCTTCCTTGTCGGCTGCCGGGTCATAGTCCTCGAGAATCGGCACCTGCTGCAGAAACGTGTCCAGATCACCGGGCGAGTGGTAGAACTCCTCGAACCGGAACGTCTGACTCCTCGTCACGACAAAGCCCACGTCGGAAAGTTCCTGCGCAACCTGCTCTGCCAGTGGCCGGCCGTTCCAGCTGCCAAAGTCCTGGCCACGACCGAACGTCTCCTTCAGCTCGCGCGCGTCCTGCTCCCCGATGCCCATGTACACCACGGCTCCACCGGGGCAGAGCACCCGCTCGAACTCGCCGACGATCAGCGGGCCGCGGCGGGAGGTGACCACGTCGGTGGACCCGTCGGGCAGGCCGGTGTGGGCCGCGGCGCGCAGCTCGAAGGCTACGTGCGACAGACCTGCCTCTTCTCGGTATCGCTCGGCAACCTCCAGCATCGACGGCGACAGATCGATGCCGGTCACGGCGCCGTAAGCCGAAGAGGTCTGCAGCAGTCGGCGCCCGTCGGCGCAGCCGACATCCAGCAGCCGGGCCTGCGGCGCCCCCAGCGCGGCCACCAGTTCGTCGAAGACGGCGTCCGGACGGCCGTCGGGAAATACGTCGGTGCTCTGCGCATCGCTGAAGTAGCCACCGAACCGCTCGGCCACCCGGGAGTAGAACTCCGCGTCCATAGTCATCGGCCGTGTACCTTCCCCTGAGCCACGGCCGAAAAGAACTCCGGTAGCGCACGCACCGGTTGCCCCCTCTTCCGCGCGAATTCACTGACATGATCTGCGGCTGCCATTTCTAACCACTCCTTGAGGGCCTTCTTCCGAAGGGGCGTCGAGGTTTGGCGTAACCCCATCGCGTGCCCCGCCTCTCCGGTCAGGAGAGTCGAGCCGACGCAACTGCCCATCCGCAACATGTCTTTGTCAAGACCAAACATTCTGTCTCGTACCATCGTCAGGTCTGGGTGCGATCATTGTCAGGACCGAACGTTCCACCTACTACCGTGTCCTACGGTGCGTCGTTGACCTCGGTATGGGGCGGGGCAGGTGAAGTTGGAACCGGAACACGTTCGCGACCTCTTCGGCGTCTCCGCCACGGCCCGGCAGGCAGCGAAGCGAGGTAGGTCCCGTACATGTCGCTGGTGGCACAGGCCCCTACCGGCCCCGTCTGTCAGCGACCGGCGGGAGTACAGACCGCGCGCGGTGAGTCTCAGCGCGCGGGCAACTCGAACCCGAGAGCGGCAAGGGCCTCCTCGGCAGCCTGCGTGTCCGGCCTCGGGACTGGTGGGCTCACATGTTGAGGCGTCGCGTATTCCTCGGTGATGCGCTCCGGGTGTCACCGTGAGTGATCACCGGGGGTATATCAGCTCCAGATCCCACCACGAATCACGGGCGGGCAGTCAGGACTGGACGCACACCGGGCTCCCGGCCGACAGGAACGTCCTATCCTTGACCCATGGCCGACGGAGGCGCGCACATGTGCCCAGGAGAGCAGTGGTGGCAGCTCCACTCCTGGAATGAGCACACCCACCCCCCGTACGGAGACCCACCGGAAACCTGGGGCCACCGCTTCGCTCCGACCGACGAGCCGGTCCAGCGGGACGCTCACGGACAGGTCCTGATGCCCGACGACCTAGAGTTCGCGCACATAGGCGCTGTGGGGGCCTCGGCGACAAGGCGGGCACAGGTTTCCGTGATCATGGAGTTGCGACGCTCTGTGACCATTGGGGAGACCTGTGCCCGTCCTTCCAACATGGCTGACCGACCCGCTGTGGGACCAATTCGCGGCGTTACTGCCCGAGCGGCGGAGGGGCGATCCGGCCCATCCACTGGGAAGTCCCGTGGGGTTATCGGCCGATCTTGTCCAGCTCGGCGAGATCGTCGTCGGAGAGCGGGAGTCCTGCGCCCGCGATGTTCTCGCGCAGGTGTGCCACCGACGAGGTGCCGGGGATCAGCAGGATGTTCGGCGACCGCTGCAGCAGCCAGGCCAGGGCGACCGACATCGGCGCCGCGTTCAGCCGGGTGGCCACGGCCGTGAGCGCCGAGGACTGCAGCGGGCTGAAGCCGCCGAGGGGGAAGAAGGGCACGTAGGCGATGCCCTGCTCGGCGAGTTCATCGATCAGCTCGTCGTCGTGGCGGTGGGCGAGGTTGTACATGTTCTGCACGCACACGATCGGTGCGATCGAGCGTGCCTCAGCGGCCTGTTCCGCTGTCGCGTTGCTCACGCCGAGGTGCCGGATCAGGCCCTGCCGCTGGAGGTCGACGAGCGCCTCGAACGCCTCCGCGAGCGAACCGGGCACGGGGCCCTGGGCGTCGCCGAGCCGGAGGTTGACCACGTCCAGCGTGTCGAGGCCGAGGTTCTCCAGGTTCTCTTGGACGGCCTGGCGCAACTCTTCGGGCTTGCGTGCCGGGGGCCAGCCTCCCTCCTCGTCCCTGGTCGCGCCGACCTTGGTCACGATGTGCAGCGAGTCACGGTACGGGTGCAGCGCTTCGCGGATCAGCTGGTTGGTGATGTGCGGTCCGTAGGCGTCGGCGGTGTCGATGTGGGTGATGCCGAGGTCAACGGCCTCCCGGAGGACGGCGAGTGCGCCGTCGCGGTCGGCCGGCGGGCCCATGACCCCGGGGCCGGCGAGCTGCATGGCGCCGTAACCGAACCGGGTGAGCGTCAGGCCGCCCAGGGTCCAGGTGCCGCCGGGAAGGGAGGCGGAGGGGGTGCTCATGGCGTGCCTTTCGTGTTGAGCCAGGGGATGGTGCCTAACGGCGTCTTGCACCATCATTGACATGTCGCTTCCTGGTGGGAAGTAGGCACTTCGGAGTGCGTAGGGCACCCGCGGGTGAGAGGAGCGGTCCATGGCAACGATGACGGCGGTCCAACAGAGGGCACAGGCCAAGGTGGAGTACGACGCCTTCCTGGCGGCCTGCCCCAGCCGCAAGCTGCTCGACCGGGTCTCCGACAAGTGGGTCACGCTGATCCTGGCCGCGCTCGGCAGCGGCGGCGGCTCGCACCAGCCAGGCGCCGACTGCTCCGGCGAGCCCCGGTCGATGCGCTACTCGGAGCTGCTGCGCCTGCTGGTCGGCGTCAGCCAGAAGATGCTCACCCAGACGCTGCGCTCCCTGGAGCGCGACGGCCTGGTGGCCCGCACCGTGGTGCCGACCGTGCCGGTCACGGTCTCCTACGAGCTGACCGATCTCGGCTTGTCGCTGTACGAGATGATGGGCGGCCTCAAGGCCTGGGCCGAGGTGCACATGGACGATGTGCTCGCCAACCGCGAGACCTACGACACCCGGCTCGCCTGAACCACAAGGGCAAGACGTGGCCCGTTGTCATTTCAGGCATTGGCCTGATCAGGGTTGCCGGTCGCCGGGAACAGTCTGCGCGTAGGAGGCCGCGCAGACAGGCGGGGTTCATGGGCGGCGCTTCGGGCGCTCGTCCCAGCGATGGGTGGTCCAGGCCCGGCGGATCAGGCTGCGGACGGTGATGATCGTGTCTGCGAGATCGAAGAAGGCGTTGATGACAGTCGCGCGGCGTTCGTAGCAGCGGGCGAGGCGGTGGAAGGCGTTCTGCCAGGCGTGTGTGCGCTCCACGTGCCACCGTCGGCTGGCCTGGATCGGCGTCTTCTCGCCCCTGTGCACGATGCGGCCGTGCAGGTGGCGGGCGGTGAGTTCGGTGCGGGTCTTGTCCGAGTCGTAGCCGGCATCCAGGTGCACGGTGATGTCGTCGGGCAGCGACCCGAGGTCCTCCAGCAGGTCCAGGGTCGGGGCGAGCAGCGGGGAGTCGTGGCGGTTCGCTCCGGCGAGGATTCTGCCGAGTGGGATTCCGTAACCATCCGTCATACCCGAGCGTTTGAGGCCTTGTTTGCCGCGGTCGACCGGTGATCGTCCGGCGACCTCGCCGCCGCCGGGGGCCTTGGTGATCGCGCCGTCGACGGCAATCTGGTCGAGCTCCAGCCCGATGATCCGGTCGTAGGACTCCAACGCGATCTGCTTGAGCCGGGTGAAGACGCCGAGGGCGATCCACTCGTCGCGGCGGTTGCGGATGGTGGTCGCCGAGCAGGTGGTGTCGGCGATCGCCTGGTAGGAGCAGCCGAACCGTAGCAGTTGCAGCAGCTTGTCGAACACGATCCGGTCGCCGATGCGGGGCCGGTGGCAGCCCAGGGGGTGGGCTGGACCGACTGCGGGGCGTTCGGGCAGCAGCGCCGCGAATTGGTCCCACAGCGGGTCGGTCAGCCATGTTGGAAGGACGGGCACAGGTCTCCCCATTGGTCACAGAGCGTCGCAACTCCATGATCACTGGCACCTGTGCCCGCCTTGTCGCCGAGGTCCCCACAGCGCCTATGTGCGCGAGCTCCTAATCGAACGCGTCGGCAGACTTCGCACCTGGACACGGCAGTGCTATATGCCACCCCCGACAAACCTCGTGATCCCGCCCCCTGAACACCGGCCTTGGGACGGGTGGACTCGCATATTGACCCTTCAGTTGTAGTTCCGTGATCGCGGCCTGCGGGTAAGTGAGCCTTTTCCAACCTCACGCTGACGCGTGATGGAGGACGAGCACAGCCTGGACGATCGCGGTGATGCGGTTGGTGCTGCAGCGGAGCTTCCGAAGGAGCCGCCAGTTCTTCAGGACCGCCATGGCCTGCTCGACCAGACAGCGGATCTTGGCGTGACTGCTGTTGTGTCGGCGCTTCCACCTCTTGAGCCGACGACCTCGGAACGGAACACGGACGGGGTGGCCGGCTCCCTGGTACGCCTTGTCGGCCCAGCACTTCAGCTCGGCTGCGGCGAGCGCGTCGATGATCCCGTGGGTCCGTGCGGCGGTCAGGTCGTGAACGGACCCGGGCAGAGCGGGTGACGCCCACAACAGCCGACCAAACGGATCGGTGAGGACCTGGACGTTCATGCCGTGACGCTTGTGTTTCCCGGAGTAGTACGGGGTGTCGGCGGCGATCCGGTCGATCGGCAGGAGGGTGCCGTCCAGGATCACGAACGCCTTGGTCCGGATGGTCTTCATCGCCTCGGTCAGGGTCGGGGCGAGGGTGGACAGGACGTCGATCACCTCGCCTACGTAGCGATAGACCGTCGCGATGCCGATGCGGAACCCGGCAGCGAGCTGGGCATATGTATCACCGCACCGCAGGTGAGCCAATGCGAGCAGGGCCTGTCGGCCTGCGGGCAGACGCCGCCAGCGTGTCCCGATCTCCCGCCGCCGGGCGTGCAGCCGGGCGCTCAAGTACTGCAAGGTGCGGCTGGACAGATCAATCGACGACGGGTAGACAAGCACGCGAAGCTCCTGGTGGGGCACGGTGGATCTTGGTCGTGATACCTCCTACCAGGAGCTTCATCGCGTTGCAGAGCCGCCCAACTGACGGGCATCGCCGGCAGGTTGGAATCAGCTCAAGACCTTCCAGCGGGGCCGGCAGGAAGTTCTGCGATCCACCGACCCGCAGCTGGTGCGCCAGGAAGTGTGGGCGCATCTGGTCGTGCACCACTGCCTGACCGGCATCATCATGCAACTCGCCGACAGCAACGGCATCGACCCGGACCGCATCTCGTTCGTCAAGGTCCTCAAGCACACCCGACGCAGCGTGGTCCGCCAGCTCGCCGACACCCCGCCGAAGATCCGCAGGTTCCTGACCGTACTGGCAGCAAAGGTCCGCCGGAAACTCGACAGCGGCACCCGCCGACTGCGAGAGGCAGACCGCTTACTCAAACGGCCCAACTCGCTGTACTCCTACCGGCCGAAGGGCAAACCAAAAGCCCCACCACGCCGCGTACCCGCCAGGACCATCGCGCTGCAGGCGACGATAGTTCAGTAGTCAAACAACGGCATTGCGTGCCCGGCGGGAAGTGACAGACCGTGATCTCCAGCCCGCTCTCCCTCGCGAAGGAGTGCAGGTGTTTCTTCCACGTCCAGCGGCGGGGATCGTTGGAGCCGCCGGCATCCGCGGTGATCAGCAGCCGCTTGGCATCCGGGTGGTCGTGGCGGCCGCGTCGCTGCCACCAGCGGCGTATGGACTCCACCGCGAACTCGGCGGTGTCGTGATCGGTTCCGACGTTGACCCAGCCTGTGTTGGTGGCGATGTCGTAGATCCCGTAGGGGATGGCTACCGGCTGGTCGCTGGTGGTGAACATGTGACAGTCCACCTTGATCGGGTTCTTGCTCGGCCGCCAAGTGCGCCCGGGGCGGTCGCGGTTGCCGAGCCACTCCTTGGCTTTGGTGTCAATGCTGATCGCCGGTTGGTCGGCCTCGAGGAAGGCGGTGGCGGTAGCGTTCAGGTGAGCGAACTGGGCATCGCGGTCCGGATGGCGAGCGCCTTCGGTGGTCTTGGCAGTGCCCTGGAGGCTGAAGCCCAAAGCGTGCAGCAGGCGTCCGACGGTCGCGGCACTGACCGGATGGCCTTGCCTGGTCAGGGTCGAGGCCAGTGTCCGCAGCGACAAGGTGGTCCAGCGTAGTGGGGAGACGGGATCACCGCGGGAGTGCGGCTCGATCAGTGACTCCAGCGCCGGAAGCAGACCGGGGTCGGTGACCGTCAGCGGCTTGCGACCGGCCCCTGGCGCCCGGATCCGCCGGGTCGGCGCAGGATGCCTGGTCAGCTCGGCCATGCCGCGCGAGATGGTGGCGGTGCTGGTGCCCGACGCGGTGGCCACCAGGGTGATCCCGCCGTGGCCGAGCGCGGCGGCCTCGCTGGCCAGGTAGAGCCTACGGCGGCGCTCGTCCAAGTGCGGCAGGATCAGATCGAACTTGGCCCGAAGACCAGCAGCAGAAGCGTTGGAGAGTTGAGGGCAAGTCATACTCCAACCTGTCACCGAGGCTTGCCCATCGAGCAGTTATTGAAATACAGCTCCTGGGCGGGGTCTTCCCCTGCCAGGTGGGGGTGATGGCGGCCTGGGCCACCTCACGCGGGCAGGCGCTGGTTGACCGGGAGCTGTACCTGCCGCGCCTATGGACCGAGGACCGGGCGCGGTGTGCAGCGGCTCACGTGCTCGAGACGGTCGCCTTCGCGACCAAGCCCCGTCTGGCCGAGAAGATGATCGAGCGGATCTGGCCCGAGTGCCCGCCCGGCACTTGGGCGGCGGCCGATGAGGTCTATGGGCGTGACGGGGCCTTCCGTGCGTTCCTGGAGGAGCAGCGACTGCCGTACGTTGTCAACGTCCCGGCCTCGCAGACAGTGCTGCCCCAGCCGGGTTGGCGCAGTATCGCCAAGCTTGCCGCGCAGGCGGGCGAGGAGGAATGGCACCTGTTGGAGGCCGGGCCGAGCACGGCCGGCTCGCGCTGGTGGCAGTGGTGGATCAGCCGCGTCCCGGACCCGGAGTTACCGGTCGGCGCGGGTGGGGGCGGCGAGTCGTGGTGGTGCCGGTGGATGATCGCCCGCCGCCGCCCGGAAGATCCGGCAGGCCGGCACGACTACTACCTGGCCTGGGGCCCGGCCGATACGACGCCCGAGCACCTGGCCCACGTGGCCGGCGCTCGTTGGCGGGTGGAGGACGCGATCAAGCTCGGCAAGCATGAGTGTGGACTCGCCGACTACGAGGTCCGAAGCTGGCACGGCTGGTATCGCCACATCACCTTGTCCATGCTCGCCGCCGCGTTCCTGGCCGTCCAGGCCGCCGATGACACCTCGAGCATGGCCGGCACTCCCGACGCCGACCCTGACACGCCCCCGGTCGAGACAGCGGATGACCAGGCCAAAGGGGGGAGGCTGCAGACACCACTCGACGCTTCCGTCTCATCCCGTACACCGCGGCAGAGATCCGCAAACTCCTCACACTGATCCTCCCGGAACCCCCGCCGGACGGCTGGCTGATCCACACACTGCACTGGTCCCGATGGCGCCGCCACCACCAGGCCGTGGCGAACGACCATCACCGAAGACGCCGTGCCCGCGACCTGAAGCTGATCTACAACTGAAGGGCTAGAAGGGCCACCGCCTGGTCGTGCGCAACGGCTACCACCAGCCGCGCAGGGTCACCACGGCGGCCGGGGCGGTCGAGGTGAAGGCGTCGCGGGTGAACGGTTCTCCTCGGCGATCCTGCCGCCCTGGTGCCGCAAGTCCCCCAAGATCAGCGAGGTGCTGCCGATGCTCTACCTGCACGGCCTGTCCTCCGGCGACTTCGTACCGGCGCTGGAGCAGTTCCTGGGCTCGGCGGCCGGTCTGTCGCCCGCGAGCGCCACCCGGCTCACCCAGCAGTGGTTGGCAGGCCAAACTTTCGAAAATCACATTGACATGCTTACATGAGAAGCGTATGAACATATCGGTAGAGCGGAGCCGCCGCTCTCCCAACGACGGGAGAAGCAGTTGACGATGGGACGGCAGGCCGCCCGTGCTTCCGGCGCGGACCAGGGTCCCTCGGCCGGGACGCCCGCCGGTGTGATGCTCGGAGTCAGACCGGCTTCCTCGATGGAGCCGGCGTTGCTCCAGGTCGAGGACATCCCGGTACCGAGCATTGACGGTCCGGACCAAGTACTGATCGAAGTTCGTGCCGCCGCGGTGAATCGAAGCGACGCACTCGCCTGCCGCGGAATCCTGCCGGGGCCGTTCCCTCGCGTTCTCGGGCGAGCCTTCGCCGGCGTTGTAGTCGCGGGCACGCGCGAGCTCCTGGGCCGTTCCGTCTGGGGAGCGGGTAGCGAGATCGGCCTGTCCTGCGACGGCGCCTACGCCCAGTACCTCGCGTCGTCGAGAACAGCGGTGGCCCCGATGCCGGCAGGGCTGTCTTTCGCCGAGGCCGCAGCCTCCGCGCTGTCCTACTTCACTGCCGCTGCCGCGCTACGGCTGGCTGGTCCGGTCGGACGCGATTCGACGGTGATCGTGACCGGTGCCGTGGGAGGAGTCGGCGCGGCCGCCGCTGATGTGGCCCGCTGGCTCGGCGCACGACGCGTGATCGGTGTCGTCAAAGGGGCCGACGAACTCAGCCGGGCAGTTGCCGCCGGAATCGACAGGGTGATCGACTCTGATCTGCCACTGGGAGATCGTCTTGTGGACGCCGCAGGACCGACAGGCGCCACATCCGCCGTCGACGTCGTGGGTGGCCCCCTGACGGCGGACATCACCCGCGCCATGGGCGCGCGCGGCAAGATCTGCCTGCTCAGCAGCCCGCCGCAGGACTCAGCCGCCACCATCGATCTGCTGGATTTCTACCGCAAGGAACTGCACCTGCTCGGCCTGAACACCGGCCGACTGACTCAGGCGTCGGCAGCCGACCGGCTGCGCGAACTCGCCCCCGGTTTCGGGGACGGCAGCCTTCGGCCAACGCCTGTCTACGCCACCTACTCCCTGGGAGAGATAGCAGAGGCGTTCGCCGCGGCCGAGCGTGGCGTATACGGACGGCCGGTTCTGCTTCCCCACGGTCCAACCGGTGCCGACACCGTCGGCACCGGCACCAAATGATCGGAGATCCATGCGTTTCGCCAACCACGATGGCCGAGCTACCATCGTCCTGAACGACACCACGGGCATCGATGTCGAATCGGCCAGCAAAGGCAAGTTCGGGTCCAACCCCGCGTCGGTCTACGGCGCCTGGGACGTGTTCGTCGACTGGGCAGCCACTGTGGACCCCACGGACAGCGTCCTGACACTCGATCGGTCGCGCCTGGGAGCCCCTTCCCCGGAGCCTCGGCAGATCTTCGCGATCGGCCTGAACTATCGCGACCACGCCGCGGAGTCCGGGTTCGACCTTCCGGACCGGCTGCCCCCGGTTTTCACCAAGTTCCAGTCGTCGCTGACAGGACCCGACACGACCGTCACGCTTCCAGCCAGCGGGAACACGGACTGGGAAGTGGAACTCGTCGTCGTGATCGGGCGGGAAACCAAGGGGGTCGGTAAGGCCGAAGCCTGGGGCAGCGTTGCGGGACTCGCCGTCGGACAGGACCTCTCGGAACGAATCTCTCAGCTGCAGGGACCCGCACCGCAGTTCAGCTTCGGCAAGTCGTACGCGGGTTTCGCACCGGTCGGCCCGTGGTTGGTCACGCCGGACGAGCTGTCCGATCCGGACAACCTCGAGCTCGGCTGCGCGATCGACGGCGACGTGGTCCAGCGAGGCCGCACCAGTGACCTGATCTTCGACGTGCCGGAGCTGATCTCATCGCTGTCGCACGGCGTGACCCTCTATCCCGGCGATCTGATCTTCACCGGCACACCTGCGGGAGTCGGCCTCGCCCGTCAACCGCAGCGGTACCTCCAGCCCGGGGAGGAACTCCGTAGCTGGGTCGAAGGCATCGGCGAGATCCGTCAGGTCTTCACCGCCGATCGCTGAACTGCCCACATTACATCGCAAGGAGGAAAGACCATGACGACGAGCGAACACACCGCTGACATCGGCAACCTTCTCGAGGTCGATGTATCGACTCTGAGCCGCGAGGAGCTTATTGCACACAATCTCCGTGTCGTCGAGGCACATTTCCACAACGAGAACCCGGAAAGTGTCGACAAGGCGATCGCGCTTTACACCGACGACATCGTTTGGGAAGCACCGTTCCGTGGTCAGGTGTACAAAGACGCTGCCACCGTGAAAGAAGCCTACATGGCGATTTTCGAGACAGTGCATTTCAACCGGACCACGACGCTTCGCCGCTTCGCCACCGAGGACTACGTCTTCGACGACCAGATTTGCGACCTCACCGTGGTCGGGGACGGAATGCCGAACCTCGGGTTCAAGCCCGGTGACCGGGTGAGCATGCGCCTCGTTCACTGCTTCGAGATGCGCGGTGGCCGGATCGCGCGGGAGATCGCATACGAGATGTCCCGGGAGTACCACGGCCCCCGCGATGTCGACGACATTCCTGAAGGAGCTGTCGTCGCCGACTTCCCCGACGGCCCGCACTACGGGCAGTGGTGAGATCGGCTCTGTCGGCCGTTCAGCCGCTCTCCGCCTTCAGGGCGAAATCACCAGTTGTCTCGTCAAGCTGACTGCTCTGGGCGAGCCCTCGAACCTGAGGGCTCGCCGGCCTGACGGCGATCCATTCAGCTATCACACAGTGAAACCACGGAGAACGCCTTGAACGTCGCCCACCTGCTCGTCGACGGCTGCCGCCGCGCCGGCGGCGCCGACGCCCTTGTCTTCGGGGGCCACCGGACCAGTTACCCCGAACTCGTCGATCGGGTAGCAGGAGTGGCGGCCGGATTGCACCGGCTCGGTCTGCGGCCTGGTGATCGGGTCGCGCTGCTCCTGCCCAACCGGCCCGAACTCGTCGAGATGCTCTGGGCGTGTTTCTGGGGCGGATTCGTCGCGGTCCCCCTGAACTGGCACCTCCACCCCGACGAGATCGCCTACGTGGTGGAGCAAAGCGGCGCCGCGGCGATCCTCGTCTCGGCGGAGACTTCTGCCGCGGCGGACATGCTTCCGCCGCAGGTCCGGATTATTCGCGCCACGGCCGCTGAGGGGACGAACGCGAGCACCGCGTATTCAGCCGTATCCGCCGCTCGGCCGCTCGACATGGCGGCCGTCAACGACGCGGATCCAGCATGGCTGTTCTACACCTCGGGCACCACTGGCAGGCCCAAAGGTGCCACGTTGAGTCACCGCAACCTGGCTGCGATGACCGCCGCCTACCACGCCGATATAGATCCGGTTGCTCCCGGCAGTTCTTTTCTGCATGCTGCCCCGCTCACCCACGGCAGCGGCCTCTACCTCCTCCCTGCGATCGGCCGCGGGGCGACGAACGTGATCTCGCCTTCCGGCAGCTTCTCGACAGGCGACTATCTCGGGCAGATCGAGAGGCACAAGATCACACACGCGGCGTTCCTCGCGCCGACAATGTTGAACAGGATCGTGCGCGACCCTCAGTTCGCAAAGTACGACTTGTCGAGCCTGTGCAGCATCGTCGTCGGCGGCGCCCCCCTCTACCAGGAGGACTTGCGCGCCGCGGTGAACGCTTTCGGGCCGATCATCACCCAGATGTACGGTCAGGGAGAGGCTCCCATGACCATCACGGTGATGCCCCCTGGGGACGCCCTCGCTCATTCCGGCTCCTGTGGCCGCCCCTTCGGCGGAATAGACCTCCGCATCGTCGGGCAGGACGGTTCTCCCGTCCCCGATGGAAGTGACGGTGAGGTCATCGTCCGGGGCGCCGTGGTCATGAACGGCTACTGGAAGAACCCGAAAGCCACCGCGGAGACACTCGTGGACGGTTGGCTGCACACCGGTGACATCGGTCATCTCGACCCGGATGACGGGTACCTCTACCTGACCGACCGTGCGAAGGACGTCATCATCACGGGCGGATCCAATGTCTATCCGCGCGAGGTCGAAGAGGTTCTGCTCACTCATCCGGCAGTGCGTGAAGTCGCGGTTGTCGGAGTTCCAGACAGCGAGTGGGGTGAGTCCGTCGTCGCTTTCGTCGTAACGGACCAAACCCTAGGCGCAGATGAGCTCGTCGAGCTCTGCAAAGCGCACCTCGCTTCGTTCAAGAAGCCGAGGTCGGTTGTCTTCGTCGACGATCTGCCAAAGAACGCCGCCGGAAAGATTATCAAAAGGCAACTCCGCCAGGAGACACACCTGGCAGACCGCTAGCCTCGATCTTGCATGACGGTCCGTCGGTTCTTCCGTCGGGCCGTTTCGCTGTTGTGGGTTGGTCGTGGGAATGCTGGTGGCCCGGCTGTCGTGTCGGGTGGGCGCCGGGTTCCACTGCTCCGGTGGGGTGATCCTGCTCGGAGGGACTCGAAGGTGCTGGTCAGCCGGGGTTCGGCAGGGCGTGGAGCCGGTCGGCCGCTGCGCTGATCACGTCGGTCCAGGGCCAGTGCGCCGCGAGGCGGAGGTAGCGGCGGCGGCCGGTGGTGACGAGTTGTGCGGCGGCTGAGAACAGGCGGAGGCGAAGCTTCTTCGGTTCCCAGCGGCGGGTCTTGCCGGTCAGGGCGAGCATCGGCATCCAGGCCAGTAGGTCCAGGGCGAGCTGGACGATCTCCAGCCAGATCTGGTTCTGCGCGAAGGCGTGCAAGGGAAGGTTGCGCAGGCCGGTGGAGCGGGCGTCTCGGATGCGGTCCTCGCAGCGGGCGCGCTGACGGTGGCGCAGTTCGAGCCCGGCGATCGCCTCGCCGGGAGTGTTGGTGGCGAAGCAGGTCAGGCGCATGCCGTCGGCGTCGGTGAAGCGGAGTTGGGCTCCAGGGTGCGGGCGCTCCTTGCGGACGATCAGTCGCATCCCCTTCGGCCACCCCTTCAGGTAGTCCCCGCCGATCTCAGCCACCCAGGCGCTGTCGCGGACCTCGCCGCCGGGCTCGACGGCTGGCGTCCAGGCAGTGGCCGGGACCTGGAGCACAGCCTGGTGGATGGCGTCGGTGATGGTCATGCCGACCGAGTACGACAGCCACCGGCCCCGCGCCGCGAGCCAGTTGACGAACTCGTGAGTGCCGCCGCCGGAGTCGGTGCGGATCAGTGTGCGGCGCCCGCGCCGGAATCTCTTCGGGAGCTGGGCCAGGGCCAACTGGGTGGCGGTAATGTGGTCGGCGGCGGTGTTGCTGCCCGCGTTCCCGGCTCTGAGCAGGCCTGCCACCGGCTCACCGGCACCGCCCGCCCCGTGGTCGACGAACCCCATGATCGGATGGTGGCCGAACGTCCGCTTCCAGGTCGCCGCGGCGTCCTGCTTGTCCGAGTGCGCGATCACCAGCACACCGTCCAGGTCCACGATCACCTGTCCGCCCTGGTCGGGGGCGGTGTCCCTGGCCAACGCCCAGACATGTTCGCGGACGTCGGCGCGGGCCCGGCGGATCGCGGTCAGCGCGCGCTTCCCGCTCGTGGCGAGCGTGTCGACCAGGCGGGAGACCGTCGGGTCCGAGGCCACCGACCCGAACACCGCCGGCTCGGCCCGCAGCATGGAGACATCGGACAGACAGTCCCCGCCCAGCGCCACCGCGAGCGCCACATCGAGCAGGATTTTGCCCGGATCATGCACTGCCCGCGTCCTGCGCCACGGCGCCAACGCCGCCGATATCGCCGTATCCAGGCCGCTCTTGCGGACCGTCTCCACCAACAACGCGGCCCCGGCCTGTGAGACCGCTCCGCGGCCACCGCCCTCGACACGGACACGGGGGTACGACCCGATACTCTTCTTCACCTGAGGAGTGCAGCTTTCCTGACGACGAACAGGACCCTAGACAAGTCCCATCGTCCCAGGTCAGAGGCACTCCTCGCTTATTTGATCAAGCCTCGGACACTCACACTCGCGAAGCGCGAGGCTAGTACCAGAACGCCTTGACGACGGCGCGGTGTGCATCGGCCGCGCGGCCGTAGAAGTCCCGAAGGCCGGTGTGGTGGGCAAGGTAGTTCTCCTTGGCCGCGCCTTCCGGGTCCTCCCACTGGGCGTACGGCGCGGTGAGTTTGGCCCCCTCCACCTGCCAGAGAGCTTCGAAGGAGGCCCCGGCGAGCAGGTCTGCGACCGTGGCGACCTGGTCCGGGTCGAGGATGACGAATGGCGGTTGCTGGTCCATGTAAGCGGGGACGATCCGACCCCCGTAGATCGGCAGATCCCATGATGAAGTCCCGCCGACGAGCGTGGGCCCTGCCAGGTAGAGGTCGTTGAGGGGGCCGAAGTCCTTGGCTATGGATTCCGCGATGCCTGCCGCGTACTCGGTCTCATGGTTGTCCCAGGCCGCGCCCATGAACTCCTCCAGTGAGGCGTGGTCGTCCCGGATCTCATCTTCTGCCACCGCTCGAAGGTGAAGGTGAAAGCTCATGTCTCGGTCTCCTCGTGACTGCCTGCCTCGATCTTGCATGACGGCCCGTCGGTTCCTACGACGGGCCGAGTCGCTGTTGCGGACTGGCTGCGGGAGTGCAGGTGGCCCGGCTGTCGCGTCCAGTAGGCGCCGGGTTCCACGGCTCCGGTGGGGTGATGCTGCTCGGAGGGACTCGAAGGTGCTGGTCAACCGGGGTTCGGCAGGGCATGGAGCCGTCATCTTCATCTGAGGAGTGCAGCTTTCCTGACGACGAACAGGACCCTAGAGAAGTCCCATCGTCCCAGGTCAGAGGCACTCCTCGCTTATTTGATCAAACTTCGGACGCCCACACTCGCGAAAGCGCGAGGCTAGATCATTCGGTGACACCACAGGGAATACCTCAGAACGACCAGGCCCCCTAAACAGCTGAAACCAGACACTGAACCGCCCCGGTTCGAATGGAGACTCGATTCCGTGAAGGGATTGAGTCATGGCACGCCCCTCTTCGTATCCTCTTGAGCTGCGCAAACGAGCGGTCCGTATGGTCGCTGAGGTTCGTGGCGATTACCCGAACGAGTCGGCCGCGCTGAGGGCGGTCGCCCAGAAGCTCGGTATCGGCTCGGCCGAGACTCTGCGGAACTGGGTCAAGCGGG
>NZ_JBVJMV010000060.1:0-38356 GCF_055584025.1 Streptomyces sp. NPDC104309 | reverse complement strand
TGCAGACCGCCCAACCACCGCAGCCATCACTCTCGTTGGCGCCACCAAGCCAAAACGAGTCAAACGCACACCAAAGCACTAAGTTACCGGTATTGAGGTTAGGGCGTCTCGTTCAGATCACGCCGGGTCTGCGTGCCCCGGTCGCCGATCCGGCCTGATCCGAACGAGAGACCGTAGGCACCAGGGTCCGTCCGGCGGACCGTCAATGCCCTCAAGGGCTCTCGGGCGGAGGACACGCGGTACGACGAACGTGCCCGTGTCGTCCAGGGCACCGCGACCGGCACCGCGATCGGCGCGGCGATCCGGCTTGGGCTCCGGGGGTGGATCCATTATCGCGGTCCGCGGAGGTGCCTGTCACCGTTCTCCGGAATGATCTCTGTATCCGATATGCACCCTTAGGGTTGCGGGAGAAGAGCACAACGCACCGATCTGACCCAGGAGTTGAGAGTGGCGCACGACGTTACCGCGCTGGCGGATGAGCTCACGGCCATGGCTGCGGCCGATCACCGGTCCTCGGTCCAGGCGCACAGCGAGGACCCCGCCGAGCAGCTGGCGTGGCGCCGGCTGACCGCGCGGCACGGTGACCGACTCAGTGAGATCATGGACGAGTACGGCTGGCCGACGGCCGAACTGATCGGCGCGGAGGCCGCCCGCGCAGTGTGGCTGATCGCCCAGCACGCCGACCGACAGCTCGACGTTCAGCGACGCGCGCTCCAGCTGATGCAGCGGGCGGTTTCGGCAGGCTCGGCCAGCCCGCGCGAGCTGGCTTTTCTGCAGGACCGCACACTGGTCAACGAGGGCCGCAAGCAGATCTACGGCACACAGATCGCCGGCGTGAAGGACGGGTCGCCGGTTCCCTGGCCCTGCGAAGAGCCCGATCGCATGGACGACCTCCGCGCGGAAGTCGGCATCGAGCCCTTCGACAAGTACGTTGCCAAGTTCGCGACGGCCTGACGTCCCAGTCGCGTCCGGCGGATCATGCCCGAGGCTCACCTGCCCCGGGCATGATCCGCCGGACGGCGGCAGTTTGACGGCACGGCCTGGAGATCGAGCTGGAACTCGACCGACTTGTGCGTCGGCTCGAAGCCGAGCGCGTCGTTGACGCTCCGCATGTACGTGTTGCTGTCCGCGGTGTCCGCCAGCAGGCCGCCGAGGGCCGGGTGGCGTTCGCGGGCCTGCAGGATGGACTGCGCCTTCATCCATCGTGCGAGGCCGTGCCCCCGGTGTTCGGGGAGGACTCCGGTGCCGTAGTGCTGGCCGTCGCCCTGTCCTTCGCCGGGGACGACCAGTTCGGTGAAGCCCACGATCGTGGAGCCGGACTCGTCGACGGCGGCAACGGTGTGG
Source organism: Streptomyces sp. NPDC104309 (assembly GCF_055584025.1). Lineage (NCBI taxonomy): Bacteria > Bacillati > Actinomycetota > Actinomycetes > Kitasatosporales > Streptomycetaceae > Streptomyces > Streptomyces sp. NPDC104309. Next base: position 37,012 of record NZ_JBVJMV010000060.1, on the reverse strand, counting down.
AGCAGCTCGCCACGTGCCGCGACGGCAGCCGCCGCGGCACGGACCCGCGCCACGTCCCAGTCGACCGTGCCGTAGTCGGTGTCGTCCATGGGCATGTCGTCCATGGCGCGGCGCGATGCGGCGAACGTCGGCGCGAGGTCGTCGGGGACGGCGCCGTCCCAGGACACCAGGCGGTAGCCCGGATGCGACTGTCCGACGATCCTGCGGAGAGCCGCGGTGTCGGTCTCAGTCAGCGGAAGGCGGGCGTAGGTCAGGGTGAGGACCTTGCGCAGCCCCTTGGCCCGCAGAAAATAATCACCGGAGGAATCTGCCTCGGCCCATGTGATGACGCTGCGTCGGCCCTCCTCGCGGGCAGCGGCGACAGCCGCGTCCAAGCAACTGTGAACCGATGCCGTTGCGGCGCTCAGCCGGGTGGGCATGGAGTTCCAGTTCGGCGAGGTGGTCCTGGCCCTCGCGGGTGAAGAGGCGCAGGAACGCAGACCCGACCGGGCTGCCCGCAGGGTCGGAAGCCAGCCACGCCATCCGGTGGCTCGCGCCGGAACGGTCGGGGTCGGTCAGTGCGGTGATGCGTATCGACAAGATGTCTCCTCCGCGCCGAGGGCGTCGGGCAGGACGGGTGAGCGGGCGTGCGGCCCGGAGAACCACATCACCCCGCACGGGCCACGGCAACCGGATGTCGCGGCCGTCGCCGCCGACCCGGTGCGCACACCGTGGTACGGTGCAGTTGGCGCGTGTGTACATCTCGGTTCGAGACACCGGTGCCGTCTTCTTCTGGTAGAGCTGCTGCGCCCGTCCTTCTGCGACCGGCGATCCGGCTTTCCCGCACCACTTCTTCCAGTCCGGTACGGATCTTCTCCGTCCGGGCTTTCCCGCCCGTCGTCCGGGGCGTGATGCCTTCCGCCCCCGTACCGTCCGGGCCCTTTCATTCGCCATGTCCGCGAAAGGACCACCCGCATGACCAGCATCCTCGAACTCCCCATCGGTCAAAAGGAATTGCCCACCAAGGCTCACGGCCTCCTCGACCTCACCCACCAGGGGCACGGCACACTGCGCCTCCAGCGCGACCGCTCCTCCCCCGGCGACGTGCAGGTCCCCGCCGCCCTGATCCGCCGCCACGGCCTGCGCAAGGGCGATGTCGTAGAAGGCCTCTGCGAGCGGCCCCGCGCCCTGTCCGGGGTCGTACGGGTCAACGGCCTCTCCCCGCAGGCGCTGCGCGGCCGGCCCCATTTCCGTGATCTGACCCCGCTCCACCCCCGGCAGCGGCTGCGCCTGGAAACGCCGTCCGGCGGTCCGGCGACGCGCCTCGTCGATCTGGTGTCCCCGATCGGCAAGGGGCAGCGCGGACTCGTCGTCGCACCGCCCAGAACCGGCAAGACGGTGCTGCTGCAACAGATCGCGGCAGCCGTCGCCGCCAACCACCCCGAGTGCCATCTGATGGTGGTACTGCTCGACGAACGCCCCGAAGAGGTCACGGACATGCGCCGGTCCGTACGGGGCGAGGTGCTCGCCTCGACGTTCGACCGGCCGGCGAAGGAACACATCTCGCTCGCCGAACTCGCGGTCGAGCGCGCCAAGCGCCTGGTCGAACAGGGCCGGGACGTCGTCGTCCTGCTGGACTCCCTCACCCGGCTGTGCCGCGCCCACAACAACGCGTCCGGCGCGGGCGGACGCACCCTCAGCGGCGGCGTCGACGCTGCCGCACTGCTCGGTCCCAAGCGGCTCTTCGGGGCCGCGCGCCTCGCCGAGGAGGGCGGCTCCCTCACCATCGTGGCCACCGCTCTGGTGGAGACCGGCTCCCGCGCCGACGACTACTTCTTCGAAGAGCTGAAGAGCACCGGCAACATGGAGCTCCGGCTCGACCGTTCGCTGGCGGACAGACGGATCCACCCGGCCGTCAACATCCCGGCGTCCGGCACTCGGCGTGATGAACTCCTGGTCCCGGATGCCGAGTTGCGAACGGTGCACGGCCTGCGTCGCGCGCTGCACTCCAGGGATCCGCAGACAGCCCTCGAAACGCTGCTGGACCGGATCCGGCGCACCCCGGACAACGCGGCCTTCCTCCGTACGGTCCACCTCACCGTTCCCGATGCCTGAGCCTGTCCGATCGGGGCGGGACGGCGCAATAGCATGGACCGCTCCTGCACGATCCGCCCCCGACGAGCACAGGGAGAGCAGGCACATGGAATTTCGCCGCCTCGGCCGCAGTGGTCTGACCATCAGCGAGATCGCCTACGGAAATTGGCTCACCCATGGCTCCCAGGTGGAGGAGGACGCGGCGGTTGCCTGCATCCGCGCGGCCCTCGACGCCGGGATCACCACCTTCGACACCGCGGACGTCTACGCCGAGACGCGGGCCGAGGCCGTGCTGGGCCGGGCGCTCAAGAGCGAGCGCCGCGCGGGACTTGAGGTGTTTACCAAGGTGTACTTCCCGACCGGCCCCGGCCACAACGACCGGGGACTCGGACGCAAGCACATCATGGAGTCCATCGACAACTCGCTGCGCCGCCTGCAGACGGATTACGTGGACCTCTACCAGGCACACCGCTACGACCACTCGACCCCGTTGGAAGAGACCATGGAGGCGTTCGCCGACGTCGTCCGCTCCGGCAAGGCCCTCTACATCGGCGTCTCCGAGTGGACGGCCGACCAGCTCCGTGCCGGACACGGTCTGGCCCGCGAGCTGCAGGTGCCGCTGATCTCCAACCAGCCGCAGTACTCGGCGCTGTGGCGGGTCATCGAGAGTGAGGTGGTACCCGCTTCGGAGGAACTGGGCATCGGGCAGATCGTCTGGTCACCGATCGCTCAGGGCGCCCTCACGGGCAAGTACAAGCCCGGCGCGCCGCTCCCGGCCGGCTCCCGGGCGACGGATGAGAAGGGCGGGGCGAACATGGTCGCCGGCTGGCTGCGCGACGAGGTGCTGGAGCGCGTCCAGCAGCTGCGGCCGCTCGCCGACCAGGCCGGTCTGAGCCTCGCCCAGCTCGCGGTCGCGTGGGTGCTGCAGAATCCCAATGTCTCCGCCGCCATCATCGGCGCCTCCCGGCCCGAGCAGGTGACGGAGAACGCCGCGGCGGCGGGTGTGACACTCGACGCGGAGCTGCTGAAGAGCATGGACGACATCCTGTCCCCGGTGGCGGAACGGGACTCCGGTCTGACGGCCGGTCACGAGAGCAACAGCTGACTCGACCGTCCTCGGCCAAGGGGCAGGTCCCGCTGTCCGGCGGGCCCTGCCCCTTCTCCTCGATCCTTCCGAACCGTGCGCGGATCACCGCTCCGAGAGCCGTGAACAGGGTCAGACACCGGTGTGCAGCGATGCGGTGTGCTCGCGGACCTGTGCCGGTGTGAGATAGGAGTCCGTGTACTCGAAGTCACGCAGCTTGGCCGGCTTCCGGGCCTGGAAGCCGGTGCGCACGAAGTCGTCACCCGCCATGGCGTTGAGCAACCAGTTGGTCATGACCCGCGCCTTGGCCACATTGGTCCGCAGCGCCGTCCAGTGGTAGCCACGGGCGACGGCCTGTGCCAGGATTCCGTGCATTTCGAGGCCGATCGGCTTGGATACCGCGTCCTTGCCTCCGAGGTCCACGACCAGTCCGAGGTCCGTGTGCACGTACGGTTTCAGCGGCTTGTGGCGGAGCGTGGCGATGAGGTTGTCGGCGAGCCTGCGGCCCTGGCGCGTGGCGTGCTGCGCGGTGGGCGGGCAGACCGCCCCGGCGTCCTTGCTCAGGTCCGGTACGGCCGCGACGTCACCGAGCGCGAACATGCCGTCGAAGCCCGGCAGGCTCATCTCGGGCGTCACCGCGAGCCGGCCGCGTACCGTCTCCGCGTCGAAGGTGGAGACCAGTGGACTCGCGGTGACTCCCGCCGTCCAGATCAGCGTGCGGCAGGGCACCACCCGGCCGTCGGTGAAGGTCACCTGCTCCGGCCCGGCCTCGGCGACGGAGACCCCGAGCGACACCTCGATGCCGCGTGCACGCAGCACCTCCAGGGCGCTCCGGCCGAGCTTGTCCCCCAGCTCGGGCATCAGCTTCGGGGCGATGTCGATGAGGTGCCACTTGATCAGCCTGGGGTCGAGTCTCGGATAGTGCCTGACCGCGTTGGTGGTGAGGCGCTGCAGACAGGCAGCCGTCTCGGTGCCCGCGTATCCGCCGCCGACCACCACGAACTGGAGTCGCGAAGCCCGCTCGTGCTCGTCGTGACTGGCATCCGCGAGATCGAGCTGAGCGATCACGTGGTCCCGTACGTACGCGGCCTCGGCGAGCGTCTTCATGCCCCGGGCGTTGTCGAGCAGGCCGGGGATGTCGAAGGTACGGGTGACACTGCCGGGGCTGAGCACGATGTAGTCGTAGGGCTGGTAGACGACCTCGTCGGTGATCTTGCGGATGACGCAGACCTTCGCCTTGGGGTCCACTCCGATGGCACCGCCCGGGATGATCCGGGTGCGATGCTTGCGGCTCCGTCGCAGCGACACCGCGACCGACTGCGGGGTGAGCACTCCTGCCGCCACCTGGGGCAGCAGAGGCAGATAGAGCTGGTACGAGAACGGGGCGACGAGCGTGATGTCCGCCTCGCCCGGGACGAGCCCGCGCTCCAGACGGCGCACGCACTCCACCCCGGCGAATCCGGCGCCGACAACGAGGATCCTGGGTCGTGCCACGGTGTTCGTCCCTTCTCGGGCATGCGCGGTCGTCCGTTCGCCTGCCCCGTCGCACGCGCCCGTCATCTCTCATCTTCACTAGCCGCGGCCGACTTCGCCTGCTGGGGACGGCGGACGGACGACAACCCCGGGTCAGCGGGCGAGCAGGGCGACCGCCGTGCAGGTGCCGCCGACCGCGCCGACGAGCACGACGCCGGCCGCGACACAGCGGGCCCTGAGCTCGCGGTAGCGCGCGTCGTATTCTCCGCGCAGCTGGACGGCGCGGACGGAGATCCGCCAGAGCATGGCCCGCGATGTGGTGACACGGTCCGCGATATAGACCCGCTCCACCTCCTCGCGCTGTGCCGTGGTGAGCCACGGCAGCTCGTCGGTGAATCGGTCCGCCTGCCGTCGGGCCTCCTCGACCTCGGCGTTCCACATCAGATAGCCCTCCAGCTGTGCCAGACCGCGCGCACAGTCCTTGTCCGGGTCCACTCGCTCCTCCTCTCCCGGGACCGCCCTGCTCATGCCCCGCTGTCCCCCGGGACCGCGCTCGTGCCGGTGCCGGGACGATTGATCGCTTCGTCGAGGGCACGGACCGAGGGGTGGTGCAGGTCGAACGCCGGGGATTCGGAACGGATCCGCGGCAGCGTGAGGAAGTTGTGCCGCGGCGGCGGGCAGGAGGTCGCCCACTCCAGCGAACGGCCGTAGCCCCACGGGTCGTCGACCCCGACGTTCTTGCCGTACCTGGCGGTCTTCCACACGTTGTAGAAGAACGGCAGCATCGACAGACCGAGCAGGAACGAGGAGATCGTCGAGATCGTGTTCAGCGCGGTGAAGCCGTCCGAGGCGAGGTAGTCCGCATAACGACGCGGCATGCCCTCGGCACCCAGCCAGTGCTGCACCAGGAACGTGCCGTGGAAGCCGACGAACAGCGTCCAGAACGTGATCTTGCCGAGCCGTTCGTCCAGCATCTTGCCGGTGAACTTCGGCCACCAGAAGTGGAATCCGGCGAACATCGCGAAGACCACGGTGCCGAAGACGACGTAGTGGAAGTGCGCGACGACGAAGTACGAGTCCGAGACGTGGAAGTCCATCGGGGGCGACGCCAGGATCACACCGGTCAGACCGCCGAAGAGGAACGTGACCAGGAAGCCGATCGACCAGAGCATCGGTGTCTCGAAGGACAACGATCCCTTCCACATCGTGCCGATCCAGTTGAAGAACTTCACTCCGGTCGGCACCGCGATGAGGAAGGTCATGAACGAGAAGAACGGCAACAGCACACCACCGGTGACGAACATGTGGTGCGCCCACACGGTCGCCGAGAGGCCCGCGATGGCGATCGTCGCACTGATCAGACCGATGTAGCCGAAGATCGGTTTGCGGCTGAAGACCGGGATGATCTCACTCACGATCCCGAAGAACGGCAGAGCGATGATGTACACCTCCGGATGGCCGAAGAACCAGAAGAGGTGCTGCCAGAGCAGCGGCCCGCCATTGGCCGGGTCGAAGACGTGCGCGCCGAACTTCCGGTCCGCCTCCAGCACCAGCAGGGCGGCCGCGAGGACCGGGAAGGCCAGCAGGACGAGTACGGCGGTCAGCAGGACGTTCCAGACGAAGATCGGCATGCGGAACATCGTCATTCCGGGGGCACGCATGCAGATGATCGTGGTGATGAAGTTGACCGAACCGAGGATAGTGCCGAAGCCGGAGAAGGCCAGACCCATGATCCACATATCGCTGCCGATGCCCGGTGAGCGGACCGCGTCGGTCAGTGGGGAGTAGGCGAACCAGCCGAAGTCGGCCGCGCCCTGCGGGGTGAGGAAACCGGCCACCACGATGATCGAGCCGAAGAGGTACAGCCAGTACGCGAACATGTTCAGCCGTGGGAACGCCACGTCGGGCGCGCCGATCTGCAGCGGCATGATCCAGTTCGTGAAGCCGGCGAACAGCGGCGTCGCGAACATCAGCAGCATGATCGTGCCGTGAATCGTGAACGCCTGGTTGAACTGCTCGGGCGAAACGATCTGGATCCCGGGACGGGCCAGCTCGGCGCGCATGACCAGAGCCAGCACACCACCGACGATGAAGAAGGCGAACGACGTGACCAGGTAGAGCGTGCCGATCGTCTTGTGATCGGTGGTGGTCAGCCACTTGATGACGACGTTGCCCGGTTCCTTGGCGCGTACCGGAAGCTCGTTCGCGTACGCCTCGTCTTCCTCGGCTGCCCCTGATGTGCCCGTCGTCGTCACTGGGACGCTCCTTCGATCTCATGCGCGAGTGGACTGGGCACCCGGCAGGGGCCCGACTCCACCGGGATGGCCGACAGGCCGGTCCCGCGCGCGTCACGCCAGATTCCAGGTGCAGCAAATCAGCCGCGGGGCCACTATGTGCGGCCCGGCGCCCGCCGTCGCATGACTTTCACTCGTCAGGGCGTCCTCGGCCGACGGCCGGGCCCGCCCGCACACCGTCGGCGCCGGTGCGGACTTCCGTGCGGGCGACGGGCGACGCCGCGGCTCGGAGATCGGGGCGCGGCGCCCTCATCCGCTCAACCGGCAATGCCCGCACAGCGGTTCACATCTCCGAGTCGCCGGATCCTCGCAGGGCGCCTCCAACTCCCCTGCGGGGCGGCGCCGTTACCGCGGGAGACGGCGAACGCCCGGATCGGTGACCGGCTCGGGAATCGCTGCTGCGCCGCTCAGGCCAGCCCCCCTGTGGCGCGTACGTTCTGGCCTGTCATCCACCGGCCGTCGTGGCCCGCCAGGAAGGCGACCACGTCGGCGACGTCCTCGGGTTCGCCCAGTCGGCCGAGAGGTGTCATTCCCGCGACTGCTTCGAGCGCCTCCGGCTCGTTGGCGCCGCGCAGCATCTCGGTGTCGGTCGCACCGGGTGAGACGGTGTTGACCGTGATCCCCCGGGCTCCGAGTTCGTGGGCCGCGACGGCGGTGAGCTGCTCGACCGCTCCCTTGCTGGCGGCATACGCGGAGATGCCGGGGCCCTGCCGCACGGTGTTGGCCGTGGAGATGTTCACGATGCGGCCGCCGTCGCGCATCCGCCGGGCCGCGTGGCGGATCGTCATGAAGACCGCTCGGGTGTTGACTGCCATCACCTTGTCGAACACGTCCGGTTCGGTGTCCGCGATGAGGGACGGGGGGAGGCACAGCGCGGCGTTGTTCACCAGGATGTCCAGACCGCCCAGCCTCGCCTCGGCGGCCTCCATCAGCTGTTGCGGCCCGTCCGGATCGGCGAGATCGATACGGACGGCCGATGCTTCGCCGCCCTTGTCCCGCACCGCGCGGACGACCTGCGCGGCCGCTTCGTCGCTGGTGGCGTAGTTGAAGACCACGTGCGCCCCGTCGCGGCACAGGCGCTCGACGATCGCGCGGCCGATGCCCCGCGATCCTCCGGTGACCACGGCGTTCCTGCCTGTCAGCACAGTCCGTCCCCCTTCGAAAGCGGTTGATCCGGGTCAATCGAACCTACCGGCGGAGCGGCTGCTCGTACGGGATTTCGCGGAGAACTTCCGGCACCGCCGAGCGCTCGCGGCGGCCCGCGGCATCGAGGAACCGCCCCGGCCGGGCATGGTGCCGACCGGGGCGGGAGAGCTGAGGGCGCGCGCCTGGACGCGCCCCCTTCCGCGGCTGTCGCGTCAGCCGATGGCGGCGATGGCCTGCGTGAACGTCGCCGACGGACGCATGACGGCCGCGGCCTTGGCCGGGTCGGGCTGGTAGTAGCCGCCGATGTCGGCCGGCGACCCCTGGACCGCGATCAGCTCGTCGACGATGGTCTGCTCCTGCTCCTGCAGCGTCTTCGCGAGCGCGGCGAACGCCTGCGCGAGCTGCGCGTCGTCGGTCTGCCGCGCCAGCTCCTGGGCCCAGTAGAGGGACAGGTAGAAGTGGCTGCCGCGGTTGTCGATGCCACCCAGCTTGCGGCTCGGCGACTTGTCCTCGTTGAGGAAGGTGCCGGTCGCGCGGTCGAGGGTGTCCGCGAGGACCTGGGCACGCGCGTTGCCCGTGGTCGTGGCCAGGTGCTCGAAGCTGGCCGCGAGCGCGAAGAACTCACCGAGGCTGTCCCAGCGGAGGTAGTTCTCCTTGACGAGCTGCTGGACGTGCTTGGGCGCGGAGCCACCGGCACCGGTCTCGAACAGTCCGCCGCCGTTCATGAGCGGAACGACGGAGAGCATCTTCGCGCTCGTGCCCAGTTCGAGGATCGGGAACAGGTCGGTCAGGTAGTCACGCAGCACGTTGCCGGTCACCGAGATGGTGTCCTCGCCTCGGCGGATGCGCTCCAGCGAGAACGCGGTCGCCTTCTGCGGCGACATGATCTCGATCTGCAGACCGTCGGTGTCGTGGTCGGCGAGGTAGGCCTTGACCTTGGCGATGAGCTGCGCGTCGTGGGCACGGTCCTCGTCGAGCCAGAAGACGGCCGGGACGCCGGTGGCGCGGGCGCGGGTGACGGCGAGCTTGACCCAGTCCTGGATCGGCAGGTCCTTGGCCTGGCACATGCGGAAGATGTCGCCCGCGCCCACGACCTGCTCCAGCACGACATTGCCACTGCCGTCGACGACCCGCACCGTACCCGTGGTGGGGATCTCGAAGGTCTTGTCGTGGCTGCCGTACTCCTCGGCCTTCTGCGCCATCAGGCCGACGTTCGGCACCGAGCCCATGGTCGACGGGTCGAAGGCGCCGTTGGCCTTGCAGTCGTCGATCACGACCTGGTAGACGCCCGCGTAGCTGCTGTCCGGCAGGACCGCGATGGTGTCGGCCTCCTTGCCGTCCGGGCCCCACATGTGGCCGGACGTGCGGATCATGGCCGGCATGGACGCGTCGACGATGACATCACTGGGGACGTGCAGGTTCGTGATGCCCTTGTCGGAGTCGACCATGGCCAGCGCGGGGCCTTCGGCGAGCTCGGCCTCGAAGGATGCCTTGATCTCGGCGCCCACGTGCGGCACCGAGTCCAGGCCCTTGAGGATGCCGCCGAGGCCGTCGTTCGGGGAGAGACCGGCCGCGGCGAGCACCTGTCCGTACTTGGCAAAGGTGTTCGGGAAGAAGGCGCGGACCACGTGGCCGAAGATGATCGGGTCGGAGACCTTCATCATGGTGGCCTTGAGGTGGACGGAGAACAGCACGCCCTCGGCCTTGGCGCGGGCGACCTGCGCGGTGAAGAACTCGCGCAGTGCCGCGACGCGCATGACCGCCGCATCGACGACCTCGCCCGCGAGCACCGGTACCGACTCACGCAGAACGGTGGTGCTGCCGTCGTCGCCCGCGAGCTCGATGCGCAGCGAACCGGCCTCGGCGATGACCGTGGACTTCTCGGTGGAGCGGAAGTCGTCGACGCCCATGGTGGCGACGTTCGTCTTCGAGTCGGCCGACCAGGCGCCCATCCGGTGCGGGTGCGCCTTGGCGTAGTTCTTGACCGAGGCGGGGGCGCGGCGGTCGGAGTTGCCCTCGCGCAGCACGGGGTTCACCGCACTGCCCTTGACCTTGTCGTAACGCGCGCGGACGTCCTTGTCCTCATCGGTCCGCGGGTCGTCCGGGTAGTCCGGAAGCGCGTAGCCCTGCGCCTGCAGCTCGGCGACGGCAGCCTTCAGCTGCGGGATCGAAGCCGAGATGTTCGGCAGCTTGATGATGTTGGCCTCGGGCGTCTTGGCCAGGGCACCGAGCTCGGCGAGCGCGTCGTCGATGCGCTGGCTCTCCTGGAGGTACTCGGGGAAGACGGCGATGATGCGCCCGGCCAGCGAGATGTCGCGGCTCTCGACATTGACCCCGGCCGTCGAGGCGTACGCCTGGACCACGGGCAAGAACGAATAGGTCGCCAGGGCCGGAGCCTCGTCGGTGTGTGTGTAGATGATGGTCGAGTCAGTCACCCTGTGCTCCGCTCCACGTCTGCAACATTGCTTGACATCAAGATATCTCGTGATCGCCGGCCACTCGACAGGGCCCTGCCCCCTTGCCCGGCCGCGACCGTCACGGGCTCCAGGTTCAGGGACGCCCCGACGGCGGGACCTGCTCCCCGGGCGGCACCGGACCCGGCGGGGTGCCGTCGCCGAACGGGCGTCCGCCCAGCTCCTCCCGGTGGTGCGGGGTGAGCCAGCCCGACAGGTCGGGGCCGACGGGCACGATGCCGGTGGGGTTGATGCCGGTGTGGACCCGGTAGTAGTGCTGCTTGATGTGGTGGAAGTCGACCGTGTCACCGAAACCGGGCGTCTGGTACAGGTCCCTGGCGTACGCCCACAGAACGCGGTCCTCGGCCAGCTTCGAGCGGTTGCACTTGAAGTGTCCGTGGTAGACGGCGTCGAAGCGCACCAGGGTGGTGAACAGCCTGATGTCCGCTTCGGTAAGGGATTCGCCGACGAGATAGCGCCGGTCCGCGAGGCGTTCGGACACCTGGTCCAGGCGGCGGAACACGTCCTGGTACGCGGCCTCGTACTCGGACTGTTCCGCCGCGAACCCCGCGCGGTACACGCCGTTGTTCACATCGCGGTAGATGCCCTCCATGACCTCGTCGATCTCGTCACGCAGGCGTTCGGGATACAGGTCGGGGGCGCCCTGCCGGTGCAGCGCGGTCCATTCGGTCGCGAAGTCCAGCGTGATCTGCTGGTAGTCGTTGGTCACGAGCCTGCCGCTGGGTACGTCGACGATCGCGGGAACGCTGACCCCGCCGGGGTAGTCCGGCTCCCGGGTGTCGTACGCCTCGCTCAGATACCTGATGCCGAGCACCGGATCCCGGCCGCCCTCGTCCAGGGTGAAGCGCCAGCTGCGGTCGTCCTGGATCGGATCGGCGATGGCCAGTGACAGGGCATCCTCCAGTCCGAGGAGTCGCCGGGAGACGAGGGAACGGCTCGCCCACGGGCAGGCGCGGCTGACGACCAGCCGGTAGCGCCCGGCCTCGACGGGCCAGCCGTCCCGGCCGTCGGCGGTGATGCGGTCGGCGAAGTGGCTCCTGGACCGCTTGAACGCCTTGTGCCCGTAGGCCGCGTTTGCGACGGTGGCCGTTCCGGTCTCGCTCTGCTTCATGGTGTTCTCCCTCTACGTTGGCGTTCTCCCCGCGGACGGTCTGCGGGCGGACCGATGGACGCGCATCCGGCTGCGGCGCTCCCCGTGCACATCTGCCAGCCCGATGATCAGGGCGACGACGACGAAGGCGACCGCGACGACGAGTCCGTGGTCGTACGCGATGGCCCACCCGTCCCCGCCCACTTGCGCGAAGAACATCGAACCGACCGCGGCGATCCCGATCGCCGAACCGACGCGCTGGGCGGTCTGGAGGGTTCCGCCGGCGCTGCCCGCACCCGCCACCGGAACTTCGGACAGGGTCAGTGTCTGGTTCGGGGCGATGACCAGGCCGCTGCCGAGACCCGCCAGCAGCAGCGGGGCCGCCATCGCCCACCCCACGCCCCGGCCGGGCACGAGGTGCGCGGCGAGCGCGGTGACCGCCAGCCCGAAGGCCACCGTCGCGAGCCCCGCGACGACGAGAGGCCGCCCGAACCGGCCGACGAGCCGGCCGCCGGGGCCTGCCGCGACCGCCGCGCCCACGGCGAAGGGTGTGATGGCGAGTCCCGCCTGCAGGGCGGAGTAGTGCAGGCCGCTCTGCAGGTAGAGCGTGGTGATGAAGAAGATCGAGGTGAATCCGGCGAAGTACAGCAGGATCAGCAGACAGCCCAGCCAGTAGGAGCGGACCCGGAACAGCGACAGGTCCACGACGGGCTGCGTGCCGCGCCTGCCGCACCAGGACTCCCACCCGACGAAGGCGGCGAGCAGCACAACGGCGCCCACGAGCAGCAGCCACTTCCGGTCTCCGGGCCACTGCTGCGACTGGACGAAGGGCAGCAGCAGAGCGAGCACACCCGTGCCGAGCAGGAGCACTCCGAGCGGGTCGAGGTCGCGCAGGCGTACCCGTCCGGCCGCGGGGGTGTCCGGGAGCAGGCGCCGGGCCAGCAGGAGGCAGGCGGCGCCGAGCGGCAGGTTGACGTAGAACACCCAGCGCCACCCCTCCCCGGCACCGGCCGCCTGGATCAGCAGCCCTCCCGACAGCGGGCCGACGGCGGTGGAGACACCGACCACCGTGCCGAACATGCCGAAGGCCCGGCCGCGCTCGTCACCGGAGAACATCTGCTGGATCAACGCCGAGATCTGGGGTGAGATCAAGCCCCCGGCGAGACCCTGGACGAGCCGGGCGACCACCAGCCACAAGCTGGACTGCGCGACTCCGCAGGCCGCCGACGCCAGGGTGAACAGTGCCAGCCCGATCATGAACACCTCGCGGCGTCCGCGCGCGTCACCGAGCCGTCCCGCGGGGATGAGGAACAGGCCGAAGGCGAGGGAGTAGCCGGAGAGCACCCATTGCAGGTCGGACTCCGGCGTGTGGAGCCCCTCCCGGATCGACGGCAGGGCGACATTGACGATGGATACGTCGAGCAGGGTCATGAACCCGGCGATCAGACACACCGCGAGCGCCTGCCAGCGGCGCGGGTCCGGAGTACGAGGGCCCGAGGCGGGAGGGTCGTCCCACCCCGCAGCACCCCAGTGACCTGCGCTCTCTACCATGGCTCGCACCCTAGGACCAGGCGCCCCGATACTCATCCCGGCAGGGCCGCGGCAGCGGCTTTTCCGGCGTCCGTTCCAGCGGACGGAGGGCACAGGTCACGGCCGTGCCCCCTGGGAAGAGGGGACGCGGCCGTGGCGGTCCGTGAAGGCCCCGGGACGGCGGCCCGCGCCCAGCGGCCCGGCCTGACGGCCCGCCTCGCCTTCCTCGACCTCGTCCCGCCGACGCCTGCCCAGGTGCTGGCCGACCTGCGCGGCCCGGTGGTGCTGGTTCCGCTGCTGCTCAGCACGGGCCGTCACATCCGGGTCGACCTCCCCGCCGTACGGGCTGCCTCCCCGCACCTGGACATCCGGTTGGCCGCGGCGCTCGGTCCCGATCCGCTGCTCGCCGCGGCGCTCGGCGACCGACCCGCCGAAGCGGGCTGGTCCCCGGCACGATCCGGGTCGGATGCCGTCGTGCTCACGGCCGCCGGGCCCACCGATCCGGACGCCGCCGCGGACACCGTACTGATGGCCGACCTGCTCGGGCAGCGGCTCGGGCACCCGGTCATCCCCGCTTACCTCTGCGGGAGTACGCCGACGCCGGCCGACGCGGCGGGGGCCCTGCGCGCTGCGGGCCACCGCCGGGTGGCGGTCGCCCGCTATCTGATGGCCCCCGGCCACTTCGCCCGTCGGGCACGGGGAGCCGGCTCCTGTCTCACCTCCGACCCGCTCGGCGAACACCCCGATGTGGTGCGGCTGGTCCTGAAACCCTTCGACGAAGTGTCCGGGTGCGCGGTGCGTCCTGGTGACGGAGGGGCCCTGGCCGGCCGCGACGCCCGGGACATCCCGCAGAACCCCGCGCACGGCGCTGACCGATGGGCCTGCGGACCGGACCGACGATCCCCACGGCCCGTCCGTGCGGCCGAGGGCTCCGGCCGCGGCAAGCCCGCCCCGTGGGTTCGGCATCACGGCGTGCCTTCCGGGCTGAGCGGCTCAGCGGTTCCACAGCCACGGCTCGCGCCGGATCCAGAGACCGCGCCGAGCCGACCACTGGGTGCGCGGACGGGTGCGTGGACAGCTGTACGTGTACGGCCCGGCTGGGCTCGTACAGCAAGCAGGTGGCTGCCGTGCCCGCCGACCGCGCCTGCCGTCCCGATGGCCACCGCTGTGGCACTGTGAATGACGCTGCCGACCATCGGAGGCCGACGTGACCGTGCTCGTCTGGATTGACGAGGGCACCTGGCGGGCCGCGGTGGACGCCGCCCGCACCCACGTCCGGGCCCGAGACGCGATCACCCTGCTGCACGTCACCGGCGACGACGTCGCCGAAGCGGCGCACGGCGCATTCGCCGGTCTGCTCGGCCGGGGCCACGCCGAGCGCGACCCCGGCGACCGGGTGGCGGCCCTGTCCGCGAGCGCCGCCGCCGCGCTCCTGGACGCGGCCGCCGAGCGTCTCGGCCGGCCCGCGACACGGCTCCGGGCCCACGGCCGTATCGAAAGGGAAGTCGTCCGCGCCGCCGAGGACGCCGAGTTGCTCGTCTGCGCCCGCGACGGCGACCGCCGTCCGGGGCCTCGCAGCCTGGGACCCGCGACACGCTTCGTCGTCGACCACGCCTCCTGTCCCGTCCTGCTGGTCTGGCCCGAAGCACCGCCCGGCATCGACGCCCCGCCACCGCACCCGCCGTCCCCTTGACGACTCGGCCTCCCAGGGCACTCGGACCCACTGCCCGTGCGCTGCGGACCGGCCGACGGACTGTCCGCTGCGAGTGGGGCTGCGAACACGGACACATTGGGTCACCCGCCCCGATCCGGGAGTGGCGCGAAGTCGCACAACCCCGGCCAGCGGAACCGGAGATGCGGTGGTCACCTATCCAAGGAACGCCGCGGCGGTAGCCACGAACCCATCAGGATCGTCGAGCCACGGAAAGTGGCCGGCGCCAGGCTGAACAACGAACTCCGCGTCCGGGAAGAGCCCGGCGAATTCGGCCATCACACGCGGCGGGGCGCCCAGGTCCACTTCCCCGGCGAGCAGCAGTACCGGCGCCGCGAACCGTGCGAGAGCCGCGCGTGCAGCCTCCGGATCGAAAGCTCCTTCGGCGCCGAAGACGGCCGCGGCTTCCGCGTTCGTCTGTTCGTCCTCTGCGGCCCGATGGGCTCGGGACGCCTCGTCCCACCGCCCGTAGAAGAACGGTGCGACGGCCCGCCAGCGGTCGTCCGTCGCCTGGCCGGCGACGATGGCCTCCAGGGCCTCGAACGCAGGCCCGAACCACGGCTGATCCTGCCTGAGCCGCGCGGTCTCGCGCCGGACGTCCCCGGTGATCGCGACGCCGACGGCCCGGGTACTCGGTGTGATCAATGCGAGCCTGCTGACGCGCTCCGGGTGGCGGCCCACGTACAACGCCGCCAGATTCGCACCCGCGGAGTGTCCGATCAGATCCATCGTTTCGAGGCCGAGATGCTCGCGCAGGGCGTCCACATCGTCGACGAGCCGGTCGCAACGGCAGGAGGCGACGTCTTCCGGGATCGCGGACTCGCCGGTGCCCCGGAGGTCCAGCATGACCAGTTGCCGGTGCGCGGAAAGGCCGCCGAGTTCCCCGAGGTACTGGGACGCCTGCATGGGCCCTCCGGGCAGGCAGACCGCAGGAGCACCGTTTCCATACACGTGGTACGCAAGTGTGGTTCCGTCATGGGCGGCGAAGGTAGGCATGGCGAGGACCCTGTCAGCGGATTTCGTATCGGACAACCGGGTTTCCGTCGTGCTCGGAGGGCCCGGACGCGGCGACCTCGGCGCGCCACGTGCCCCGGCTCCACGCGCCCCCTTGAGCCCCTCCGGCTTTCCGCGGAAGTGAACGGAGAGCGGCAAGGGGCGAAGGAGTTCCGACAGTTCCGGGTCCTCGTCAGTCCCGTGAGTTGCCGAAGAGGATGCGGTAGCCGATGAGCAGGACGAGGGAGCCGCCGATCGCCGCACCCCACGTGGTCATGTCGAAGAAGTGGTTCTCCACGGGCCGGTCGAGAAGGCGTGCCGAGAGCCAGCCGCCGACGAAGGCGCCCGCGATACCGATGAGGGTGGTCCCGATCAGACCGCCGGGATCGCGCCCGGGGAGCAGGACCTTGGCGATGACTCCGGCGACAAGCCCGAGGATGATCCAGCCGATGATGCCCATGTTCGTCGTTCCTGTCGTCGGGCCGTACCCAGGAGAGGCGGTCCCGGACCGGCAGCGGTGCGTTGCTTGGTTGCGCAACTGTACAGATGAGGACGCGGGGCGGGCTGTGCGGGTTGCGCGGTGAACGCCCTTCCATCGGGGCTCTCAAGGCGCGGCCGGAGGACCGGAGTTCTCTCGGGCCGCCCGCACCACGGCCGTCGGCGGTGCGGGACGGCGAACCGGGCCATCGGCGTCGGTGGCCGGCATCGCTCGGGGGCTCCCGAGGGCGGCCTAGACTGGGGAGGTTCACAAGCGATCCTGCGGAGATGGGAGTGACTGGCGGTGGCGACAGGCGTCGACAGCTTCGAGGACCCGTCCGCCGAGGTACTCGCGGAGGCGGCCTCGGCATTCGGGCTGCTGGCGTCCTCGGCGCGGCTGCACATCATGTGGGCGCTGGCCCAGGGCGAGAGCGATGTGACCGGACTCGCGGAGCGGGTGGGTGGCGCGCTGCCCGCCGTCAGCCAGCACCTGACGAAGCTGAAGCTCGCGGGACTCGTACGCTCGCGTCGCGAGGGCCGACGGATGGTCTATTTCGTGGACGACCCGGACATCGTGACCGTGGTGCGACTGATGGTCCGTCAATTGGCCGCGCGCGCCGATGCCACGGCCGAGCCGGTACGCGCGCGTCGCGGGATCGGCGCCTGAGGTCTCCGAAATCGCGGGCGCTCCTCTCCGGTGCCGACCCCGCCGCCGACCGCCCCGGTCCGCGACGGAGCGTGTCGGTCGGCGGGGCCGTAAGACCCCGACTTCGCTTCAGGCGCTGTCGTACGTCGGACAACGGTCGGCGCCCGCTCACGGGCGTGTGATCCGAGGCGCGCCCGATCAGGTTCGTCGCGTTCGCGTGGCCCGCCGGGCGGACCGTGGCGCGGACTCCCGCCCTCGCCGGGCGGCACGCTTGCGTGTTGCATGAATGGCTTGCGCGGGGCGGAGCGTCACCGGAAACCCACCGCGCTCCCCCGGGTGGACGGCACTGCGCCGAACCGCCGCTGCAGCACTGCCCTGCGCCGAAACCGGCTGAACTCCGTAGGCTGTGGGAAACACAGGTGACGTACGGGAGGGGCAGCGAACGGTGACGGACTCCGGGGCGCGTCGACGATGGCTCGGGGTGCTGGTACTGGTGCTCGCGGCATGGTTCCTGGTGCGCTGCGGTCATGCGTCGCAGCCCGCGGACAGTCCGCGAACCACCCCGGCCGGCGGGTCACCGGGCGCGACCGCCGCTGCCTCCCCGAGCACTCCTGGCACTCCGGCACCCGTCGCGAGCAGCCCGGACGCGCCGCTGCCCGGGTCCTACGACCCGGCGTTCTACGCCCCGCAGGTACGCACCCACGCAACCCGGGCGGACGTCGATCCGAAGTTGTTGATGGCGATCCTCTACAACGAGTCGTACAAGCCGCACGACCCGGAGATGGAGCGGGCCTGGCAGCGTTACAAGCCGGATGCCTCCTTCGGTGTCGCGAACATGCACCGTGCCGCCTTCGACGAGACCAAGCGGCGACATGGTTTCGCGAATCGCCGGTGGGAGGAACTGCCCGACGACCGGGACCTGGCGATCGAGGCGGCCGCCTGGCATCTGCACGACCTGGCCGCGCAATTGCCGGCCCACTGGCCGGGGACGTACACGAAGGACGAACTGCTGGCACTGGGCTACAACACCGGGTCGGGCAACATGCTGGCGTTCGCCCGCGGCGCACACCCGGGCAGTCAGGCGCAGTCCTACCTGGACCGGCTGCACGCCAACTGGGCCAAGGCCGGGAAATCTGTTTCCGCTCAGCCGTAGGGAAGGTCCTGCGGATCACGCGGCAAGAGCGAGGACGCGCATAAGGGCGACCGCTTCGACCTCGCGGCCGAGACGGTCGCCGCACGGTCGGCTTTCGCGCGGGATCCCGTGAGCTCCACGTGCCGCGAAGAAGTGCCCGATCGGCAGGGGCACGGACCCTGCGGTGCGGTGGTGGGCGCTGTCCGCTTCCCCGCTTGCGCGGACGTGCCACGCGAAGGGGTGCTCGGCAGCCGAGCCCGCCGGACGCCTATGGTCGTGTCCATGACGAGGGCCACGTCGCCGCGCCCGCTCGATGTCGAGTCGCTCTTTCCGGAACTGGCCGCGTTCCGGGGCACGACCACCCGGCTGCACCCGAGGCCGGGCAGCCCTGACATGTCGGCAAGTTCCGTGGGCGGGCCGATGCTGTGGCCGACGGACGAGCCGTGGCCGATGTGCCCCGAGGCCCATGGCCGTGGGCACGGTCGGCGCTCGGCGGACGTCCACCCGAAGCGACAGCTCTGGCCGCCGCGTGGGCCCGCGAACCCTTCTCGGGTCTCACGGACGAGGAGCGGACGCTTGCGGACGAGCTGGACCGGCGCCACCGGATCCCGGGCGCCTTCGAGACCGGCCCACTGCCGCTGCTCGGCCTCGCGCAGTTGTACCGGCGGGATGTCCCCGACCTGCCCACGGGGCCGGACGACTGCGACCTGCTCCAGGTGTTCTGGTGCCCGCTCGACGCTCACGGCACGAGCGGGCACGACATGCTGCTCCACCTGCGATGGCGCGGCTCGGCGGAGGTCCGCGATGTGCTGCCCCTGCAACCGCGACCACAGGTCGTCGGCTACGACGGGTACGTGCCCGAGCCCTGCGTGCTGCACCCCGAGCGAGTGGTCACATACCCGTTCGCCGGCCTTCTGCCCGCGGATCTGTGCGCCCGGATCGACGTCTGGGAAGAGGCCCTTGACCAGTGAGGGCGGGCAGTCGACGGATGACGACGCGGCCGAGCCGCTCGGCTACCAGTACGCCCTCTCCATCCCGCCCGGCCGGCGAGTCGGAGGATTCGCGTCCTGGCACGCGACCGACCCGTACCCGATGAACTGCCTGACGTGCACGACGCCGATGGAGCTGCTGCTGACCATCGACAGCTCCGAGTGGGACGGCGGCAGCGGCAGCTGGAAACCGGCCGAGGAGCGAGAACTCCGCTCACATCCGTTCGCCACGCCCACCCGGGTCGTCGTGGGTCGAAGCGGTGAGCTCAACATCTTCATCTGCCCCACTGATCCCGTGCACCCGCATCGCTGGAGCATCCAGTAGGCATCCGGCCCCGGCTCGTCGCCCGGACCAACAGCCGTACAACCGTCCTGAGGAGGCCTGATCATGTTCGGCGCACTGCTGATGACCGTGGTACTCGCACTGTTCGTCCTGACTGTCGCCTGGGCCGTCATCGGCATACACGCCCTGCTTCTCGGGCGCATGCCGGGTCGATGGCTTCAGCGTCGAGTCCGACAGCCGAGACTCTGGGGCCTGGGTGCCGTGCTCATGGTCCTGAGCTGGAGCGCCCAGTCGCCGTCGCTCCTCGCCATCGGGATCGGGCTCGTCGCCCTGGGCCACGTCGTGAAGTCGACGAGGTGACACGGCAAGCATCGGCACCGGGACGTTGAACCACGGTTCGGCGCCGTGGCGGCCGACCCCAACGCGGCGCGGCAAGGTACGGCACCGAGGCACGCGAGCCAGGCCTGAGCCGAACGAGAGGCCCTAGACCCGGAAGGCCTTGCGAAGGAGTTCGCCGAACTGGACGGGGTGCGTGGTCAGGCCGATGTGCCCGCCAGGGAAGTACTGGAGTTCTGCGCCGATACGCTCGGCCAGGAATGCGGCAGTACGGTAGGGCAGCTCACCCCGTGAGTCCTGGCCGCAGGCGAGCACGAGCTGGTCCGACAGTGCCCGCAGTCGGTGGAGGTCGGGGGTGTAGGACATGAAGCCGGGCACGATGCGCTCGACGAAGTACGGCAGGTTGGCCATCGTCTGCTCGGCCCGCGCGGCTGCTTGTGGCGGAAGCTTGATCTCGGCCTTCGGCCCGGTGGTGTCACCGGCCTTCCTCAGGCCCTCGGCGAACGCGGCCATCGCCGGCATGAGCCCCTGAGTGTGGAACGTTGCCTGCACGCGCGCGATGAGCGCGCGATGTTCGGCGGCGTCCGGCAGGACCTCCACTGCCGGCGGTTCGTGCGCCACGACGCGTTCGAGGCGTTGGGGATGGGTGGTGAGCAGGTGCAGGGCGACGATCGCACCCGAGCTGGCACCGAATACCCGGGCGGGCTCACCGTGCGACAGCAGTTCCAGCATGCGGAACGCGTCGTCGGCGTGCTCGGCCACTCGCTGCTCGGCCTCGGGGTCGTCCAGGGTGCTGCGGGACATACCGCGTGGGTCGTAGGCCGCGACGGTGTATTCGGCGGCCAGGTCGTCGGCGACGCCGTCGAAGGAGGCCGCGCCGCCCGTCCCGCCGGGGATCAGCAGCAGGAGCGGGCCCTGGCCGCGCACTTCGTAGTGCAGGGTCGCGCCGTTCACGGGCAGGCTGCCGATGGTCGGGGCGGTCATGGGGAGTCTCCTTCTCGGGATGGGGGCCAGTGCTCCAGGAGGGTGTGCAGGGCGTCGAGGGCGCGGACCCAGGAGTGCTGAGGTGAACGCTCGTGCGCGAACCCGCCCGCGGCCTCCAGAGCGACGAACCCGTGGAACGTGCTGCGCAGCAACCGGACCGCGTCGGTCAGGTCGGGCTCGGCCAGTCCGTAGCCGCGCAGCATGCCGTAGGTCAGCTCGATCGCGCGCCGTGGTCCGGGCGCCCCTGCGGCCAGTTCGGGGTCGATCTGCATCGGGGTCTGGGTCGCCATGTAGCGACCCGGATGCTGGTGGGCATACTCCCGCCAGGCGTTCGCAAACGCGACCAGCGCGTCCTTGCCCGCCCGCCCGGCGGTCGCCTCCGCGATCAGGATGGTCTTCTCGTCCGCCGCCAGCAGTGCGATCCGTCCGCGCAAGTCCTCCAGGCTACGGACGTGCGTGTAGAGGCTCGCGTCCTTCACGCCGAGCTGCCGCGCCACCTGCGACATGGTCACCTGGTCGAGCCCGACCTCATCCGCCAAGTCGGCGCCCGCGATTGTCACCCGCTCCGCCGTCAGCCCGGCCCGCGCCATGCACCCTCCCAGATCCTAGGGTCACTAGTTATAACCTAGGAGCTCTAGGAAAGCCAAGAGCCTTCACCCAGGCGCCGCTGTTGCGGATGACGGGAAATCAGAACGGGCCACCAGCACCTGTGCGTACGAATGCCCGCTGACCGCCGAGGTGGACAACGGGTCGAGCGGCAGGTTGATGGCTTCCCTCCGGCCCCG
Source organism: Streptomyces sp. NPDC104309 (assembly GCF_055584025.1). Lineage (NCBI taxonomy): Bacteria > Bacillati > Actinomycetota > Actinomycetes > Kitasatosporales > Streptomycetaceae > Streptomyces > Streptomyces sp. NPDC104309. The sequence continues at coordinate 15,512 of NZ_JBVJMV010000060.1, read as the reverse complement.
CCGCCGGCCACCCCACCGCCGCCCCCTGCCGGAAAGCGACGGATCGATCCACGTCCACCGCGTGTCGACGGACGGCACACCGAACCGACGATCGGACGATCCAATCCAATCGACTCAAATGTGCAACTCAGGAGGGAAGCCGGTCCAGCGCAGCTCGGCGGGCAGATGTCGCATGTCATTGGAGACGAGGACGGAAGCGGGGCGGCCGGGCGCGTAGCGGATGACCGTCAGCGCCGCGTTGCCGTGGTTGAGTCCGAGCCAGCGCCACTTCGGCGCGTACATGGCGTCCCTGACGAGCCAGGCGACCAGGAAGTTGTGGGTGACGACCAGTTCGTGCCGATCCAGTTCCCCGTCCACCGGCCGGGTGAACAAGTCCAGCGCCTGGCGGGCCAGCGCCGGTCCGCGGTTTCGCTCTTCGCCCGTGGCGCCGTCGAGAAAGCGGAGAAAGAACTCTGCGGACTCCGCCGGAAGCTCTTGCCTTGTCGGCAGGTAGGGGACGTAGTCACCGGCCGCTTCCGAGACGTGCAGAGGAGCGTTCTTCAGCTGCTCCCCGATCAGACATGCGGTCTGCTCCGCCCGGGGCAGCGGGCCGTGATGGAGAGCCGCGAGGGGAATACCCCGGAGGCGTCGACCGAGCAGTACGGCCTGCCGACGGCCGTTCTCCGTCAGCCCGCTCTCGTCCGGCAATGCCTCACCGTGCCTGACGAGATAGAGGTAGCGGGTGGCCGTGCCGATCATTCCTCGCTCCTTCGAACCTGCCGGCGATCTTGTGTATCGGTGGACGTCACACCCTTGACCCGTGGTTCCTTCTGCGCGCTCGCGCGGTCCACTCCGCCTCGCTCGCGACAGCCGGAGTGGAAGGGCCGACCGGCTCGGCTCGCGGGCCGAGAGCGACCCTCTCCGCACTCGCCTTTCCAAGCGCGTCAGACGAAGGGGTAGGTGAACTTGTTCGTAACGAACATGTTCGTTCCCTGATCGCCGACGCCGACGGTCCGCTCGCGCCCCGGCCGATCATCGCCCTGCTCGTAGGCCACCGCTGGGAGCGCGTGTCCGGCGTGACCCTGCTGGGCGACGCCGCGCACGTGATGTCGCCCTTCGCCGGTGAAGGCGCCAACAACACCATGCAGGACGCCCACGAGCTCGCTCGCGCCCGCTGTCCTTCAACACGATCGTGGTCAACGGCCTGGCCGCAGGCCTCACATGACCTGCGGTCAGTGCTCATCGATCGCACCCTTCGCTTCGCGGCAGGTGCCACAGGCGTTCTCCCGCTCCGGCAGCCACCAGTACTCAAACGGCGACATGCCGGATTCCTGGATCCCGCACACGACGCACTCCACGAACGGATCCTCGGACGCCCGCGCGCACGGCCATCAACCCGCCTTGGTCTCCAGCGACTTGCCAAGAACTCCCGCGACGCCAGTGCGCTCTTTCAGAAGCCCCTCGCACAACATGCGGGCTTCAGGCGGACTTCTACGAGCGGCGACCCGCGGAAACGCATCACAGTCCGGGCCTCTCGCAGAACTCTCATATCTGTTCATTTGTTCGATGGAGTCTGTGTCTGTTTACGGCGGCGGTGTTCAGCGACCCGTGCGCGCGATGCGCAGGTGGTCGAGCAGTAGCGGCGCGGACTCCCGGGGCCGGTGCCGAGGTAGAAGTTGCGGCAGTTCGAGGCCGCGCATTCACCCCAAGTGGCGCGGCCGTGCTCAGTGAGGATCTGGGCCAGGGCCAAGGCGCTGGAGGCCAGGAACCAGCGGGCCCAGTCGGCATCGGGGTGGTCGACATGCAGGTGCCATGGGTGGCCGTCGTGCCGGGACAGCCGGGGGGCGGCGGCGTGCTCGGCCAGCATCTCATTGAGGGTGACGGCCGCTCGGTCGGTGTCGCTCTCGGCAAGGACGCCGGACATGCGGACCGCGGCGTCCCGCAGCGCCCGGAGGTCCGCGTCGGACAGCGCCGCTTCGGTCAGGTCATCCGGGGCCTCGCCATGACGCGCGAGGAGCTCCACGGCCACGTTGCGGGGCAGGTCGGGACTGGCCCGTACGGCGTTTGCGATGTCGATCAGACGCTGGGCAACCTCAAAGCCCTGACGGCTCATGTCTGCCCTCCTCACATCTGTGCGCCGGGCGGCGATGCCCGCTGTGTATTCCCGCAGCCTACTGTAACGTCTTTCGATGATATCCCGTTACGCACCAGGAGGTGGCCATGCCGAGACACCCAGGAGTGCCGCGCTACCTGGCGACCGCGTTCGCCGCGCGGATGGCCGACGAGGGCATGGCTGTGGCAGTGGTGATGCTCGCGGCGTATCGCACCGGCAGCGCGGCGCAAGGAGCATTCGTTCTGACGGCCTGGATGGCACCGCACGTCCTGGCGGCCCCGCTGACCGGTGCCGTCGCAGCCCGAGCACGCCGGCCCCGGCTCTTCTACGTCGGCGCACTCGGTGGCTTCGCCCTGGCGATCTCCGCGCTGGCGGTGAGCATCGGACGCGTTCCCCTCCCCGTGGTACTCGCCGTCGCAGCGGCGGGAGGCTGCTGCGGACCGGCCGTCTCCGGAGGGCTCTCCAGCCTGATCACGCGGCTGCTGCCGGCGGGCGCGGAGCGGGACCGCGCCTACTCATGGGATGCCGCGGTCTATAACGCCGCCGCCGTCGCCGGCCCAGGAGCCACCGGACTGGTCTCCGCAGCGCTCTCCCCGACCACGGCCGTGCTCATGCTGTCGGCAGCCGCGGCCGGTGCCGCGGCACTTATGGCACTGCTCCCGCTGCGCGCCGATACCGCTGCCGCGCGGGTCTCACCGACGCGGCTTCGCCAAGACCTGGCCGCCGGTGCGAGGACAGTCTGGCGGGAACAGGAACTGCGCGCCCTCACCGCTGCCACATGTCTGGCCTTCATGGGCATCGGCGCACTCACCACGACCAGCGTCCTTCTCGCCAAGAGCCTGGGAAACGCGGAAGCGGGCGGCCTGCTGATGACCGCGTTCGCAGCCGGAGCCCTGGCCGGGACGCTCGGCATCGCCCGACTGTGGCCCGAAGCCTCCCCGCAGCGACTGGCTCTTATCGGCCTGCTCGGCACCGGCATGGGGTTGACCGCCGCCGCTCTCGCCCCCTCGGTACCCACGGCCGCAGCCTCATTCGCCGCGGCCGGGGCATGCGACGGCCTCGTCCTGACAGCGACCCTCCGTATCCGCGCCGACCACTCCCCACCGCAATGGCGGACCCAGGTCTTCACCATCGGCGCCGGGCTGAAGATCTCGGCCGCCGCCCTCGGTTCCGTCCTCGCCGGGCTGGCCACCACCAGCGCCGCACACTGGTATCTGACCGGCATCGCCGGCCTGCAGGCAGCAGGAGCACTGCTGTACACCCTGATCCGGCGCAACCCGCGCCCCAACGCACCAGTGCCTCGCCGGGACTCGGCTACCGGCGCCCTCGGACGGAACGGCCTGCCGGAGTCTCCCTCACCGGCCGCACCGCAATGATCGACCACGGGTCGAGATCCGCGGCGCCGCTGTCCGGGAACCGGCCGCCGAGCAGTAGAACGCTCGACCCGGCCTGCGCGCTACTTGTTCAGCGTGTCGGCGGCCTTGGGGGTCGCCTGGCAGCCGAGCGTCCGTGGGTTGATCACCTGCGTTGCTGACGGGCACCGGCGGCGCTGGTACGCGGGTCACCTTCGTCCATGTCACAGGAGGCGGGGCTACCTCGTCTCAGGGGATGTAGCCACGGACGACCGCGAAGGAGCACACCATGGACGCGCGACTGAACTACTTCGCCGGCCCGACCGCCGGAAAGGCCCTCAAGTACTTCATGTCGGCGGGCAAGGCCCTCAAGGACTCGCCGCTGCCGGCCGCGACGCAGGAGCTGGTGGCGCTGCGCGTGAGCCAGATCAACGGATGCGCCGTATGCATCGACATGCACACCAAGGAGGCCGCTGCCGCCGGCGAGACCTCGGTGCGGCTGAACCTGGTCGCGGCGTGGCGGGAGACCACTGTCTTCACCGAGGCCGAGCGTGCCGCGCTGGAGCTGGCGGAAGAGGGAACCCGGACTGCGGATGCGGCCCGTGGGGTCAGCGACGAGGTGTGGGCGTACGCCGCCAAGCACTACGACGAGGAGCAGCTCACCGCCCTGGTGGTCCTCGTCTCCTTCATGAACTCGGTGAACCGGCTGAACATCATCACCCAGCAGCCGGCCGGCAACTACGAGCCCGGACAGTTCCACTGACGGGTGGAGGACAGATGTCGGGCAACAGGAGCGTGACCTCACGAACCCAGCACTGTGGATCGGTGCCGGACTGCCGGCCGTGGTATCCCTGACCGCCGGCATCGGCAACCGGCTCGGGGCCCGGCTGCGGGCTCCGGGCCGCCGGGTTCATGGGCGTTGCTCTGCCCGCCGGCGGATGATCAACAGAGGATGCCTGCGCCGCCGGGTGCGGCCGAGGGTGAGGGCGTCATGGGAAAGGGGTTCGGCGTGAGCAAGGTCGAGGAGTTCGAGGAACTGCGGCCGCTGCTGTTCTCGATCTCCTACCGGATTCTGGGCAGCGTGGCCGAGGCCGAGGACGCGGTGCAGGAGACATGGCTGCGCTTTGACGGCTCCTCGACCCGGCCCACGTCGACCAAAGCATTCCTGTCGGCCGCGGTGACACGGATCTCGATCGATGTGCTGCGCTCCGCACGGGTGTGGCGAGAGGAGTACGTGGGCCCGTGGTTTCCCGAGCCGCTACTGAGCGATCCGTATCAGGATCCGGCACAGGCGGTGGAGCTGGCCGACTCGGTGTCGATGGCGGCACTGCTGTTGCTGGAGCGGCTCAGCCCGCTGGAGCGGGCGGTGTTCGTGCTGCGGGAGGTCTTCGCCTTCGAGTTCGACGAGGTCTCCGCGGCGGTGGGGCGTTCGGAGGCGGCGTGCCGGCAACTGCTGGTGCGCGCACGACGGCATATGAAGGCCGGGCGGCCACGGTTCGAAGCGGACCGGCAGGAGCGGCACGAGCTGGCGACACGGTTCTTCGACGCGCTGAAGAGCGGCGACGTGGGCGGGCTGCAGAATCTGCTGGCCACCGACGTGCAACTGGTCGGGGACGGCGGCGGCAAGGCCCCGCAGCTGGCCAAGGCCGTCATGGGCGCGGAAAATGTGGCCCGCGTGCTGAGCACGGTCTTCCCCTTGATGAGCCGGATCGACGTGACGTTCGCGCCGCACGAGGTCAACGGCCAGCCCGGAGCGATCTTCCGCGACCGGGACGGCAAGGTGCTCCACACCCTGGCCCTCGACGTGCTCGACGTGCTCGACGGGCAGATCCAGACCATCCGCACGGTGATCAATCCCGACAAGCTCCGCCACATCGGGCCGGTCGCCGACGCCTGGACCATCGACCGCGAGGTGAAACAGGCCCGCCGACAGATGAACTGACCTCTGGGGTGGTGTGGACTGGAGCGGAATCGCAAGGCGGAGGACGGAGTCGGATGGGGTCTCGCCTGCTCGAACGGAGCCGAGAGCTCGGGAAAGGAGTCACGGCGACCGACGGCAACGCGGCGAGGCGCGGCACCGGGCACACGAGCCCGGCATGATCCGAACAAGAGGCCCTCAGGTCGCATCGGCGTCGAACGGTGTCTGTGCGGGCGCCGTCGTGGCCCCGTCCTTGTTGAGGGACACGGCACCCGGTGCCCTCGCGGGCGGGGCGGAGCCCGACGGAGAGCTCTCCGCGGCCTCATCGCCGGCTGTGCCGCGGATCGCGTCGGCGACCTCCGTCAGTTCCTGCCTGGGGTCGAGAGCGCTGCGGAGCTCGTCGAGTCCGAGGCCGTCGCCGTCACCGCTCAGGACGTGCTTGCGCACGAACGTCTTGGGGTGAAGATCCTCGAACTCGAAGTCCTGGAACTCCGGACCGAGTTCGGAACGAATCTCCTGCTTCGCGTTCTCGGAGAACTGCCGGAACTTACGGATGAAGCCCGTCACGTTCTGGATGAGCTCCGGCAGCTTGTCCGGGCCGAAGAGAAGGGTGGCAAGACAAACGAGTGTGATCAGTTCCAACGGACCCACATCAGAGAACACTGTGCCGCTCCTTGAGCCGTCGCCGCCCGGACGCCCCGGGCGCTGATCGGCAGGCTGGTCGCATTTCTACAGTTTGAAAGTTGCGGAACGCTGCGATTGCCGACATCGGTCCATTGCCGAAACCGACACCCGGCGACCGGCACGCCGCGCGACGTAGGACCTGTCGACCCGCAATCGCGCGCACGTCACCGGTCGCGGGCAAACCGCGTGGAGCCACGTCGAGCCGCGTCCCGGCTGAGCGATTGCACGTCCCGCGCCAACCGATCACGGCGATGGCACCGCCCCGTCGAAGGCCGCCCCTGCACCCTCGCGTGGCCGTGCGGCTGCGGGAGTCACCAGTCTCCGCCGCCGAAGTCGCCTCCGCCTTCGAAGCCGCCACCTCCGAAACCACCGCCGAAATCGCTCGGGTCGAAGTCCGCGCCGGTGAACTCCCCGCCGCCGAGGGCGCTTTCGGCGGACGGAGTGTCGGCGAGGGCAGAGGGTGCATTGAGTATCGAGCCCAGCATCGTGCCCGCGAGCAGACCACCGAAGATACCGCCGACGCCGCCGAAGTAGCCGCCCGCCCAGGGCGCGTAGGCAGGTCCGGCGTTCCAGTAGGGCTGGGGGCCTTGCGCCGTCTGTACCTGACGGGTCATCGGCTCATGGCCGGCCGCGAGGAGTCCGGCGTCGGCCTCACAGACGGGTACATCGCGCGGCGTGCCGCCCGGCGGTGCCCAGAGGGTGTCGACGGCCGACGGACCGTGGCGCGGGTCGAAGAAGCAGGGGGCGCGGCGTTCGGGTACCGGGGTTCCGGCACGGCGCGCCGCGAGGGTGGCGAGCACGAACCTGCCCTCTTCGAGTGCTGCGGCCACCGGTTGGACATCCTGCGGTTCGGCGGCCACGGTCATCAGCCCCTTGGCCTTGTCGTACATGTCCAGCGCGTGGGAGTAGTCCTGCCGCATCGCGTCGTCGGCGCCAGGCTCAGACGGGTGGAAGTCGAGTCGTTCCAGTTCCTCACCGAAGGCGGTGATGTCCTCGTCGACGACGACCCGGAGGGCTTCCAGTTCGCCGCGCCGGCGCTTCTTCTCGGAGCGCCGGTAGAGGGCATATCCTCCACCGCCGGCCACCGCGACCGCCCCGAGGGCGAGCAGCACTCCCCCGCCGCCACCCCCGTCGTTGTTCCCGGAGCCGCTCCAGGTGGCCGGCGCCTGCCCCTTGGCCTGCTCGGCGGCCTGGCCGACGAAGGAGGTGAGGAGTCCTTCGGGATCACCGGAGTGCGAGCGTTTGACGGCGCCGGTGAGATTGCCGACCGCGTTGCGGGACATCACCGAGGAGTCCGCGTTCGCGCGGAAACCATCGCCGAGGCGGACGGCGTACAGGCCGACGATGCCGACTCGGGTGCGCAGGTCCCGCATCAGGGTCTCGGGAGGAAACTCGGCGGACTCGGGCAGCACTGCGACGAAGATGGGCTTGTCCGCGCCCTCGATCTTCTTCGCGAGGTCTTCGGCGACGGTCTCTGAGAGCTGGCCCCGGGCGCGCGGATCAACGTACACGGGGCTCTTCCGCAGGGCTTCGGCCACGTGGTCGAGGCCGCTCCCGGCAGCCTGAGCCCGGACGGGCGTGAGCACCGCACAGGCCGTCAGGGCGAGAACCGCCAAGACCAGGACCGGGCCGAGTCGTGACAGCGCTCGGTGTACGACAGGCATGGGCAGTTCCTCCTCCGTGCGGCGGATTGCAGCACTCACGGTTGCTCAGTTGCGTAATATAGCAAGTATCACCACACCACCCGTCCCATCACGGCGGCTGCGCCCACACGATTCAGGGATTGCGCAATCCGGGAATCATCGTGAGCAACCGCTGAGCGCACTTCACCGACTAAGGAAGACTCGTGGACCGTCCGGATCACCTACGGGCACAGGACCTGCCCGCATTCGAGCGCATCCTGGATCAGGCACTGAACTCCCCCACGATCCAAGAGGAAAGGCGCCGCGCCCCCGGAGCTCTCAACAACGAACAGCTACGCACCCGAGCACTCGGCGCGCGCACCGCCATCGCCGCTTCGGCCGCCTCCGAGTACCGCGCCTACCGTCAGGTGCTCGATGTAACGGCCTCGTCGGATACGGCGCGTCGTCGCACACGGCGCGAATCCGACGGCGCGGCAGCCACCAGAAGCAGCACTCTGCACGCGTTGGCGGTTCTGGTACCGGGGCTGTCCGCAACGGCTGCCGCGGTCTTCGGCTTGATCGGCTTCGCCTTCCGGGCAGTTGGCATGCATTCACACCTCGCCGACGTCATGCTCATCGCCGGTCTGGCGGCGGCAGGCGTGGCGGTGGCGACGGTACTCGCCGGTCTCGTCTGGCTCCTGGTGGTCGCGACGCGAAACCGCTCGGTGGCCGACGGTACGAACCCCGAGCTGGCCCATGCGCGCGACGCATGGCAGGAGGCACTGCTCGAACGCGGGATTCTGCCCTTTCTGTCCGAGTCGCTCCGGTCCATGCCTCCCGGGGGCGCGGGTCATGCGGACGGGACGGCCACGTCACGTGCGGTGGACGGCGCGAAGCTGGTGCCTGAGCCGCGAAGGGGACCGGGCTTCAGCGCTCCCGATTTTTCAAGCCCCGACTTCTCAGGACCCGACTTCTCAGGGCCCGACTTCTCAGGGCCCGGACTACCCGGTACGGACTGATCATCGGTGAGCTTCGCAAGACGATCGGCGTGGAGTACGGCGATTGATTCGGGGCGGGCGAGGGATGGCTCGGGAGAGGCGGGAGAGAGGGGAACACGGGCGGCGGGGCCGTAGCGGAGGCGTCGAACGAGGGCGTGGGCCACGGCGGGGGTCCATGAGCACCACGCGGCGAACGGGCCTCGCCGGCCGGCCCGCCGCGGTCGTTTCGGCGGCAACGGGTTCACCGCCGGCGCCCTGTGCCTGCGCCCGTCACCGTTCGAGGCCGCCTACCGGCGCGGAGAACCGAGCCGGGTCATGCCGCCGTTCGGGAGCGGTCGTCATGCTCCTTCCTCCCGTCCACGTCGGGGTGGATGGGCGTTCCCGAACCGGTCAGCGGAACCCCGGTCCCGGCCCGGCGCGCCGCCACGATCTCCGCCGCGATGGACAGGGCCGTCTCCTCGGGGGTGCGGGCGCCGAGATCGAGGCCGATCGGGGAGCGCAGGCGGTCCAACTCCCGTTTGGTGAGACCGGCTTCGCGCAGACGTCGCTCGCGGTCCTGGTGAGTGCGTCGTGAGCCCATGGCGCCGACGTACGCGACCGGCAGCCGCAGCGCCGTCTCCAGCAGAGGAACGTCGAACTTGGCGTCATGGGTGAGCACGCACAGGACGGTTCGCTCGTCGGTCACGGTGCGCCGGAGGTAGCGATGCGGCCAGTCGACCACGAGGTCGTCGGCCTCCGGGAAGCGGACGCGGGTGGTGAAGACCGGCCGGGCGTCGCACACGGTCACGTGGTAGCCGAGGAACTTACCCACTCGTACGAGCGCCGTCGCGAAGTCCACGGCGCCGAAGACGATCATCCGGGGCGGCGGCACCTTCGACTCCACGAACACCGTCACACCGTCCGGGCAATGTGATCCGTCCTCCGCTATCTCGACGGAGCCGGTGCGGCCGGTGTCCAGCATCGCGCGGGCCTCCGCCGCCGCGGTCCGGTCCAGTTCCGGATGTCCGTCGAGACTGCCCTCGTACGATCCGTCGGGGTGGACGAGCAGCGCCCTGCCGAGCAGTTCGCCCGGTCCCCGGGCCACCCGGGCGAGTGCCGACGTCTCCCCTCGGGCCGCGGCGGAGACCCCTGCCCGGAACACCGGTTCGTCCCCGCGCACCGGCGTGACCAGGACGTCGAGGACGCCCCCGCAGGTCAGCCCCACGGCGAAGGCGTCCTCGTCACCGTAGCCGAACCGTTCGCGTACCGTCCGGCCGTCCTGGAGCGCCTGGACGCACAGGTCGTACACCGCCCCTTCCACGCAACCACCGGAGACCGATCCGATGGCGGTGCCGTGACCGTCCACGGCCAGGGCCGCACCGGGACCGCGCGGCGCGCTGCCGTCGACGGCCACGACGGTGGCGACGGCGAAGTCCCGGCCCTCCTCGAACCAGCGGTTCAGCTCCTCGGCGATGTCAAGCACTCCGGGTTCCGCCCTCCGCCCGGCTCCCGGCTTCGTCCACCGCGCGACTCCCGATGTCTTCCGCCGCACGGATCCGGGCTTCGTCCACCGCGCGCAGGACGCGGTCGGGACGGATCGGCAGGTTCCGGTGGCGTACGCCGGTCGCGTGCCACACCGCGTTGGCGACGGCGGCGGCGACGCCCACGATCCCGATCTCGCCGATGCCCTTGATCCCGACCGGGTCGCCCGGAACGGGGTCGTCCACCCAATCCGCCTCGATGAGCGGCACGTCGGCGTGCGAGGCGAGGTGATATCCGGCGAGGTCGGCGCCGACGAGACCACCGGAGGCCTCGTCTCTGATCGCCTCCTCGTGGAGGGCCATGGACAGTCCCCAGGTCATTCCGCCGATGAACTGACTGCGGGCGGTGAGGGGGTTGACGATGGTGCCCGCGGCGAAGATGCCGAGCAGCCGACGCACGCGTATCTCACCGGTGGTGACATCGACCGCCACCTCGGCGAACTGTGCTCCGAAGGAGTGCCGTTCCTTCTTCGCGAGCGCGCCGATGGCCTCGGTCGTGTTCGAACGGGCAGTGATCCCCTCCGGCGGAATGCCGCCTCCGAGGGCCAGCCGCTCACGCAGGTCGCCCACGGCGAGCGTCACCGCCCACGCCCAGGAGCGCGTGCCCATCGAACCCCCGGCGATCATCGCCGGGCCGAGGTCGCTGTCCGCGATGCGCACACGGACGCGGTCCGGATCCACCTCCAGCGCGTCCGCGGCGACCAGGGTCATCGCGGTCCGTGCCCCGGTCCCGATGTCCGCCGCGTTGATCCGTACGGTGAAGGTTCCGTCCGCCTCCGCGGTCACCGCCGCCGTGGACGGGCCGGCTCCGGAGGGGTAGGTGGCCGCCGCCGTCCCGGTCCCGAGCAGCCAACGCCCCTCACGGCGAAGGCCGGGGCGCGGGTCGCGGTCCGCCCAGCCGAACCTGCGGGCACCCTCCTCGAAGCAGGCCACCACATTGCGGCTGCTGAACGGCAACCCCGACACGGGGCCCGTCTCGGGTTCATTGCGTGCGCGCAGCGCGATCGGATCCACGCCGCACTTCTCGGCCAGTTCGTCGAGGGCTGATTCGAGGGCGAAGGAACCCGGCGCCTCGCCCGGCGCGCGCATCCAGGTCGGGGGCGGTACGTCGAGCCGCACCAGCCGGTGAAGCGTGTGATGCGCGTCGGCGTCATACATCACACGTCCCAGCACGGCGCTCGACTCGACGAATTCGTGCACGGTCGAGGTGAGACTCTGCGCCTGGTGATCGAAAGCCCGCAGCCGTCCGTCTGCGTCGGCGCCGAGCCGGATCCGCTGCGCCGTGGGGCTGCGATAGCCGACGAGGGGCGGTATCTGGCGACGCGTCAGCACCACGCGGACCGGCCGCCGGAGCACGGTGGTGGCCATCACGGCGGCCACTTGATGGGGGCTCAGCCCCTTCGATCCGAACCCGCCGCCGACATGTTCGGACCGCACCCGTACGGAGGCCGGGTCGAGGGAGAAGAGCTGCGCGAGTTCGCTCGCCACCCAGGTGCTGCCCTGATTGGAGTCGACGACGTCGAGCCGGCCGCCGTCCCAGCGAGCCGTCGCCGCGTGCGGCTCCATCGGGTGGTGGTGCTCCTCCGGGGTGGTGTACTCCTCGTCCACGACGACGGCGGAGGCGTCGAGTCGGGCTTCCACGTCCCCCTTCTCCGTCTCGGACTGGACCATGGGGTTGCCCTGCGGCGTGTACGTACCGGAGCGCCCGGCGAAGAACGCGACGTCGTGCGGTTCCTCGTCGTATCGGACCACCAGCGCCTCGGCGGCCTCTCTGGCCTGCTCGGACGTCTCGGCCACGACCAGCGCCACCGGCCAGCCCACGAAGGGCACACGATCGTGCTGGAAGATCCCGAGGACCGGGCTCGGCCGGCCCAGCACGCCCACGTAGTCGGTTTCGACGCGCGGCGCGTTCCCGTGGTGCAGCACGGTGAGGACACCGGGCATGGCCAGGACGGGTGCGTCCTCCACCGAGCGGATACGGCCACGGGCCACGGTCGACAGCACCAGCCACCCGTGGGCGAGTTCGGCGAAAGGAATCTCTCCGGCGTAACGGGCCGCCCCGGTGACCTTGTCGCGGCCCTCCACGCGGGTACGGGCGGAGCCCACGGCTCCCGTCACCGCGGCGATTCTGGTCGACGTGGTCATCGGGCGGCCTCCTCGGCGAGTTCGGTCAGCACGGCCACGACGAGATTGCGCATCAAGGTCACCTTGTATCCGTTCTCGGGAAGCGCCTCGGCGGCCGCCAGTTCGGCATCCGCGGCGGCGGCGAACGCCTCCGCGCTCGCCGGGCCGCCCAGCAGCGCCCGCTCGGCCGCACGGGCCCGCCAGGGCCGGGACGCGACCGCTCCGAAGGCGAGCCGCACGTCACGTACGGCATCGTCCTGGACATCGAGCGCGGCGGCGATCGAGCCGATCGCGAACGCGTACGAGGCGCGCTCGCGCACCTTCCGGTACCGCGAGTGGGCGGCGACCGGGGACGGCGGCAGTGTGACGCCGGTGATCAGCGCGCCGGACGGAAGGGCGGTCTCGATGTGCGGGGTGTCGCCCACGGGCGAATAGAGCTCGGTGATCGGCAACTCGCCCGTACCGTCAGCCGTTTCGTACGAGACGACGGCGTCGAACGCGGCGAGCGCAACCGCCATGTCCGAGGGGTGAGTGGCGACACAGTGCTCGGAGGCGCCGAGGATCGCGTGATTGTGGTGCTCGCCCGTGATGGCGGGACAACCACTGCCGGGAGTGCGCCTGTTGCATGGTTTGGCAAGGTCGGTGAAGTAGCCGCAGCGGGTCCGCTGGAGCAGATTTCCGCCGACCGTGGCCATGTTGCGCAGCTGCCCCGAGGCGCCGGCCAGGACCGCCTGCGCCAATGCCGGGTAGTGCCGCCGCACTTCGGGGTGCGCGGCCAGATCGCTGTTGGTGACGATCGCGCCGATGCGCAGCGCGCCGTCGTGAGCGAACTCGACTGCATCGAGCGGGAGTTCACGTACGTCGATGAGCAGCGCCGGCCTCTCCACGCCGGCCTTCATCAGGTCGATGAGATTGGTACCGCCGCCGAGGAACCGGGCGTCGGGGTCGGCACCGATCAGGGTGACCGCTCCGGCGACGTCGAAGACGCGTTCGTAGCCGAATTCCCTCATGCCGCCTCCTCCTTGCCGTCGACCGCCTCTGCCGCCCGCGCGACCGCCTGCACGATCGCCACATAGGCGCCGCAGCGGCACAGGTTTCCGCTCATCCGCTCACGGATCTCTTCGGCGGTGAGCGCGGGAACCGGTGCTTCGGGCCGGACGTCGGCGGTCACGGCACTCGGCCAGCCCGCCGCATGTTCCTCGATCACCGCGAGGGCCGAACAGATCTGGCCCGGTGTGCAGTAGCCACACTGATAGCCGTCGAGGTCGAGAAAGGCCTGCTGCACCGGATGCAGCCGATCACCATCGGCCACACCTTCGATGGTGGTGATCGCGCGCCCCTCGGCCGCGACCGCGAGCTGCAGGCACGAGACGGCCCGCCGCCCGTCGAGCAGCACCGTGCAGGCGCCACACTGGCCCTGGTCACAGCCCTTTTTGGTACCAGTCAGATCGAGATGCTCGCGCAGGGCGTCGAGCAGGGTGGTGCGATGGTCGACGGGCAGCGTGTACTTCTCGCCATTGATGTTCAAAGTAATGGCACTGGACGTCGATGTAATGGCGCTGGACGTCGATGGGGCCATGATCAGCCTTCTTTCGCGTTGCTGATGCGCGTCGAACGAGATGATCCCGGCAGACAGTCCGGGAGGAAGGGAGTGATGTGGGCTGATGAACCGGTGGCGATGGGCACCAGTCGGCCACATGGCCGGATCTGCCACTATGGTGGACCCAAGCGGACAACCGTCCGCTTGCTCAAGAACTTAGCGGACAGTTGTCCGGTCAGCAAGGCCGGGCTTGACCGTGATTCCGGAAGGAGGGCGAGTGCCGGAGGAGAAGAGCGTCACTCTGCGCTCGGACGCGCAACGGAATCGCGAGCGCATCCTGGAAGTCGCACTGGCCGAGCTGACAGAGGCCGCGGACGCCCCGCTGAGCACGATCGCGAAGAAGGCGGGCGTCGGGCAGGGGACGTTCTATCGCAACTTCCCCAATCGCGAGGCGCTCGTCCTGGAGGTCTATCGCTACGAGATGCAGCAAGTCTCCGACACCGCCGCCCAGTTGCTCCGGACCCGCGCACCCGACCAGGCCCTCAGGGAGTGGATGGACCGCCTGGCCCAGTACGCCATGGCCAAGGCCGGCCTGGCCGACGCGCTGCGCAGGACCACCAGCCAGTACGGCAGCCTGGCCCAACTGGGCCACGGCCCGGTGACCCGTGCTGTCACGCTCCTGCTGAACGCGAACGAGGAGGCCGGCACCATCCGCCCGGGACTGACCCCCGACGACTTCCTGCTCGCCATCGCGGGACTCTGGCAGATCGACCCGCACAGCGACTGGCAGCCACGTGCGTCGCGCCTGCTGGACCTCGTGATGGGCGGACTGCGGGCGGGGGCGCCCGGAACGGCCAGGACCTCGATGAATGAGTCCGAGGCACTCCGGTCCGAGGCCGCCGAGCCGGAGGACGGCCGGACCTGAGCTGGGCAGACCTTGGCCGGACGCGAGCTCGGCCGGGTGGAACCCGGGCGGGCACGACACGCCCCGGCCTTGCCCAAGAAGGGCCGAGGGCCGGGCCCGCCTCCCGGGAAAGGCCTCGGCTCCGGCCCGGCCGTCCTCGTTGTCGGGCCGATCCATGCCGGCGCGATTCTCGACGCTGATCCATGGCGGCGCGATTCTTGACAGACATCCCATGAGCTGGAGAGTCAAACGGCGAGTGCGTGAGCCCAGGGGGCCAGGCAGTCCCCTTCCCATCGGCAGCCCGTCGGCCAGCTCGAACGGATGCCCTAGTCTCGGCGGATGACGCTCTACTTCGACCCGGTGGCCATCCTCGGCAACGACCGCGATGCCTTTCGGGGCCGTTGGGAAGACCGACTGTGGCTCAACGTCCCCGGGCCCTTCTACGGCGGGGAGACCGACACCTGCTGGACGGGACGGCTTTCGGCACCCGCCCACGTCCTCTATGGAGGCGAGTACCTCAGCGAGTACGTCTATCGCCAGCCCGGAACGCCTGCGGACACGGCCCTGCTGGTCGAGGCGGCGGACAACGACCCGTTCCTCGGGTACGGCTGTGATGGCGACTCGCGATGGACACCGGAATCGGTCCGGGAGTGGTGGCGCAATCGCAGCCAGGTCGTGCAATACCTGTCCGATCAGCGGAGCAAATGGGATGAGAGCGATGCCTGGTCAGGCCAGGGCATAGCCGCTGCCGTCCGCGA
>NZ_JBVJMV010000059.1:0-38845 GCF_055584025.1 Streptomyces sp. NPDC104309 | reverse complement strand
CTCTGTGCTGGGCATAAGGGACGGTTCTCCTGTCGTGCCCTCTCAGGCTAACCCCGCAGAACGGGATGTCTCACCCAAGGCTGACAGAGAGGGGGGACCTAACCGCCGTCACGCAGAGCGTCGCCTATGGCCATGCCGGTCTCTCGGGCGGTGAGATATGGGCTTACATCGTGCGCTTTGGCGCCGTTGTGGACTAGAAGATCACGGATGCGGCCTCCGAAGGATGGCGCCAGTTTCTTGGTCAGGGCTACAACGTCTCCTGCGTCGGCGATGTTGGTCCAGCGCTTCACCGGTGCAGGCCATCTCGCGCAATCACCGGCAGGCAAAGGCGTAAGCCGCTCGAAGACGAGGTTACGGACGGCCAACGGGGACCCGAGAGTGATCAGGGTTAGGTCCGGCCAGTCCGAGTGGGCGCAAAGGGCCTCGTATGCGACCACCGTGCCGAGGGAGTGGGCGACGATTACCTCTGTGTCCCTGGTGACGAGACGGGCTAGCCGTTCCTGTATCGCAGTGCGCACTTGTGGCTCAGTGAAGTAGCGCCGCACTTGGCGAGCGCTGCCAATCATGGCGCGTTCACTGAGGCCAGAGAAGAACGAGGAGTGGCTGAGAGCGTCCAGGGCCCGCTGCGCCAGGAGGGGGGTACGCAATCGGGTTGCGGCACTGGGGCCAGCAACCCGCGCTTCCTGCTCGGCCGCTGACGTCCACCACTGGAGAAGCAGACTGCACTCAAGGCCCTCCTGCACGTCAAAGGCATCGAGCTCAGGCTGACCAAGCCCACGGTGTCCGGCGAGGCGGAACAAGTCTCCATAAAAGGCCATCGAGACTTCGTTGCGAGCCAGCCCCGCCCCACCCGCCAAGGCGACACCGTCGCTCAGCGCCGGGTACCAGTCGGCGAGGAGTGTCTCCGGGCCTTTGACCTGCTGGGCGATGCCGTGGACGAGAACGACGCGGGTCACGAGATACCCCGCTCGGGGATGAGGTTGAGTTGCAGTGCGATTACTCCCATGTCGGTTGCAACGCAAATCCGTCCGTCGCTATTTATCGCGATACCGCTGATGCCGCTGCCGATGTCGAGTTCAGAGATCCAGGACGAGGTAGTCATATCCCAGACTCGAATGAGTCCGTGACGGTCTGCCGCGACCAGGGTGGGCGAACCATTGACGGCTATGGCGCGGATCGCTCGAACCGTGGAGGGGAACGGCGCAAGATCGACGCCCATGTCCTCTGCGCTTGAGGCATCCCAGCACCGTATACGCCCGTCGCCTGCTCCGGAGATGACGACATCGCGCTTATCCCAGTGGGTAATTTCCAGGCCATAGGCACCCATCTTGTGGCCGCTGAGAGGATCGCCGAGTGGAATGCCGGCGCTCGGATCCCACAATCTCACGGTGCCGTCACTGGATGCGCTGGCCACAACCGGGGCACCTCCTATAATTCCCGACCGCAATGTATTCACGTTGTCGGTGTGACCTGACATCGGAGAGCATAGGGGAGCCTGGTTGCGTGGATTCCAGACTTCGAGCTTGAACTCTGTTGTAACAGAAACGATGGCAACCTCGCCGTCCTCCATTGGTAGCAGGCATGCACGCAAGGCGACCCCTGCACGCTTCCCGAGACGCCGGCGGGACGACAGGCTCCACACTTCTGATTCCATCCAACCGCTGCGCGCAAGCATGTTTTCGCCATTCAAATGAATGGCCATCGCGTCATATGTTGTGGGAATTGAGGATGTAAGGTGGGCTGCCACTTGGTGGCCCCTATTCAAATCATGGGTGCGCACCACGCCATCGACAGCGGTTGTGATTACATTAGCCCTGCCGTCATCGGTATCCAGGATGTCGACGGACACCAATTCGTGGGCCCGTTCTGCGGCGCACAATGGCTCCCCGATCGGACGCATAGCAGTAACGTCCCAGACCCTCACGTCGCGAAATGTCCCAATGACTGCCAATTGGGTTCCGTCGACCTGTGCGAGTAGAGGTGCTGGAACGTAGAGGCTCTGGGACGAATACGCAACCCGCGTGTGCCCCTCCATCGGAGCCCCCATTGGTTGGGCCGTTTTTAGGTCCCATACGCGAGTGGTCTCGTCGCGTGAAATCGTCACCAATACTGAGTTTCCTGCAATTCGGTCAAGTGTGCCAGTTAATACCATGGATGTGTGCCCGAGAAATGGCCCCCCTACCAAATCGCGGTTCATTATGTCGTGAACGTAGACCGTATTTCCTGCTTGGCTCGAAAGGATCACGGGCCGCAAGCCGCGAAATTCGACGCCAATGACCCGTGCCGAAGGGCTGAGGTCTTCCACGTTGAAATGTGTACGCGGTCCGGCGGGCCATACAGCACCGCATCCTGCTACCTCCCAGAGGTATGCGTGACCCAAGGATGTTGCCAGCAAAACCTCGAACCCGTGCGCGCCAGAACGTACGGTCAGGTGAGAGATGCCACCGATATGCCCCCCTAGGGGATGCCCAACCGGAGATCCAGATGTGACATCCCATATTCGTACCGTGCCGTCCTCACTGCCAGTGACTAGGACGGGTGCGCCATCTAGTTCTCCGAAGGCGACACACCGGACTGCGTTGGTATGCCCAAGGAGGGGGGACGCCAATGATGTCCCCCCGAATGGATCCCATAGCCGTACAGACGTGTCGGACCCGCCAGTCGCGACGATGGCGCGGCCGCCGAGAACACCTAGAGCGACTGCCGAGACTTCACCGAAATGACCTTCCATGGGGATGCCGACTTGTGTGCGCGTACGCAGATCCCAGAGCCTCGCAGTCGCGTCTTGCCCCCCCGTGACGACCAGGGGTCGGCCCTGGACCTCGCGTGAGGCCATGCAGCCGATAGCGCGGGTGTGGCCTTCGTCGGGTTGATCCGCAGTGAGGTCCCAAATGCGTGCCGTACGGTCCTGGCTGACTGTGACAGCGAGGAAGGCGCCTCCACGAGCGGAGAGAGCGGCTGCCCTTATGTATTCGACATGGCCGCGCAACGGATGAGCCAGTTGCTTAAGGGTCCGTAGATCCCATAACCGTGCTTCGTGCACTCCGCTGGTCAACGCGACTGGGCGCCCCTCGAACTCGCCCGTTACGGCGGAGGCGACCCCGCTCATATTCCAGTAGACGTGCGCCACGACAGGTTCACCGATCTGCCTACGGTCGGCTAGGTCCCATCGACTGAGCATTCCTGCCGCGTCCCCGACCAGTGCTACAGCGCGGCCGTCGAGCTGTGCCACAGAGACTGCGGTCACCGAGTCAGCAGGGCCAATGAGTGGACTCCCATCGAGGCGCGCGTCTCCACCGTCGAACACATCACGCAAGTCCCAGATATAGACGGCCTTGTCCTCGCCCCCTGTAATGGCCACCGGCCGCCCATCCAGTTGACCTAGATCGGCGTCTCGGACGGTACGTTTGTGAGCAGCGAGCTCTGTACCGAGTTGCCGTCTTTCGATCAGATCCCAGATGCGTGCTGTGCCGTCCGCGCTGGCTGTCAAGACCACGGGCTGCCCGTGAATGGCGCCCACCGTGATGCTCTCAACCCGGTTGGTGTGTCCGGTGAGAGCGCGCCCGTACTCCTGGCCGGCCGAGAGGTCCCAAATCCTTACAGTCCCGTCGACTGCTCCGGTGAGGGCTACCGTGTAGTCGCCCAACTCTCCAATCGCAACCGCGCTCACTGATATGCCGACACGCAACGGATCACCGATCTGCCGTTGTGAGCCGAGGTCCCATACAAGGACAGTCTCGTCAGCGCTGCCAGTCACGGCGATGGGACGGCCGTCGAGTGCCCCAACCGCGACGCATTCGGCAGTCTTGGTATGGCCGTGAAGTAGCCGGTGCACTCCACTGGTCGACCACCAAGCCCAACGGGCAGACCATGGGAGGGCGACCCCGAGTTCGTCGATGCGGTCGGCGAGCTCGTTGGCCTCACAGCGGCGAGCTGACAGTTGCAGATCAGCGGCCCGTTCACCCGCAGCGTGATCGCTCGTCAGACGGTGCGCGACTTGCTCGTAGGAGCTGCGGACCCGTCTGGCGCTATCGCCCTCGATGGAGACGAACGCCCTTAAGAGTGCGAGCGGTTCGCTGGCGAGCAGGAATCCCGGGTCCTCGATGAGCGGGGCGAGGCGCCCTGCCGCAGCTGCATGCGTAGATAGGTGCTGCCGGACATATGGGACAGCGCCGAACCAATCTGGATTGCCTCCGGCGGCGACGGGGACGAGGGAGCGGAGCGCTTCGACGACAGACCGTTGGATCTCCTCGGGGGACCGGTCGGCCGTCGCGCGCAAGTGCTCGGCCAGTGCCTTGTGATAGAGCCGGTAGACCGAACGTCGGTCATCGTCGATGACTTCTGCGATATACGCCTCGGCGACGTCCAAGACCCAAGAGACGTCTTCCTCCGAGCAGTGCACGCCAGCGATCACCGTACTCATCGCCGTCCAGGTCCGGCCCCGAGGTAACCCCTTACCCTCCGAAAACGCGAGGGCAATCAGCATTCGGCGAACCCGTGGCTCATCGGGCCCGAAACGGGCAAGGTAGTCGTCGAAGGCTTCGCCGACCTCGCTCGGGAGTTGTTCAGCCCAGCCAGATCGGCTGATGTCCACCGGTGTCTCGTCCGACCGCAGGGTGCGCGCCGTCGTCCTAGCGTAGAGATATACGCCAGCAGCCTTCTCGGCGACGCCCCGGGCGACAGCCCGAGCGAGCTCGCGTAGACCGCGGTATGGAGTACGCACTTCGGCCTCCTCGCTCGCCAGGAGGACGCGAGTGACGTAGCCAGTGACATCGTCGACGCTCGCGCGGTATTGGGGCTGATCCAGGTCCATGCAGACAAATGTGGGACCCAGGGGTCCGACCAACTCGTGGCGCGTTCCGACTAGGAGTCGCACGCCCTGAATCTCCGACATGGGCCGGAGAAGTTCCCGGGTGATTCGGCGGGGCTCGCCGTGACCGCCGGCATCTGCTGCGGTGTCCGAGCCGGCTTCGTCCACCGCATCGACAACAATGACCAGAGGCGGTCCCTGGCGCCCTTTCCTGGTGAGTTCCTGCAGCAGTGCGGCGGCACCGTCTGCTTCGACATCGAGGGCGGTGGCGAGCCTTTCCACCACCTCTTCGAGCCGTTTGTGGCGGGCATGCACGGCAGCCGTGACGCACCCAGCAGGCACCACGGCCACGGGGTCGACGTCAGCAACGTCGAGGCGGTCTCGGTAGCGACTGTCCGACAATGCAACAACCCTGCCCAGGACGGCGGACTTGCCGCAGCCAGGACTACCCGTTACGACTCTGCCTCTGCCATCTCCGTCGTCAGCGGTCAGCCAAGCCACCAGCTCGGACAGCACTCGGCCTCGACCACTGAAGTACAGGCCCTGCTCCGACTCGAACTCCACACCGCGCGAGCGCGGACCAAAGTGCTCCGTCAGGTCTCTTGCGGCGACCCGACGCTGTACCTCCAGGTCGGTACCGATCGGCGGCAGTTCATCCGTGTACCCGCTATTCGGCAGGAACGGCGCCAGCCCGGTCACGAGTCCACAGGCCAATTCGGCTCGCTGGCCCAACCTATCCGCGTCGAAGCGCTCGTTGACCGCCTTGACTAGTTCCGTGAGGTCGAGATACTGCTGCCGCTGGCCAGTGCGTCCTGTCGTCGTCTCCACGGCTTCGGTCAAGGCGGCTACGAACGCTCCGTCCTCGGCAACGTCCTTCCTGCGGGCGGACGCAAGAAACCACAAGCCCGTCGAGTCAGCGTCCGTGTTCCGATAGGCGATGGTCCGCAGCGCGATTGCCGAGGCTTCAGCCCCCCCGGCGCTACCGGCGCAAGTGTCGAGAATCAGCAGGAGGTGGCGGAGGTTGCCCCTGCATAAGATGCGGACTAGATCCTCGGTGGCCAATGCTGTGGTCGCGAGGTCTCCATCACGTGAGTCCCAGCAGAGTAGATAATGCCGGTCGCGCTCTTCTACTGAGCCGTGGCCGGCGAAGTACAAGACCACCACATCATCGCTGGTGAGGGCAGTGTCCTCCGACCAGTGCGACAACTTTTGCCGGACTTGCTCCGCCCCGTCGTAGTCGCCGAGCCCAGGCAGCACGGGTTCATACCCAAACCCGGTGAAAAGCTGTCTCGTTGCGCGAACGTCGGTAGGTACGGAGCGTAACTGCTCGTCCTCGGGTAGGTGGCGGTACCGTCCGCTCCCCAGCGCTATGAAGAATCGCCTACCCACGCCACCCCCCACCACGAAATTCACACGCTTGCGAAGACTGTAGCGATGAGATTGCTTGCTGTACTCGCCAAGTCGAACACTGACCAGACTTGTCAGCGCAGTGGCCGTGTCATCGTCCAGGGCAAAGAGCCAGACGGCTGGGCGGTTACGGGCCGTCTTCGGAGCAGAGGATCCCGCCACGGCTGACGCCATCCGCGCACGTCACCACCTAGTCTCGTGCGTCGGCGTTTCGCAGGCATCTCAGTGCCGGTCACCTACCGCTTCACCGTGGACAACTGGAAGCTGTGTGCGTGAGCGATGCGTGAGCGGACGTGCTGGGATGACGCAATCAGATCTGGACTGGACGTCAAGCAACATCTCTCTGAACAGGCCGTTCTGAACGAGAGGGGTATACGGCGGAAGTGCCGGCAGGACCCAGCCGGGACTTTTAATCCGTTGGTTGTGGGTTCGAGTCCCACACGGCCTACGTCTCAGCCCCAGGTCAGAGTGCGTTTGATCTGGGGCTGTTCGCGTACCTGACGGTTCGGGGATCGTTGGCCGGCCGGTGCTCGGCCCAGTGCGAACGACCGCGCCACGGCTCAGGACGTCACGGAGACGGTGGGCGGAGACGGGCTCAGCCCCTCTTGAGCAGAGCCAGAAATATCCAGGCCATCAGAACGACCACCGCCGCGGTCAAAGCCGCAGCACCCAGCACCACCGCGGCGAACATGCCTCGCAGGGCAGTAGCCGCACGACGCTCGCCATCTGCGGCCAATGCCTCGTACTGGCTGTCGTCGTACCAGCCTTCGCGGTCGCTCACTGCACCCCCGTGTGAAGGCTACCCAGTGCGGCAACCCGGCAGGAAGGCTGTCGCCACCGGTGGTGCCGGACACGGGGAGGGCAGTCACGCAGCGCGATGCCCACCTCCCCGGGAGCGGCCCTCACACGGTGGCAGGGCATGACCGGGCAGTCGGTGAGCGTGGTGTCCTTACGACAGTTGGGCGTGGCGCTCGCCGGGTGAGGTGGCCTTCCTGCGCTCCCGCAGATGGGCGTGGGCCATGAGGCCGAGGAGGGCGATCAGGAGTACCGCCGAGGAGCCCGGAGTGCCGAGGTCCAGACCGCCCTTGGCGGTCGGCTTGGTGAGGAAGTCGCCGGCGGTGGCCCCCAGGGGGCGGGTGAGGACGAAGGCGATCCAGAACAGCGCGACGTTGGGGACGGCCGGTACCCGCATCAGGGCGGCGAGTGCGGCCAGGAGCGCTGTGACGAGCAGGGCGCCGCCGGCGTAGCCGAGGCCGGAGCTGTCGGAGAGGAAGTCGCCCATGGAGGTGCCGAGGGTGTTCGACACCAGGATCGCGGACCAGAAGAGGGCTTCGCCACGGAAGGTGACGATGTCGCGGATGGCGAAGGTCTGCCCGGTGAGTTTCCAGGCGATGAAGACGGCGATCAGCAGGGAGACGAGAATCGCGGCGCCCGCGGGGTATCCCAGGCCCAGGCCCTGGGGGCCCCATCCCAGCGAGGTCGTGCCCGCTGCGAGGTATTCGGCGCCCGCGTCGCGGTTCATGAAGTCCGACATGGTGGTGCCGGCCATGCTCGTGGACAGGATGACGGTCCAGTAGAAGAACGGGTTGTAGCGCTTGGACCGCAGTTGCACCACCAGCGTCACCACGAAGACCAGGAACAACGCGATGGTGGTGAGGAAGTAGCCCAGTCGCAGCGTCTGGGAGAAGAGATCGCCGGCCGTCTCTCCGAGGGTGGTGGCGGCGATCTTCATGATCCAGAAGGCCAGGGTGACCTCGGGGAGTTTCTTCATCACATACGGGCGCTCACGGGTGGCATCCACCGCGGTGAGGAATTCCGGCTGTCCCAAAGCGCACTCCTGGTCGACCGTCCGGCACTGCACCGCTCGGGCGGTGGGCGACCGGTTGTTGTATGGCGGCGGCGAACGGAGTCGGGCATATTGCTCGCACTCCGGCCGCCCCTGTGCGCCGGCCTCTTGCCGAGCCTCCGCCGTCCACGCGTTCACGCAACGTAGACCGTCTACAGCGGCGTAGACGGAACGACACCCCCTGTGGGTGCCACGCCGCTCACGGGGAGCGGGCGTTCTGGCCCGGTCGACCGGTGCTCTCTCTAGGCTGAGGGAGTGATCATCATGTCCTCGCCAAGCAGCCGCCTTGTCGCCCGCGCCGCCCTTCTCGCCCTGCTCGTGGTTCCTGTCTGGGGCTGCTCGGCCGGGACGGAACCCGGTCCGCCGGGGGGATCCGGTGGAGGGAAGCCCTCGCCGTCCTTGACGACGGGTGTGGGGCGCGAAGGGCTGGGCGACATCTTCGTCGGCGGACGGGCCGTCACCGGGTCGAAGCCGTCCGGGAACGCGAAGGTTCCGTATCGGCGCACATACGTGCACGGTGAGCTGTACTCGGCCGTCACGGGGTACCGGTCCATGGCCTTCTCGTACATGGGCCTGGAGGGGGTGTACGACGGTGTGCTGACGGGTCGCCCGGGTGACGGCGAGTCAGGCGCCGGCGATGTGATGACCACGATCGATCCGGATGTGCAGAGGGCGGCCGGTGACGGGCTGCGCGGCCACAAGGGCGCCGCTGTCGCCATGGACGCCGAGAACGGGCACCTTCTGGCTCTGGTGAGTGCGCCCTCGTACGATCCGTCGTCGTTCGCAGGCAACACCACGGCGGACGCCGAGGCATGGCAGCGGCTGACGGGTGATCAGGACAAGCCGTTGCTCAACCGGGCACTTCGCGAGGCCGTGGCACCGGACGAGACGTTCGAGGTCGTCGTGGCTGCCGCCGCCCTTGAGCGGGGCGTGTACGCGTCGGTGGACGAGAGCACCCGCAGCCCGCTCCCGTACGCCCTGCCCGGGAGCGGCACGGAGTTGCCGAGCGACCCCGCCCGTTGCCGGAATGCCTCCATCCGGACCGCTCTGCGGTACTCGTGCCGCAATGTCTTCATGGCCATGGCCGTCGAGGTGGGGCAGCCCCGTCTCGTGTCGACGGCGAAGGCCTTCGGCTTCAACGACGACGCGCTGCTCGTCCCCGTACGGGTGGGGAGGAGCGACTGCCCCGAGGGGGACGTGAGCGAGAGGGACGCGGCGCTCATCGGCACCGGACGAGGTGGTGTCACCGCCACGCCGGTCCAGATGGCCAGGGTCATGGCCGTGATCGCCAATGGCGGGAAGCGCGTCGATCCCCAACTGGTCTCGAAGGTGGTCCGTGCCGACGGGCGTGTGGAGAAGCCGCGGCGTGCCGCCGGCGCACATGCCGGCCGGGTCATCGGGCGGAGGACGGCCGAGCAGTTGCAGTCGGCCCTGAAGACGTCGGCATCCGGTGCGGTGGACGAGCGTGGTGGTGCGCCGGGCGCGATGATCGGCGGCAGGACCGGATGGGTTCCGCCCGCGCGTTCGTACGGGGACGAATCGAGCGCCTGGTTCATTTCGTACGCCCGCTCGGGGCAGGGAAGGCTGGTCGCGTTCGCTGTTCATGTCGGAGATTCCGCCGACCGGGTCGACGAGGCCGATGGTGCGCGACCGGCTGTCCGTGTCGCGGAGAGGATGAGCGGGGCTGCGGCGGCCACGAGAGGCTGACGGCTGTTCCCGACGGGCGGCCCCCGGTACCCGGTACGCAGGGCGAGGGAAGGCGGACGCGTCAGGCCGCCGGCTCGATGTTCTGGTTGGCGTGGAAGAAGTTGTGCGGGTCGTAGGCGCGCTTGACGGCCGCCAGGCGGTCGTAGTGGTCGCGGTAGGTGGCGCGCACCCGGTCCTGGGTCTCGCCCGCGCCGATGAAGTTCACGTACGTACCGCCCATCGAGTGCGGGTGGAGCTCCTCCCAGTAGTCGACGCACCACTGCCTGAGTGTCTCGGCGTTGTCCGGGTCCGGGTCGATGCCCGCGATGACGCCGGACCAGACCGCGTCCCGGTAGGCCCAGGCCGTGTCGTCGGGGCCCGGCCGGTGCGCGGCGCCGTCCACCGGGTAGAGGTGCGTGGTCGACAGGCCGGTGGGGAGGTTCTCGGCGTACTTGGCGTGGACGGCGATGGCGTCGTCGGTGATCCGGTCGAAGAAGTTGCCGCGCCAGTACCACTGCAGGCCGGACGGAAGCAGCTCGTCGAACAGGGACTGCAGGGCGGGGTAAGGCATCGGCGCCATGAAATGGAATGCGGGCGGGCCGGGGTCAGCCACGGGCCTCAGGGTCGCTTCGAGGAGGTCGGGGGCGCCCGTCCAGCACCACACGACACCGCACACCTTCTGGCCGTGGATCTCCTCGGGGAAGGGCGGAGCGGGCGGCACGGTGAGCGCGGCGAAGAAGCCGTTCAGGTTCTCGGTGGCCGCCGGCAGGAAGTCGCGGTACCAGCGCAGTACGTCGGGGGTCCGGTCGACCGGCCAGACGGTGATGGCGACGCCCACGGTGTCCACCGGGTGCATCCGGAATGTGAAGGAGGTGACGATGCCGAAGTTCCCGCCCCCGCCGCGCAGCGCCCAGAACAGGTCGGGGTGGGCGGTGGGGCTCGTCGTCACCGCGGTGCCGTCGGCCAGGACCACGTCCGCGGTCAGCAGGTTGTCGACCGTCAGCCCGTATCTGCGGGTGAGGTGGCCGTGGCCGCCGCCCAGCGTGAGGCCGCCGACGCCGGTGTTCGACAGGATTCCGGTGGGGGTGGCCAGACCGAAGGCGTGGGCGGCGTGGTCGAGGTCGCCGAGCGTGGCGCCGCCGCCGACCGTGGCCCTTCGCCCGCCGGGGTCGATGTGCGCCCAGCGCATGGGCGACAGGTCGATGGTGACTCCGTCGTCCACCAGGCACAGGCCGGCGCCGCTGTGTCCGCCGCCGCGGACCGCGACCACGAGACCCTCGTCCCGGACGAAATCGACCGCGGCCATGACGTCCGCCGCGTCGCCGCATCGCACCACGGCCGCCGGACGTCTGTCGATCATGGCGTTGTAGATCGTGCGGGCCGTCCGGTACTCCGGGTCCCGCGGAGCGATGACGGGTCCGCGTAGCGCGGCCCGCATCGCGTCCAGGGTGTCGAGCGCGGTGCCGTTCATGGTCCGGCCATCTCCCTGCTCACCTGGATGCGGACCGCTGCCCCGCCCCATACCCCGTCCGAGCCCCCGTCGGGCCGTCGGAGTGCGTGGGGGCGTGCACCGGGTGCTCCGGCGCCGCGGGACCCCCGGGCGCCGGGGGCGGGAGCGGCCGCCGTGGGCTGATGTCTCAAGCCTCCCCGCGGTCCGGGGGCCGTGCCAGTCCGCCGGACCGGGGGGAGCGAGACATGCGCGTCACGGACGGGGCGGCCGCGCTCAGACGAGGAGCTTCGTCTTGGCCCGCTGGTACTCCTCGTCCGTGATGGCGCCCCGGTCCTTGAGCTCGGCGAGCTTCGCCAGGTCGTCGACGTGCTTGCCCTCCTTGGGGGCGTGCGCCTCGGAGGTGCCGGCGGCGGCCTCCCGTACGTACGCCTTGAAGGACGCCTCCCGCTCCTGCGCCTCCTTGATGTCCCGCTTCCCCATGGATTTGCCGCGCACGATCACGTACACAAGGACGCCCAGGTACGGCAGCAGCAGGGCCACGATCAGCCAGCCCGCCTTGCCCCAGCCGCCGAGGTCGTCGCTGCGGAAGATGTCGGCGATGACCTTGAAGAGCAGGAACAGCCACATGATCCAGAGGAAGAACCAGAGCATGGTCCAGAAGAGATTGAGCAGGGGGTAGTTGTCCACGGCCGGCTCCCCTATCACCGCGAGTCATCGCGCTCGACTGACTGAATGGTAAATCAGTCATATCACCCCATATTCACCCTCGCTCGTTGTCGTTCGAGACCCTGCTCGGGGGCCGGGTGCGGAGTACCGTGGAAGCGTCGAGGGAGGCTCCGGCCTCCAGGAGGCGGGGTCGCCTCGTGGTCATGAAGCGGCTTGAGAAGCGGCGTGAACGGCGTGAGCAGCGACGCGGAGAGCGGCGCGAGCGGCGGTGTGAGCAGGCGCACGCAGGGACGCTCGCGAGGGCGCATGAACAGGGCGGATGAGTCCGCCCGGAGCCCGGTCGGGGCGATCGGCCGTGTCACCGTGCCGATCCCGCCCGGCGGTCCGGGCGAAGTGCTGGTGGCCGTACGGGGCGGGTCGGAGGCCTACACCGCATGGTCGACGACGTCGATCGACAGGGACGTGCGCGTCATTGTCGTCGACTCGGTCTCGGCGCGGGGCGTGATCGTGGAGCGCCTGCCGCCCTGAGCCGGAGCAGGGGAGTACCCACGTCGAGCAGTGAGATACGGCAGGAGTCTTCCGATGTTCTTCTGGCATGTTCCCGCCCCCAACGAGGCGATGCTCATATCCGGTTCCAAGGGGCAGACCCTGGACACCCAGTTCCGGATCGTCACCGGCCACGGCAGTTTCGTGCTCCCGGTCAAACAGAAGGCGCGCATGCTCTCCCTGGCGCTGCGCGAGGCGGAGATCACCGAGGACTGTGTGACCCAGCAGGGCATCCGCCTCAACGTCCGGGCCGTCGCGGTCTTCAAGGTCGGCGACGACGCCGTGTCCATCGCCAACGCGGCACGCCGATTCCTGACGGAGCAGGAGCAGATGGAGGAGCTCGTCGGCCGGATCTTCGCCGGACACCTGCGCTCCATCGTCGGCGGACTGACCGTGGAGCAGATCATCCGCGAGCGCAACCGCGTCTCGCAGGAGGTCATCGCGGGCAGCCACGGCGAGATGGAGAAGCTCGGCATCGTGGTGGACGCCCTCCAGATCCAGGAGATCGACGACGCCACCGGCTACATCAAGAACCTCGCCGCCCCGCACGCCGCCGCGGTCGCCAGCCAGGCCCGGATCGCCGAGGCCAAGGCCGACCAGGAAGCCAGTCAGCGCGAGCAGCAGGCCGCCGCGCTCAAGGCGGAGTACGAACGCGACACCGCGATCAAGCGGGCGGGCTTCCTCGCCGAGACCGAGCAGTACAACGCCCGCGCCGCGCAGGCCGGGCCGCTCGCGCAGGCCCAGGCCTCGCACGAGGTCATCGAGGAGCAGACCGCGCTGGCCGAACGGCAGGCCGCGCTCGCCGCGCAACGGCTCGAAGCGGAGGTCCGACGTCCGGCGGATGCCGAGGCGTACCGTCAGCGCACCCTCGCGGAAGCGGCCCGTGACCGGGCGAAGTTCGAGGCCGACGGCAACGCGTACACCGAACGGACCATCGCCCAGGCCCAGGCCGACGCCAACACCGTGCGCGCCACCTCGCTGCGCGACGGCAACCAGGAACTCATCGCGGCCAACCGCGTCGTGGAGAACCTGCCGGCGCTGGCCGACGCGGCGGCGCGTGGCATGTCGGGGGCCGACCTCACCGTTCTCAACGGCACCAACGGTGTCAACGAGATGGCTGCGGGCGTGGTCGGCCAGGGGCTGGCGATCCTCCATTCGCTGCAGCGCGGCGCGAGCCCGATGAAGTCACCGGCGGTCGAGGGGAAGGCCGCTCCCCGTATCGCCGAGACGAACTGATCTCCGTATCACCGGGACGAACTGATCTTTGGGGTCGGATCGGAGGGGCGGGACGCGGGAGATTCCCCATGTGGTCATGAGCGCGCCGGACATGCAGTAGAGTTGTGTTCATCGACGCGGGGTGGAGCAGCTCGGTAGCTCGCTGGGCTCATAACCCAGAGGTCGCAGGTTCAAATCCTGTCCCCGCTACTGAAGATTCAGGCCCGGCACGCATGCAGCGTGCCGGGCCTGAATCATTTCCCCACGTGGTTGTCCGGGGCGCCGTCCACGTCACCGTCCGGGGCGCCGCCGGTTCCCGGTCAGCGGTCTCCGGGCCGGGTGCGTGTGAGCTGGACCACGCGCTTACCCCCATTGGTCGATGAGGAGTCGCCGCGCGACTTCGCTCAGGTGAGCCTGGGGTGGGGCGCGGTACCGTCCGCAGCCGTGCGCGTACCGGGCAGGAGACCACAGGTGTGGAAGCGGCTGAAGCGGCGCGGCAGACATACCAGGGGCGGTGTCCGTACCCGGCGGTTCGTCCGCGCGCTGCCCGCCCTGATGATCCTCGGCGGGCTGGCGTTCGACGCCCTCACCCCGCCGACCTTCACCGCCATTCCGCTGTTCGTGGCCGCGCCGCTGATCGCCGCGCCGTTCTTCTCGCTGCCCAGCACCATCCTCACCGCCGTCGCCTCGATCCTGGCCATCGTCGCGCTGCGGCTGTACAGCAACACGCTGCCGCAGGTCGTGCCGTTGATCGAGCTGCTCACCCTGGCCACCGTGTCGGTCCTCGCGGTCGTCATCAACGGGGTCGTGCGGCGCGGCAACGAGCAGCTGGCCTCCGCGCGGGTCATCGCGGAGACCGCCATGCGGGCGGTGCTGCCCAAACCGTCCGACCGGATCGGCGGGCTGCATGTGGCGGCGCGGTACGAGGCGGCGCAGGCGGACGAGTTCGTCGGCGGCGACCTGTTCGCCGTGGCGGACACCCCGCACGGGGTGCGGCTGGTGGTCGGGGACGTACGGGGGAAGGGGCTCGACGCCGTGGAGTCGGTGGCGGTGATCATCGGCGCGTTCCGGGAGGCGGCCGAGCAGGAGCGTTCGCTGGAGGGCGTGGCACAGCGGCTGGAGCGGGCGCTGGCGCGAGAGGGAACGGGGCGGGGCGGGCTGGACGCGGTCGAGGGCTTCATCACCGCCGTACTGGCCGAGATCCCGTCCGGGCTGTCGCGGGTACGGATCGTCAACCGCGGCCACCCCGAGCCGATCCTGCTGCATCCGGACGGGGCGCTGGATGTGCTGGGACCGTCGGTGCCCGCGCTGCCGCTCGGGATGGATCTGGGGGTGTGGCCCGACCGGGCGGACGAATGGGATCTGCCGGCGGGGACGACCCTGCTCCTCTACACCGATGGTCTCTCCGAAGCGCGGAACGCCGACGGGGTCTTCTACGATCCGGCTGCGCGGCTGCGCGGGCGGATCTTTCCGGGGCCCGAGGAACTGCTGTCCGCCCTGACCGACGACGTACGGCGGCACACGGGCGGCGAGACGACCGACGACATGGCACTGCTCGCGGTCGTACGTCCCGCGGAGGGGCAGCCGCACCGGCGCAGGACCGTGAAGATCGTGGGTCTGGACACGATGTGACGGATGGGGCGGGTGCGTGGTGCGGACCCGGCGGAGCCTCGGGTACGGCGTGCCACCGTCCGTAACCGAAGCGCGTCGCTCCGCATAACATTTGACGCAACGTCAGAATCCGGGTAATGACTGAGGGTCGATCAACTCATCCGATTCCACCCGGGTATGTCCCGTAAAGTCCAGGCCAAAGCCGTGAACGATCAGTGGGAACAGCTTGGAATCGGGCCCGGGTGTCTATTAACGTTCGATAACGCAGCGCGGTCGTCCCAGCCGTCGTCAGTGGCGGCACCGTGCGCGAGCGCCGAATTCCGCAAGGGAACCGGGGAACCACCTACATGGGGTGAATCGGACACCTGTGTCTCGTGAGAGGCAGAGGCGCCCGTAGGAGACCTTCCTGCTCCGAACCCGTCAGCTAACCCGGTAGGCGAGAAGGAAGGAAAGGAGTGCGCCCCCGTGGCGTCCAACAAGCCTGCCCCCGAGGCCCCCGCGCGGTTCACCTCAGACTTCGGCCCGGGTGTCGACTTCGGCTCCGGTTCCGGTTCTGACCACGGCTACGGCTCCGGTCACGGCCCGGGTTTCGCCTCCCACACCGGACTGGGCCCCGACACCGGCTACGGCCCCGGTTTCGCGTCCAACGCCGGTTTCGTCTCCGACGCCGGTTACGGAACCGCCGGGACGGGAACGGCGTTCGGCACCGGCTACGGCACCGAGCCGGGCGGCGACTTCGCCGGTGGGTCCGGTGAGTTCGGATCCGGTGAGGCCGGTGGCTCCGGCGACTCGGCGGAGCTCCGCGGGGAATTCCGCGCCGACGGCGACGGTGAGCCCGAACGAAGCCGGGACGAGTGGAACCCCACCGAGGAGTCCGTCCGCCCCGTGCGCGGCAAGCACCGCGTCGCCAAGCAGCGCAACGGACTTGCCCGTAGCTCCACCGTGCTCGGGGTCGGCGTCATCGCGGCAGTCGGTGCGGGCGGCATGGCCACCGCGCAGAGCAAGCCTGCGGTCTCCATCTCCCTTCCCGATTCCATCGCGGACAACCTGCCCGACGCCAAGTCCCTTCCCGGCGTGGGTTCCCTGTTCTCCGGCGAGTCCGAAGCCGACAAGGCAGAGGCCGTCGCCGCGTCGGCGCCGCTCACCACCGCCGGCATCACCACCACCGAGGCCCAGCAGGGCACGACGGACGCGGGCGAGGCGCTCCGCGCCCGTATCCTCCAGCAGGCCGAGCAGCAGCAGGATGCCGCCGACGCCGAGGCCAGGGCCGCCCAGGAGAAGGCGGCCGCGGAGAAGGCCGCCGCCGAGGCCAAGAAGCAGCAGGACGCGGCCGAGGCCAAGGTCGCCGCCGAGAAGAAGAAGGCGGAGGAAGAGGCCAAGAAGAAGGCGGAGGCCCTGCGGCTCGCCAAGCTCGCCGCCAGCTACGCCATCCCGACCACCTCGTACACGATCACCTCGACCTTCGGCGAGGCCGGCTCGATGTGGTCCTCCGGCTACCACACGGGCCTCGACTTCGCGGCGCCGACGGGTACCCCGATCAAGGCCATACACGGCGGCACCATCAAGTCGGCCGGCTGGTCCGGTTCGTACGGCTACCGCACGGTGCTGGAGCTCGAAGACGGTACGGAGCTGTGGTTCTGCCACCAGTCCTCGATCGGTGTCACCGTCGGCCAGAAGGTCACCACCGGTGAGACCATCGGCCGGGTCGGCGCGACCGGCAACGTGACGGGCCCGCACCTCCACCTGGAGGTCCACACCCCGGCCGGTACGGGTATCGACCCGATGACCTGGCTGCGAGACAAGGGCCTCAACCCCTGATCGGCCGGCCGCCTCGCGGCCCGCGTGATCCGAGCCGGTTCGCCGGCCGCTGAACCCCGGCAGCCCTGACGCTCTCCCCCCGACGTCAGGGCTGCCGGTCTGTCGGCACGGTCGCTCCGGCCGGGAGTGCGGGCCGGACGGATCGGTGGGCCCACGGGCTGGTGGGGACTGCGGGCCGGGCGGGTCGGCGGGCCGCTGGGAACAGCGGGCCTGCCTGAAGGGCGGGCTGCCGGAATAGCGGAACCGCTGGTGTTCGTTGATCCACATATGACTTCTCTTCATAAGCTGGGCCCTTCCGACCTGCAGGTCTTCCCGCTCGCCCTCGGCGGCAACGTCTTCGGCTGGACGGCCGACGAGGCGCAGTCGTTCGCCGTGCTGGACGCCTACGCCGCGGCGGGCGGCAACTTCATCGACACCGCCGACTCCTACTCGGCCTGGATCCCGGGCAATGAGGGCGGCGAGTCGGAGACCGTCATCGGGAAGTGGCTCGCGGCACGTGCCAACCGGTCCGAGATCGTCGTCGCGACGAAGGTCGGCGCCCACCCCTCGTACACGGGGCTCGCCGCCGCGAACATCAAGGCCGCGGCGGAGGAGTCGCTGCGCCGGCTCGGTACCGAATCGCCGCCTCCAACATCAGCCCCGAGCGGCTCCAGGCGTCCCTGGACTTCTCGGAGCGCGAGGGGCTCGCCCGTTACGTGGCCCTGCAGCCGCACTACAACCTGGTCTCCCGCGACACGTACGAGGGCGGACTCCAGGAGACGGCCGCTCGGGCCGGGCTCGCCGCCGTCCCGTACTTCGCCCTGGCCTCCGGGTTCCTCACCGGCAAGTACCGTCCGGGTGCCTCGGTGGAGAGCGCTCGGGCCGAGAACGCGGGGCAGTACCTGGAGTCGGAGCGGGGACAGAAGGTCCTGGCCGCGCTCGACAAGGTCGCCCAGGAGCACGATGCGGAGATCGCGACCGTCGCGCTGGCGTGGCTGGCGTCCCGGCCGACCGTCGTCGCGCCGATCGCCTCGGCCCGCACGGTCGAACAGCTGCCCGCGCTGGTGGCCGTCGCCGACCTCCGGCTGACCGAGCAGGACCTGGCGGAACTCACCGAGGCATCCGCCTGACGGGGAGAGCCCGGTCGTCCAGGATCGCGGTCGTCCGTTCGCGAACGCCCCGGCAGCGCGGCGCTGCCGGGGCGTTCGCGTGAGCGGGACGGTTCATCGCCCGGTCGCGGCCGGCCCGTCCATCGCCGTCCTCGTGCGGCGGACGATCGGATCGGTCCTGAGGGTGGCTTGCCTACTGGCTCCGCTGCGGTGGCTGGTGCGGGGCCAGATAGGGGTTGTAGCCGTGGCCGCCGTACTGCGTGTGCTGCGGGAACGGGTGCGCGTACGGGCCCGCCGACGGCCGGTGCGGGCGCAGGCGGCCCGTCGCCTGCGCCGCGTACGTCAGCGCGGGAGCGGCCACGTCCCTGCGCTGCCAGAGATGGTGCAGCAG
The DNA here is from genome assembly GCF_055584025.1 of Streptomyces sp. NPDC104309. Classification (NCBI taxonomy): domain Bacteria; kingdom Bacillati; phylum Actinomycetota; class Actinomycetes; order Kitasatosporales; family Streptomycetaceae; genus Streptomyces; species Streptomyces sp. NPDC104309. Next base: position 20,311 of record NZ_JBVJMV010000059.1, on the reverse strand, counting down.
CTCCAGCTCGCGTTCGGCGAAGTCCGCACCCGCGGCGCCGCGGCGGGCCTGCTTGCGCAGCGAGGCCAGTGAGGTCGCGAACGACTCGTACTCGGCGACGGCGCGGGCGGCAGCCTTGCCGTGGGCCTTGGCCTGCGCCTTGGCACGAGCCCTGACCTGGGCCGACGGTCCGCTAGCCGGAGCATGCCCCGCCCCCGTCCCGTATCCCTGCCCGTATGCCTGCCCGTGTCCCGGCGCGTATCCCGGTCCGTATGCCGATGTGTGTGCCTGCGGGTGCGCCGGTCCCGGTCCCGGTCCTGGTCCGTGCCCCGGTCCGTATCCCGGTCCTGGTCCGTAAGTCGGTGAAGTCGGCGGTGTCGGCGCGTATGCGGGTTCGTATGCGGGTCCGTACGGGCTCACCCAGCTTGCCCGGGCCGCGAGGGAGTGTCGTTGGCGTGCCGCGTCGCGTGCCATGCCTCGGGCCCGCATCGAGGAGAGGGCGAGCGGCTCGGCGGGGGTGAGCCAGCCGGCCGCCGCATAGGCGGGCAGCTCGGCGGAGAGCGTACGGAGCTCCCGCTGGCGCGACCAGATCGCCAGCCAGGTCACCAGGCCGAAGACCGGGACCATGAACACGCCGTACACGGCATAGAAGCCGTACGGTCCGACGGTCGCCGATCCGTTCCACAAGGCATGCATGCCCATGGCGAGAACGAGGCCCAGCAGCGGCAGAGCGATGCGGCGGATCCGACGCCGCCGCGCACTGGCCGCGGCGAGCCCGAAGCCTATGCCGCTCAGTACCGTGAAGAGCGGGTGCGCGAAAGGCGACATCACCGCCCGAACGAAGAACGTCGCGGCCGTCACCGAGACGACGCCCGAGGTACCGATCTGCTGGTCCTCGCCGAAGGCGTTGCCCAGGTAGAGGATGTTCTCGGTGAAGGCGAAGCCGCTCGCGGTGAAGCCGGCGATGACGACGCCGTCGACGATCCCGTTGAACTCCCGCTTTCGGAACAGGAAGATCAGCAGCACGGCCGCGGCTTTGGCGCTCTCCTCGACGACCGGCGCTATGACCGTGGCGCCGAGGGTGTCGGCGTGCGACGGGTCGGCAGTGGTCGTGGCTATCCAGTGCGTCGCGAACGAATTCGCGAGGATCGCGACCAGGGCGGCCGCGAACGCGCCCCAGGCGAAGGCGAACAACAGATTCCGCCAGGGCGCCGGCTCGACCCGGTCCAGCCAGCGGAACGCCGCCATCAGGAGCGGGACGGGCAGCACGGCGAGGCCCAGACCGACGAGAAACCCCTCCGTGCCGGTCTGGTCACGGACCAGGGCCAGGATCGCCAGGCCGCACAGCGTGAGCACGGTGAACACGGCCACGATGCGGAAGGTCCTGCTGCGCCACACCATGCCGACGCGGCGAGGCCGGTAACGCCAGTGCCTGCGCTCCGGCACGGCAGCGAGGATCTCGCCGACCCGCTGCTCCTCAAGCAGGGGGACGGCCGGCTGTGACTGCCGCTGCTGGACAGACCCGTCGGACACCACCCGATGACCCTAACGAGCAGCACTGACACCTGGCCATGGGGCGCCGCGTCGGCCGGCTCCCGCCCGGAGGCCGGTGCCGCCACCGGCGGACGTCATCGGCGGACGTCAGGGCTGGACGTCATCGGTGGACGTCATCGGCGGACGGTCATCGGTGGACGCAGCAGTGGATGTCAGGGGTGGACGTCAGCGGCGGGCGAAAAGCAGGTCGTGTACGACATGACCCTTGTCGAGACCCTGTCCCTCGAACCGGGTCAGCGGCCGGAACGCCGGCCGCGGCGCGTAGCCGCCGCCCGCCTGGGTGTTCTCGAAGAGGGGGTGCGCGGTCAGCACCTCCAGCATCTGCTCGGCGTACGGCTCCCAGTCGGTCGCACAGTGGATCACGGCCCCCGTCTTCAGCCGCTGGGCCGCCAGGTCGAGGAACTCCGACTGGATCAGCCGGCGCTTGTGATGGCGCTTCTTGGGCCATGGGTCGGGGAAGTACACGCGCAGCCCGTCCAACGAGTCGGGCTTCAGCATCTCGCGCAGCAGGATGATCGCGTCACCGTTCGCGACCCGGATGTTGGTCAGGCCGTTCCGGTCCGCGAGCCCGAGCAGATTGCCCTGGCCGGGGGTGTGCACGTCGACGGCGAGAACGCCCGTGCCCGGGTCGTCGGCCGCCATCCGGGCAGTGGCCTCACCCATCCCGAAACCGATCTCCAGCACGGCCGGGAGCCCGTCGAACAGCTCGGGCAGATCGAGGACGCGCTGCCCGTCGATGTCCAGGCCCCACTTCGGCCAGAGCCGCAGCAGGGCGTCCTCCTGGCCGGGCGTGACGCGGCTGCGGCGCGGCTGGAAGCTGCGGATCCGGCGCTCGTGGTGTGATCCGGCCGGGTCGATGGCGGGTCCGCCGGGGAAGCGCGGTTCCTGGCGCAGCCTGCGCTGCCGCTCGAAGGAGGCGGCGCGCAGATCGTCCGGAATCCCCGCCGCGGGGGAGGAGGCGGGCTCGGCCGATGAGGCGGTGCCCGGCTCGGCCGAGGCGCTGCTCGCTCCGGCCGCGGCCTCGCCGGGCGTCGGGGCGGAAGGATGCGCGGACGGGCTCGCGTAGGTACTCGCCGAGTGGTTCGCGGAGGGATTCAAGGACTCAGACACAATGCCCCGATTCTACGGCGGGCGGTCTCCACCCCGTCCCCTGTGCCCGGAGCAGCGCCCTGCGTGCCACCTCCCGCCCGATGGGCAGGGAGGCCGTCGCGGCGGGCGACGGAGCGTTCAGCACGTGAACGGTGTGCGGGGCCTCGCGGATCAGGAAGTCGTCGACCAGGGTGCCGTCCCGCAGCACGGCCTGGGCCCTGACCCCGGCCGGGGCGGGCCGCAGATCGGCCGCCGTGACCTCGGGCAGCAGTCGCTGCACGGCCGTCGTGAACGCGCGCTTCGACAGCGAACGGCGCACTTCGCCCGCCCCGTACCGCCAGTGTCTGCGCGCGATCTGCCAGGTGCCGGGCCAGGTCAGGGTGTCCGCCAGCTCACGGGGGCGCACGACGGGCCAGTCGTACCCCTCACGGGCCAGCGCCGGCACCGCGTTCGGCCCGACGTGGACACTGCCGTCGTGGCCGCGGGTCAGATGCACGCCGAGGAACGGGAACGCCGGATCGGGTACCGGATAGACCAGGCCGCGCACCAGCTCCGGCCGCGCCAGCTCGTAGTACTCCCCACGGAAGGGAACGATCCGCACCCCCGGATCGTCGCCCGCGAGCCGCGCCACCCGGTCGCAGTGCAGCCCCGCGCAGTTGACCAGCACCCGGGCCCGCACCACCGGACCGTCCGCCGTACGCACCGCCACACCCCAGGGGCGCCGGTCGATCGCGGTGACCTCCGCCCCGTAACGGATCACCCCGCCCGCCCCGTTCACCTCGGCGGCGAACCGCGCCGCGACCGCCGCGAAGTCGCACACCCCGGTCGTTCCGACGCGGATCGCGGCGAGCCCGTGGACCTGCGGTTCGTACTGCGCGATCTGGGCGGGCCCCAACTCGCGCACCGGCAGCCCGTGCTGCCGGCCGCGCTGGACCAGCGCGTGCAGCCGGGGCAGCTCGGACCGCTCGGTCGCGACGATCAGCTTGCCGGTCACCGCGTGCGCGATGCCGTGCTCGGCGCAGAAGTCGACCATTTCGGCGGCGCCACGCACCGCGTAGCGGGCCTTGAGCGAGCCAGGGCGGTAGTAGATGCCGCTGTGGATCACTCCGCTGTTGTGCCCGGTCTGGTGACGGGCGGGGCCCCACTCCTTCTCCAGCACCGTCACCCGGGTGCCCGGAGCGGTGCGCGTGATCGCATACGCCGTCGACAGGCCGACGATCCCGCCGCCGATCACCAGCACATCGCAGTCGTACGCCGCGCGCGTCATCATCACGCCACCTCCCACCCCGATAGTGCACTGACCCACTGACAACGTACTCAAACCAGCGAAGCCCAGCGTGGCGCCGGATCTTTACGCCCGGCGGCATCCGGTGGCCCCCCGGATACTGTCCGTATGCCGTCCGGACGTCGTCCGTATGCCGTATGCCGTCCGGACGTAGGAACGTAGGAACGCGTCGATGCGGGGACGCAGCGGCGCCGGGGGCGTGCGGGTCCTCGCCACCGCGCGGTGCGGTTCCACCGCGCGGTGCGGCTACGCGGGCGCCACCAGCAGTGGCCGGGCCCGCTCACGCAGCTCGGCGACGCGCGGCTCGTGCCCGTACGGTTCGAGACGGTGCAGCAGGTCCCGTACGTACTCCGTGGTCCGCGCCGAAGAGATGCGACCCGCCACCTCCACCGCCCGGGTGCCCGCCGCGCAGGCCGCCTCCAGATTCCCCGACTCCAGCTCGGCCACAGCCGACACCACGAGCCGCAATCCGTGCGAGCGGACGAATTCCTCGGTCGGCCTGGACAGGGCCTGCTCGGTGAAGCGCCGCACCTGCCGGGGCGCCTTCAGGTCGAGGTGACACTCCGCGGCATCGGCCGCGAACCTGTCGTACGAGTAGAAGCCCAGCCACGACGGGTCCGCATCGCCGTCCCGGGAACGCTCCAGCCAGCCCTCGGCGGCCTTGAGCGCGGCCCCCGCGGCCGGTGCGTCGCTCGCCTTCGCATGAGCGCGGGCCTCCACCAGGCGGAAGAAGCTCATGGTGCGGGCGGTGGCGAGCCCCCGGTTGCGTTCGACGGCGGCCTGCGCGAGGTCGACCCCCTCGTCGGCGAAACCTCGGTAGGTCGCCTGCAGCGACATCGAGGCGAGGACATAACCGCCCAGAGGCACGTCCGCCGCGGCCCGCGCGAGTCTCAGGGCCTGGATGTAGTAGCGCTGAGCGGCCTCCTGCTGACCGGTGTCGAAGGCCATCCACCCGGCGAGCCTGGTCAGCTCCGCCGCAGCGCCGAAGAGCGCCCGGCCGACTTCGTCGCTGTAGGAACCGAGCAGCAGCGGTGCGGCATCGACCCGTAAGCACTCGGGGACCATGGAGGAACGCCAGTCCCCGCCGCCGTACTTGGAGTCCCAGCGACGGGCGTCCTGGGCGGCCTCGCGCAGCTTGGAGACATCGCTGTGGCCGACCCGCAGCGGGGAGATGTCGCTCGTGATCGTGGGGGCGGTCATGTGGGCGTGCGCGCTCGCGTTCGCGGTCGCACTCGCGTGTGCGCTCCCAGTCGGAGTCGTGGGCGCGGACCCGGATCTGGATACCGGTCCGGATGTTGTCTCCGGGCCCGGCTGGGCGGGGATGGACGTCGTCCGCTGCGTGCCCATGGCCCCCAGGGTTCCCAGCGCAGCCTGAGCCGCCTGCGCATTCAGCGCATTCTGTGTCGCCTGGGCTGCCTGAGCCGCCGGTGTCGCTGGTGCCGTCTGTGCCGCCGGTGTTCCAGGTGACGGCTGTGTGCCGAGCGCAGGCTGCGCTTCCAGTGGTCCCCGAGTGGTCTGGGCCCCCGCGATACCGGACGCGCCGGGTGCACCGGACTCCGGCTCCGCGCTCTTGCCTGTCGTGCCCGATGCCCGCTGCGCCCCTGCACCGGTGCGTGCGCCCCTTGCGCCCTGCGTGCCGAGGATGGCTGCCTCGGCGGCTGTCGCATCGCGTTCCACCGATGGGTCGGCGGGGGATATCAGCCAGCGGGAGGCGGGCGTCGCGTACGCGCTCACCGAGAACGAGCCCGCCAGCGACTGCCAGATCCCGCCACTGCCCGCCCGCCGCCCGGCCAGATCCAGCCGGTACAGCTCGGTCGCCGAACGGACCGCCTCGGCCACATCGCGCGGAAAGGCCAGTCCGACCTCCGGGGCCGGATCGGCGTCCGCGAGGCCGATCTCGTGCAGCGGGACCGGGCGGCCGAGTTTGGCCCCGATCGCCGCCGCGATGAGATGGGGCGCGGCGCCCTGCGGCACCATGCCCTTGGAGACCCACCGGGCCACCGATGTCTTGTCGTACCGAAGTGTCAGACCGCGCTGCGCCCCGAGGTCGTTGACCCGCCGGGCGAGCCCGGCGTTGCTGATTCCCGCGAGGGCGAGAACGGTTCCGAGCTTCTCGTTCGGTCCGCGTTGCTCCCTGGACATGCGCCACCCCTCGACACACAGACGGCCGCCGCGTCACCGTTGCGGCGCGCGGCATTCGTACCGTGTCCTCCCCAGGGACGAACCCCGGCACTCCGGCCGCACACGCATATGGCCGAGCCCCGAGGAATATGCCTCCTGCCGAGAACCTCAGTAAACCCAGCGTAGTTCGCCGCATCCCTACCGTTAAGGGGCAGACGTCCGTATGGCGGGATTGTTGTCCGTGCGGAGGTGAGCGGGTCCGCGGCTCCGCTCGGGCCGTCGCCGGCGCGCCGCTCCGGTCGCTGCGCCCAGCGCGCCGGACCCGGCACGGAAACCTGCCCGGACCCGCGCGGAGCCCCGCCCGGACCTCGACACGGACCCGTCGTGAGAGCCTGCTCCACGCCCCGTCCGCGCGCTCCTGAAAGCGCCGATCGTGCATGGTGGCAGCCCCGTTCGCCGAGCTCCGTACGTGCTCCTGGCGTGTGGCCGTGCGCCCGGCCGTGCGCTCTCGTCCGGCCGTTTCGGAAGGGCTTCCATGGTTGCTGCGTGGGTCGGCCCACTGCATTGGACTCAGTGGGCTGGGGGACACTGCCGCCTCATTCCCCGCAGGCGGCGGACCGGTCCGGGAGGTGAACGACGCCTCCCGGACTGTGCGTTGAATCCGGTACGGGGCCGGTGCGGGGCCGTGCGCGGCCCGGGTTCGCAGCCGGGGTCGCGCCCGTCGGCCGCCCCGGTGGTGATCGGCGGCGGGCGATGGGGGATTCCAGGAGGGATTCGGGGAGAATCATGGAACGAAGTGGGGCCAAAGGGGACTTCTGATGCGACGGGTTCGCTGACGTCCGGGTTCAGTGCGCTCTAAGAATGGCTGAATGTCATCGGTCCCCCGAGGTTGGGCACGGCGATGCGCGGACATCCCGTCGATCCTCCGACGGTCGTCCGTCATCGGGTCGTGGGCGACTCGGGATGTGGCCGGATTTCGGCCGCTGGATCCTGCCTGTCCGAGGAAGGCAACGCGCCTGGACCGCAAGCCCGTTGAGGCATGGCCCGCCTCGTGCGGGCCGCGCCCGGGGCGTCCCGCCGGAAACCCGCTTCCGGGTCACCGTCGGACGCGCCTCCGTCCGCACTGGTCGGGGCCCGTTCCGCTCTGGTCTTTGCCAGGGGCGCATGCGCTTCCGACGTGCGCCGTCCGTAGCCCCTCCTGCGCGCCTTTGTCGTGGCAGCATGTTCGCAACGGCGCCGCGCACCACCGGAGTTCTCCCGACAATTTCCTGCTGCGCCGATTTGTCCACAGCCTGTGGAGGCGGCGATGCGTTGGTTGGTGGGGTGGAGCAGTATCGCCGCGAGCTTCGGCACGGCCGGTGCGGTCGGCGCCAGTGACGACGGGCGCACGATGCACCCCGTCGGATCCCAACTGCTGTGGGGCGACCCGGATCCGCTCTGGGCCGTCGGCGACTGGCGCCCCGATGAGATCCGTATCAGCACGGTCGAGACCGCGGAGGGCGCGCCCACCGCCCGCATGGCCGTCCTCGGCTGCTGCAGCGCCACCGACGAACAACTGCGCGTCGGCCTCCTCGCCGCCCGCGGCGGGGCCCTGCGCCATCTCACCTCCTGGCCCGGCAGCTACACGGCCGTCGTCCAGGTCGGCCGCCGGATCACCGTCATCGGGGACCTCGCCGGAGCCCGCCCGGTCTTCTACACCCCCTGGGCCGGCGGTACGGCGTACGCCACCGCCGCCCTCCCGCTCGCCGACCTCATCGAAGCCCAGCTGGACATCGGTCACCTGGCCGCCCTGCTCGCCTGCCCCGAAACACCGGAGGCGCTGCGCGACGGCACCCCGTACGCCGGAGTGAAGCACATCCCGCCGGGGCACGCGCTCATCCTCCGCGAGGGCTCGCGCGAGATCACCGGGTACGAGGCCGTGGCCTCCCTCGCCGTCGCGGCCCCCCAGATCGACCCCGTCAGTGCCGTCGACGGGGTGCGCGACGCACTGGTCGAAGCCGTACGCGCCAGACTCACGGCCCCGCGCCACGCCCCCGAAACCCTGCCGCCCGACCCGGGCCCGGTCCCCGGCATGGGTCCCGCCGAACGACGCGCCGCTCGCGGCGCACCCGTACCGGGCATCGGCGCCGACCTCTCCGGAGGCAGTGCCTCCGCCACCCTCGCCCTGCTCGCCGCCGGACTGCCGGGCCTGCCGGGCACCCTCCTCGGCCACGGCACGGGAGCGGGGGAGCGGCTGCTCGCCGTCACCTTCAACGACCTCACCGCACGCGGACACGAGGACGAACTCGAACGCGCCCGCGTCATCGCGGCCAACCCGCGCCTGCACCATGTCGTCGTCGCCGCCGGGGAAGAAGCGCTGCCCTACGCCGATCTGGGGAGCGGCCCCCTCACCGATGAACCCGGCCCGTCCCTCGTCGTCGCCGAGCGCCATCGCCGCCGCCTCGCCTCGGGCAGCGCCGACCACTTCGTCGGCGGCGGCGCCCGGCAGGTGCTCGACGCCCACCCGGCCCGCCTCGCCGACCTGCTGATGGACCGACGCCGACGCCACCTGCTGCGCCCGGTCGCCGCACTCGCCAAGGCCGAGGGCCCGACCGCGCACTCCCTCTTCGTGCCACTGACCGTCTATCGCGCGGCCCGCCGCCTGTCCCGTACGTCGTACCGCACGGGCCTGGAGACGGCGGCCGGCCGGCTGCCGGACGCCAACCGCCACACCCCCGACCTCGACACCCCCGCCGACGCTTCGCTCGCCGCGCTCGCCTGGTCGAGGCCGGGACCCGCCGCACACTGGCTGACGGGGGAGGCCCTCGCCGAAGTATCGGTCCGTCTTCAGGAGGCGGCGATCCGGCCCGCCTCCGTCCAGCGTCCGGGCGAAGCCCGTGCCAGGGCGGCTCTCGCCCGGTACGCCGCGGACCACCGGATCCTGGAGCAGGCCGCGGAGAACCGCAGCCAGCGGCTGCACGCCCCGTTCCTCGACAACCAGGTCGTACGCGCCGCCCGAGCGCTCCCCGAATCGCTCCGGGTCCAGCCGGGCGCACGCGCCGCGATTCTGCGCCGGGTGCTCGCGGGCGCGGGCATTCACGAGCTGCCGTCCGGCTGGGGCACCCCTTCCCTGGCCACCTCGAACGCGACGGCCCGCACGGGCCTGCGCGCCGCGCTGCCCGATCTGATCGCCCTGTTCGACGCCCCGCTGCTCGCCGACGCGGGCCTGGTCGAGGCCCGTGTCGTACGGAAGGCCCTGCGCGCCGCCTCGGAGGGTGAACCGCTCCCGCTGGACGGCCTGGCGCACCTGGCGTCCACGGAACTCTGGCTCCGCCGTCTTGTCTCGCGGCGCGGCACCTGTTGGACGGGCACGGCGGCACCCCGCCAGCGCGCGGTGGCGGGCGGAGTCGTCCCGGCGAGGCGGATACTGCAGCCGTAGCGGTGGCCGTGGCGGTCGTTGTCGGTAGTGCTCGACGGTCGGGAGGTATCCGACCGTTGGCCGTACGCGGTGGTGCCCCGGCGGCACGTGCCGACCACCGGTGTGTCGGGTGGCCGCTGGTTCACGGCGGTCGCTGGTTCACGGTGGCCACCGGGGCCGGTCGCCTCACTGACAACTGATGATCGAATCCGCCCAATCGGCGAGTGCCACGCCGCCGCCCGGCCGCGCCCGCTCGACGACGAGCCGGATCCTTTCCTGACCGGCGATACCTACCCCGAAGGGCACGGCCGGGTCCTTGCCGTTCATCACGGGGGACTGCCACAGCCGTGCCCCGTCACCGTTGAAGACGGAGAAGCGCACCGAGCCCAGCCCCATCGTCATGTCGTCGACCCCGACCACGGCTTCGTAGCGCGTGCACTGCCGGTTCAACTCGATCGTGACCGAGGACCTGCTGTGGACGGTCACACCGTGCGCGTACCGCGTGCCGCCGATCGACAGACCGGAACGCTGCCAGACCCAACCGCTCTGACTGATCACGACCTCCGGTTCGGTGTGGTCGCCCAGCACCGAGTAGCTCAGCTCGCTGAGCCGGTAGGCGGTCGACGCAGGCGGCGGAGGGGGCGTCGGTGTCGGTGTCGGCGTAGGGGTGGGCGTGGGTGTCGGCTTCGGCGCGGGGGGCGGCGGGGTCGGGGCAGGTGGCGCGGGCGGCACCGGCTTCGAGGTCGGCTTCGGAGTCGGCTTCGGGGTGGGGGTGGGCTTCGGCGGGGGAGGCGAGATCGGGGCAGGCGGTGCGGGTGATGCAGGTGGTGCGGGCTTCGGCGGCGGTGTCGGCTTCGGCGGTGCGGGCGTCGGCGCGGCAGGCGCCACGACAGCCGGCTTCGCCGTGTGCTTGGCCTCGGGCTTCGGCTGGTCGTTGCCGACCAGTGCCCAGGCCAGTCCGGCCGTCGCGGCCACGGCAACCGCCGCCGCGATACCGGCCTTCGCCGGGGCACCGAGACCTTCGGAGACCGCGGCACCACCGGCCGAGCCCCCGGACGCGCTCCCGCCGGTCGCCGCCGCCGCGACTCCCGCGCCCGCGGCCCCGGCCGCGCCACCGGCGACGATTCCGGCGGCCTTGAGCGCGTAGCCGGCGGCGAACCAGCCGATGACCGCGACCGGCAACAGCGCGGGAATCCCGGCGTTGACATGGGCCAGCTCGCCCGCGGCGAGCCGACACTTCACGCACTCGTCCAGATGCCCGCGCAACCCGCGCTCGGCCCGCATCCGGAGCCCACCCCGGGCGTACGCGCCGAGGCGGTCGGCGTACCGCGCGCAGTCGCCGCCCGAGGTGAGCGCCTGACTCACATGCGCCTGCAGGTAGGCCTGCTTGAGCCCCTCGCGGGCCCGGCTGGCCAGCACCGCCGTGGCATTGGCGGTCAGCCCGAACAGCGGGGCGATCTCGCTGGGCGACTCCTCCTCGACGGTGGTGTGCCACAGCACCGCCTGCCAGCGCTCGGGCAGACTGCGGAACGCCTGCATCGCCATCGACTGTTCGGCCTCGTGCATCGCCAGCACATCGGCACCGAGGTCGAGCGTGTCCGCGTCCGACACCTGGGACGACTGGGATGCCTGGGCCGCGAACACCGCGAAGTCATCGACCAATTGCTCCCGCTTCGCAGTCTTGGTCCAGGCGGCCCCGACATGCCGGACGGCGGTCATGAGGTAGGCCCGTACGGCTTCCTCGGGCCCCTTGCCCCTGCGTACCGCCTGCAGTGTGCGGGCGAAGACCTCGGCGGTCAGGTCGTCGGCGGTGTGTGCGTCCCGGCAGCAGGTACGCGCGTAGCGGCGCACCGCGTCCGAATGCCGCCGGAACAGTTCCTCGTACGCGAGATCGTCGCCGTCCCGCATCTGCCTGATCAGCTCGGGATCCGGGAACGGGGAGCCGGACGCACCGGCGGTGCTGCTGCGCCCCTCCCGCTGCATCGGCACCGAGCCCTCGGGCTCGACACCGGCCTCGACGGGCGCCGACCACGGACCGGGCAGGACGGTGCTGCCCCCGGCGTCACCGCCGGCTCGCCCGGGTCCGGCCTGGCTCGGTACCTGCCGGGAGGACAGCTCACCGGCCTCCGTCGCACCGCTCACGGCGGAGACGTCGTCGAACGACTCTTCCTGCTGCCCGTCACCGGTCATCGCGGAAGCCCCCGTATGCGCTGTCGGACCCGAACATCGGGCAAGACTGTCACATGGCGCAATCACGCCGACGACTCAGTCCCAGCAACCACTCATCCGGGGCGTTTTCTCGAATGTGAGCACTAGTAGCCACTCGTTCGGGGAACGCTCCTCGCGCTTCTTTTGTACGCGAGGCTGCGGACACAGCGGCGGCAGCTTCCTGGACGAAGGCCCCGCCGGGTGCCCGCTCCGCGCTGATCGAGCGCGAAACACACACCGATCAAGGCCCGTTCAGACGGCGTCCGAGAGTCGACGGAAAGCCGTCCGAGAGCCGACCGGGAGCCGAACTGAAGGCGCGGAGAGCCGATCGGCGGGCGACACACGCACCCGGCTGAGAGGGCGTCTGAGGAACCGGGAGCCGGGTGGGACGAACGCGAAGGCCGAGGCCGAGAACGGCGGGTGGGTAAGCCGGGTGCGGAACCTGGATGCGGAAGCCGGATGCGTGAGGCGGATGCGTGAGGCGGACGAGCGAGAATGAGCCGCTGAGCAGGACCCTCCAAAACGGGCCACGTCGGCCACCCACCCCGACCGCTCACTCGGGCGACTCGTTCACGCCGCCGACGCACCCGAGCCACCCGGGCCGCCCGCTCGCCGAGGCCATCCATCTCCGGAGGGCCAGCCATGCACGCATCAACTCAGTGCCCCGCCAAACCCGCCCGGGACCGAGCCCGCCCGGCACCAACCGCCCGGCACTGAACCCGTCCGGCGCCAAACCCGCCCGGTACCAACCGCCCGGCACCGAACCGGTCCGGCGCCAAACCCGCCCGGTACCAACCGCCCGGCACCGAACCGGTCCGGCGCCAAACCCGCCCGGGACCGAGCCGGCCCGGCACCACCCCTCCCGGCACCGAGCCCGTTCGGCCCTTGCCTCACCCCGTCGGCGTCCACCCGACTCACGCCCCGGCGCCCCGACACGCCTGCGCACGGCTCACGCCCCGACACGCACGCGCCTTCCCACACACCATGGGAAGCGCGAGCACCTTCGCTCACGCCGCGGGCCGCGATCACACCCTCACCCACGCCACGGGACCGGAGAGCGCCTCCGCTCACGCCGCGGGACCGGAGAGCACCCTCACCCACGGGACGGGAGAGCACCGGAGAGCCCCCTCGCTCACGCGTAGGGTCGCGAGCGCGTCCGTCCACGCCACAGTTCGCGATCACACCCCGCTCATGCCCAGGTCGCGATCAAGCTTCGCTCACGCCGCAGGCCGCGAGCGCAGTCCCTCCAGAAGGATGTCCAGCAGTCGGCTCGAAGCAGCGGCCTGCTGAACCGGGTCAGGCAGCGAGGGCGCCGCTGTCGCGATGACCAGCAGCACATCCGCCACCGTCACATCACGGCGCAGCTCACCGGATGCCCGCGCCCGGTCCACCAGCCGGCCGACGACCTCCAGCAGTTCACCGGCTCCCGCGTCATCGGCATCGGGGCCGGGCTCCGGGGCGGAGCCGGAACGCCCGTCCTCCGGCCGGAGGACGACCTGGTCCGTGCCCTGGCGCTGCTGAGGTACTCGCGTCTCGTCCCGCACACCGCCCGAGCCCGGTCCGGGAGCCGCTATGACCGCCGATTCCCCGGCGGCCGAGCCCTCGATGTCGGCAGCGGCGTGGACATCCGCACCGGCATCGACGTCGACATCGACCCCGACCCGCAGCACCTGCGGCGGCAGCAACCGTCCCGCGCCCGACGCCACGGACGTCCGCAGGAAGCGCGACAGTGCCGACCACGGCTCGTCCTCCTGGCCCAGCGCGGCCCGCGCCTGGTCGGTCAGCCGGGAGGTCTCCTCCTCTGCTATCCGCCGTACCAGCACGTCCTTGCTCGGGAACCGCCGGTACACCGTGCCGACTCCGACTCTGGCGCGACGCGCCACGTCCTCCATCGGAGCCCCGTATCCCAGCTCGCCGAACACCTCACGCGCGGCTCGCAGCACATGCTCCAGATTCCGCTGCGCGTCCACGCGAAGCGGAGCCGAGCGGCCGTTCGCTCCAGCCGTCACGACCGTGCCGACCGCCCCGGTCACCCCGGCCGTCCCGCCCGTTCCGGCTGCCGGGACCACGCCGGCCGAACCCGCCGTGTCCACTGCCCCCACAGCTGTCCCCACAGCTCCGTTCCGCCCGTTTCCGTCGGACGAATGGGACGTGACCGCAGCAGTGGTCTGCCAATGAGAATCCTGAATGTGCATAAAATTTCCCCCGGATATGACGTCTCCCCCCGGAGACTTCCCGCCGTTTGAGCCGAAGAGTGGATCATGGTCTCGACCCGGCTCCCCGACGACATACGAACATAGTTGAGCCCGGGTCAATTCAGAAGGGGGTAGTTCCGCACGGAGCGCCCCCCGATCGGAGCAAGGACCGGTTGGTCACTGATTCGCCCCCGGCCCACCACCCCCATTCCAACCCCTGACCTGCGCAACTTCCGTGTCGCCGAGCGGATCGGCGGCGACGGCCCGTCCGAAACCTCCAGTCACACAATTTGCCGGGGCTGTGGACAAACCCTTGAGCACGTTGCGTCATGGGGTGGTGATGGCTTCAGATTCCGGAGGAACACCCCCCGGCCCCCCGCCAGGTGTACGCGTTCTCGTCGTCGGCGGTGGCTACGTCGGGATGTACACAGCCCTGCGTCTCCAGCGGAGGCTGAAGCGGAGACTCAGAAGCGGTCAGACCGAGATCGTCGTCGTCACGCCCGAGCCTTATATGACGTATCAGCCGTTTCTGCCCGAAGCGGCGGCCGGCTCGATCTCGCCGCGCCATGTCGTCGTGCCGCTCCGCCGGGTCCTGGCGGACTGCAAGATCGTGATCGGTGAGGCCCAGCGCATCGACCACGCCAAGCGGACGGCGACCGTCACCACCCTCGCCACCGGGGAGGACGGCACCGGCGCGGTCGAGATCCCGTACGACGAACTCGTCCTCGCACCGGGTTCCGTCTCGCGCACTCTCCCGGTCCCCGGCCTCGCCGATCACGGCATCGGCTTCAAGACCATCGAGGAGGCCATCGGCCTGCGCAACCACGTCATCGAGCAGATGGACATCGCCTCGGCCACCCGAGACCCGGCCATCCGCGACGCCGCCCTCACCTTCGTCTTCGTCGGTGGCGGCTACGCGGGCGTCGAGGCTCTCGCCGAGTTGGAGGACATGGCCCGTTACACCTCGCGGTACTACCACAACATCAAGGCCGAGGACCTGAAATGGATCCTCGTCGAGGCGTCCGGACGCATCCTTCCCGAGGTCGGTGAGGCGATGGGCGGCTACGCGATCCGTGAGCTGCGCGGCCGCAACATCGACGTACGCCTCGACACCAGGCTGGAGTCCTGCGAGGACCGGATCGCGGTCCTGAGCGACGGTTCCCGCTTCCCGACCCGCACGCTCGTGTGGACCGCGGGTGTCAAACCCGCACCGGTCCTCGCCGCCACCGATCTGCCGCTCAACGAGCGCGGCAGGCTCCGATGCACGGCGGAGCTCACCGTCGAAGGGGTCGAGCACGCCTGGGCCGCGGGTGACGCCGCGGCCGTTCCCGACCTGACCGCCGCGGAATCGGGCCGGGAGACCGCTCCCAACGCACAGCACGCCGTGCGCCAGGCCAAGGTCCTCGCCGAGAACGTCCTCGCGTCGATCAGCGGCGAACCCCTCCAGGAGTACCGGCACAGTTACGCGGGCTCCGTCGCCTCACTCGGCCTCCACAAGGGCGTGGCCCATGTCTACGGACGCAAACTCAAGGGCTACCCGGCGTGGCTGATGCACCGTACGTACCACCTCAGCCGTGTCCCGACGTTCAACCGCAAGGCCCGTGTCCTTGCCGAATGGACTCTCGCCGGGCTCTTCAAACGCGAGATCGTCTCCCTCGGTTCGCTGGAACACCCACGTGCCGAGTTCAAACTCGCCGCAGGTGGGCGGCGAACCAGGCCCAGTGGCCCACGGAACACCGATGGCCCACGGAACACCGATGGCCCACGGAACACCGATGGCCCACGGAACACCGATGGCCCACGGAACACCGATGGCCCACGGAACACCGATGGCCCACGGAACACCGGCGGTCCGCGGAACACCGGCGGTCCACCGGGACCCGGGAACCCGCAGAGGCCCGACGAGCCACCGGGCCCCGACGGCCCGACGAGGCCCGACGGCCCACCGAGGAACGGCAGCTGACCGGCCGTCGGACTGCCTCGACGTCCGTCGGAGGCGCCAGCCGTACCGACCACTGTCAGTACGGTCCGTCACACTGGACGTGTGACCATAGGTGGGCCCACATCTGCACAGAGTGACCCGGCCGGCAGTGACCAACAGTGAACAGCACCGACGTTCCAGACGCATCAGACGTACGAGCAGGGCGATGAGACCCGGACCCGACCCCGGCGACAGAGAACCGGTAGAAGAACCGGTAGTGGAACCGGCAGAGGAAGCAGCCCGCCCGAGCGGACCAGACCGACACACGAGGCCAGAAATTCCGTGAACTTCACGCGTTGGAGCGCCCGCCTACCCGGAACGCAGCGCCGCGCCGCCGCACGGGACGACCGCAGTTCCGTGCCTCCGGCACGCGCGGAGTACGCGCAGCCCGGGACCGGACCCTGCCCGCCGGACGGCGACACGCACAGTGACATGCCTGGCGATACCGGCGTCGACACGCCCGGTGAACCTCCCAGGGACCGCGGACCCGCCGCCCTGGAGGATCTCTCCGCCCGGGACATCCTCGGCCGGCTGCCCGCCCTGGTGGCCCTGGTGTACGGCCCCGACCACCGGATCGCCTACGTCAACGACGCCTATGCCGCCGCCTTCGGACCCCGCCCGGCCGGTGCCACCGCGGCCGAGGCCATGCCCGAGCTCGCCGAGCTCAGTCTCCTTCCGCTCATGGACCAGGTCCTGCGCAGCGGCACCCCTCGTACGGTCAAGTCACGCAAGGTCCGCAGCGGGAATTCGTACACCGTCACCTGCACCCCGGTGCACAGGGACAGGTACACCGAGGGCGACGGCGACGGCGAGAGCGCCAACAGCCACAACGGCGGTGACAGGGCCAAGAAGCAGAACAAGGACAGCAAGGACAGCGGGAACAAGAACAGAAACAGGGACAGAGGCACCGAAGGCGGAGTACTCGTGTACGCCGCCGATGTCACCGACCACGCCGAGGCTGCCGAACGGCTCCGTGCCAGCGAGCGCCGCCACCGCGAAACGGCCGTCACCCTGCAGCGCTCCCTGCTGCCGCAGGAGCTGGAACAGCCCGACGACCTCAGGATCGCCGCCACCTATCAGCCCGGCGGCACGGACGCAGCGGTCGGCGGCGACTGGTACGACGTCATCACTCTCGGCGCGGGCCGCACCGCCCTGGTCATCGGGGACGTGATGGGCCGGGGGGTGCGAGCCGCCGCCGTCATGGGCCAGCTCCGCACGGCCGTGCGCGCCTACGCCCGCCTCGACCTCCCGCCGCACGAGGTGCTCCAGCTCCTCGACGGTCTCGCCGCCGAGATCGACGCGAGTCAGATCGCCACCTGCGCCTACGCGGTCCACGACCCGAACGAGGGCCGGCTCGTCTACGCCTCCGCCGGGCACCTCCCGATCCTGGTGTGCCATGAGGACGGTACGGTCCACCGCGCCGAGGACCCGACAGGGCCGCCGCTCGGTACAGGTGGCTGGATCCACACATCGGGCACGATCGCATTGCCGCCCGGCTCCACCGCGGTCCTCTACACGGACGGCCTGGTGGAGCGCCGCAGCGAGGACATCGACGAGGGCGTCGCGGCCCTGGAGCGCGCCCTCTCCGGCGCCAAGGGCTCACCCCAGGTGGTCTGCGACCGGCTGATCCGCTCCCTCGGCGTCACCGCGGAACACGACGACGACGTGGCGGTGCTGGTGGTTCAGCATCCCGCCCGTACGGGGGCGAACGCGGAACTGTTCCACAACGCCTCGCTCGATCTCCTCGGCGGGATCGAAGCGGCCCCGCGCGCCCGCGCCTTCGCGACCGGCGTCCTGACGTCGTGGCGGTTCCCGGTCGAGCTCTGCGACCTGGGCGTCCTGGCCGCGGGCGAACTCGTCGCGAACTCCCTCAAGCACGGCACCCCGCCGATGCGCCTGGGCCTGCGCCGCACCGACCGCCGTCTGATCATCGAAGTGACCGACGGCGACGACCACCTGCCCCGGCTGCGTCGCGCCGATCCGGCGGACGAGGCGGGCCGCGGCATCTCCATCGTCGCGACGATCGCCACGCACTGGGGCAGCCGCCGCACACCGGGCGGCGGCAAGGCGGTCTGGTGCGAATTCGCCCTGCCGCAGTAGGCGGCAGGGGCCCTGCCGCAACAGGACCCCTACTCGCCCTACTTCCTCAGCGGGTGGTGACGGCGGCGGCCGCGGGCTCGGCGTCCGGCAGTGACACGGCCACCACCCTGGACGGCACGGCCTCGACCGAGGGCTGATCCTGTACGGGAGTGAGCCGTCGGCCGAGCCGCAGCGCCAGCACCGTGATGCCCAGCGAGAACAGCACGAACGTCACGATGTACGGGCCGTGCAACGTTGCCCCCATCGGCCCGCCCACGGCCGGACCGACCGCCAGCGCGAGCTGCTTGCACAGGGCGAACGCAGAGTTGTACTGCCCGACCATCGACTCCGGCGCCAGATCGGCGACGAGCGGCGCCAAGGTCGGCGACAGCATCGACTCACCGAGTCCGAACAGCGCGTACGTGGAGATCATCGCGGCCGTCGCCATGGTCTGGCTGCCGTGCCCGAGTCCCGCGTACCCCGCCACGATCCAGGCGAAGGCCCAGATCAGACCGACCGAGGCAATGACCCGGCTGCGCCTGCGGCGCTCCACCAGGCGCAGCACGACGAACTGGGCCACGACGATGACGGCGGTGTTCGCGGCCAGGGCGATACCGAGCGTCGAAGGCTGGATCCCGGCGGCCTCGGTGCCGTATGCCGCGAGCCCGGACTCGAACTGTCCGTAGCAGGCGAAGAACAGCACGAAGCCCAGCACGCACAGCTGCACCATGGCCCGGTGCGAGAGCAGCGCCCGCAGCCCGCCCGTCGCCTTGGACCCGTCGGTGGGCCGGGCGTCGGAGAAGGAAGGTGCACGGGACAGTCGCACCGTGGAGGCGATGACACCGAGCACGACGAACATCGCGGCCTCGATCAGGAACAGCAGGGTGAAGGTCTCCGGCCGGCTCGTGTCGACGATCTGCCCACCGACCAGCCCGCCGATGCCGAGCCCGAGGTTCTGCAGGAAGAACTGCATGGCGAAGGCACGCGTACGGGTGGCGGTGCTGGAGCACCACACGAGCATGGTGGCGAGCGCCGGCTGCATGACCGCGGTACCCGCGCCGAGGACCGCGGCCGACAGCACGGCGGCGGTCACGTTCGACGACAGGCCGAGCGCGGCCGCGCCCAGGGAAGCGACGACGGAGGCGACGACGAGCACGGGCAGCGGCCCGCGCCGGTCGATGGCACGCCCGGTGAACGGCAGGACGACAAGCGCTGCCATGGCGAAGACCGCCAGCACGACCCCTGCTGTGCCAGCACCCAGATCCCGTACCTGCGCCACGTAGACGTACAGATACGGAACGGTGAACCCCAGCCCGAACGCGCTCAGCGCGCTGCCCAGCTGGATCCGCCGCAGTGCTGCACCCATCTCCCTGGTCACACTCACCTACCTCAAGGTCTCGAAGCGACTGGTCGAGCCATCCCAACGACTCGAACCCGAAGACTTTAGCACTAAAGTTAGAAGCTCAACAATTCAGATTGAAGGACTTCGATGCCTTAGGAGGGCGTGCCATACTGCCCGCCATGTCTGAGACCACCGAGCAACCCGGCCCGCAGGAGCCGAGCCTCGACGAGCAGATCGCCGCCTACCAGCGCGAGTTCCGCGACCTTGACCCCCAGGTGGAGCAGGTCGTCTCGGCCCTGGGCCGACTGAACCGACGCATGAACGTGGGGTACGGCCGGCAGGTCGCCGCCCTCGGCATCAGCAATGCCGAGTGGGAGGTCCTCAAGACCCTGGTCCTGGCCGGCTCCCCGTACCGCCTGGGTCCGGGAGAGCTGGCCAAGCGCCTCGGCCTCACCCCCGCGGCGATGACGCACCGCATCGACCGCATGGCGGGCGAGGGCCTGGTCACCCGCGACCGGGACGAGAACAACCGGGTGCGCGTGATCGTCGAGCTGACCGACGAGGGGCGCACGAAGTGGCTGGAGGCGATGCGTATGGCCTCCGCGTTCGAGGAGGACCTGCTCCAGGACCTCACGAGCGACGAGCGCGGAGTCCTCGGCGAGATGCTGATCCGTCTCCTGCGCCGTGTGGAGCACGCCCAGCCGGACGCCGGCGGGCGCCTCACCGACCTGGACTGAAACCCTGTCCGGCACGCGGGAAAACCGCTTGACCTGCCCGGGTTGACACACCCCTCCACGATCCGTAAGGTTCTTCGAGTTGTCACGGAGCCGGAACGGTTCTGCGACAACGGATCCCGCCGCGAACGCGGCAACCAAAACTCAGCACGATCTCCCACTCGGGATAATTTCGGCATGCCGAAATTCATTTCGAAGACTCGATTATGAGTCGCCGGGAAAGTCCGCTAGAGTTTGGACGTCGGAACGGCCCAACGGCCGGGAAGACAAACCCCGCTGACTGGGAATCAGGCCCGAAAGGATCTGATAGAGTCGGACTCGCCGGAAAGGGAAACGCGAAAGCGTGG
>NZ_JBVJMV010000058.1:0-39153 GCF_055584025.1 Streptomyces sp. NPDC104309 | reverse complement strand
ACGAGGCTCCGACCTGCCGAATCGGTGAAGAAACCGCCCTTGCACCGCACCCAACTCACCGGCCCACGACCTGACCTCAGCAAGATCCCCACCCACGACAACACCAACGATCGACCTGCCTACCCGTCACGGCAAACACCGTTGCAGTATTAGACCGTGTCCTATGTGGTGAGTTGCTCGTTGGGTTGTTCATGGGGCGGGATGCGTGGAGTTGGATTGTTCCGGACGGGCTGTGGGAGATCGCGAAGCCGTTGATCCCACCGTCGAAGGTGCGTCCGCAGGGTGGCGGGACGCAGGACACGCCTGATGAGACGCTGTTCGCCGCGATCATCTACGTGCTGGTGAGCGGATGCGCCTGGCGGGCGCTGCCCCCTTGTTTCGGGATCTCGAAGTCGACGGCTCACCGCCGTTTCGTGATCTGGTCCAGGGCCGGTGTCTGGGGCCGGCTGCACGAGGCCGTCATCGACAGGATCGACGAGTGCGGCCTGCTCGACCTGACCCGCGTGGTTCTCGACTCCGCCCACGTAAGGGCGAAAAAAGGGGCGACCTCACAGGCCCGTCGCCTGTGGACCGGGGTAAGCCGGGTTCCAAGACGCACGTCCTGTCTGACGCGAACGGACTGCCCCTGGTCGTCGGGCTCTCCGCCGCCAACACCCACGACTGCCAGGGTCTGAAGCCCATGGTGGCCGGTCTCCAAACGAGACACGACCCCCACAACGGCTGGAACTACAAACCCGGCAAGCTCCACGCCGACAAGGCGTACGACATACCTGACCTGCGAAGATGGCTCCGCGGGAAACGTATCGGCGTGCGCATCGCCCGCAAAGGAATCGAGTCCAGTGAACGGCTCGGCCGCCGAAGGTGGGTCATCGAGCGGACCATGTCGTGGCTGACCGGCTACCGCCGACTCAACCACCGCTACGAACGCCAACCCCGTAACTACCTGGCGTTCCTCGGACTCGCCGCCGCACTCTGCTGCTACAAACGACTCGTCCGACTCACCACATAGGACACGGTCTAAGCGGAGGCGCGTTGTCGACGATCGGCTTGCTGAGCGACCGGAGTATGGTGCCGCTGGTTTGTCAGTGGGCGGCCGTACGCTCAGCCCGTGAATATTGATGATCTTGAATGGCAGTCACGGGGTCTCGGTGGATACCCGCCCGTGTTGGTCGACCTGCTGGTAGAGCAGGGGCACGTAGAGCAGCTGGTCCGGGCGGCTTCAATGGGAGCGTGGTCCTGCGCGAGGGCGGCCGCGCGCCAGCTGTGCAAGATAGCGGAGTTCGAGCGGGCGCTGGGCGTGCTGGAACCGTTTGTCGAGCTTGGCTGGGAGCCAGCACGCTGGGCGGCTGCCGACATTGTGCTGCAGGCGGGACGGGTGCAGCAGGCGCTGGACTGGGTCCGCCCGGACGATATGCGGCTGGCGTCGGAGCGCATATGCCGCGACTTCGCGGAGCTGCTGGTGAAGGCGGGGCAGGTGGATGAGGCGATCGCCGTCCTCACACCGCACCTGGACCGCTCGTGGCTGCTGTCCGTCCTGGTCGAGCTGACCGAGGGACAGAACCGAGACGAGCGGGTCCTGGAACTGCTCGCACCGAAGGCCGAACGGGCCCGCAGAGCCCGCGGTGAGGAACGATGGAACCTCGAGGCCAGTAATGCGCAGGACCTTCAGGCCCAGGTCCTGGAACGCGCGGGCCGCGTCGACGAGGCCGTCCGGGTACTCGGGGCAGACATAGCCGCCGACCGCTTCCTGGTCCAGAACACGCTCACCGCCTATGCCGAACTCCTCCAGCGCAACGGGCGCATGGACGAACTGCGCGAACTGGGCATCGGGGAGCACGCGCACGTCGGCTTGCCGTACTACGCCAGGGCCCTCGAAGACCAAGGTCGGGCCGACGAGGCCGAGACCGTCCTGCGACGCTTCATCGCGGCCGACGAGTGGGACCGCTTCCGTTGGCCATTGATCGAACTGCTGGGGCGCCAGGGCCGGTTCGAGGAGGCCATTGAGGTGGGACGACCCACGTTCGACTACCACGACGCCTGCCTTCTCGAAGGCGTCATCCACCTTCTTGCCGAGGCCGGGCGTTTCGACGATGCCCTGGCCATCCTCGACGAGCGTGATGCCGAGTACATTGACGAGCACGCGTCCTGGTTCCATACGAACCGGATAGGGCTGCTGGGCGAGGCAGGCCGGTACGAGGAAGCCCTCGCCTACGCCACGGTGCTGCCGACGGACCTGTACGGACTGACATCCAGCACCGCGTGGATCCTGGAGCAGTCGGGACGCGTCGAAGAGGCTCTCGGGCTGCTCCGGGCAGATGCCGATGTGGAGGCGTGGGAGGCGGCGGCGCTCCTCGTCAGGCACGGACGCGCAGACGAAGCGATTGACAGCATGCCCTCCATCGCCGATCTCCGCGCAGCCAGTCGGTGGGGGTAGTGAACACTGCTCTGCTCTTGGACCCGGAACATGAGGCCGCGATGCACGGCCTCAGCCCTTCACCCTCGACGGCACCGACCACGCAGACCACAAGGAACAGGGCAGCATGATCCGCCGCTACATCATCTGGCGAAACCGCCACGCCGACGACAAACGCCTACGCGCTGTCCCGATGTGACGCGCCGTCCGGGTGGTTTGCTGGGCGGCGCGTGACGGTCACCCTGTCCGGGTGGCGATACGAGTGCGGGTCCGCGAAATCGATGATGACGAGGGGCGGCGGCTGCTGCGGATCATCCGCAGGGGCACCGGATCGGTGGTGACCTGGCGGCGGGCCCAGATGGTCCTGCTGTCCGCGCAGGGCATGCCGGTGGCGAGGATCGCCGAGGTGTCGTTCACCAGCGACGACCGTGTCCGGGACGTGATCCACAACTTCAACACGGACGGCTTCGACTCGCTGTACCCGAAGTACTCCGGAGGCCGGCCGAAGACCTTCACCCTGCCCGAACGCCGCGAGATCAAGAAGATCGCCAAGTCCAAGCCGACCGAACACGACCTGCCGTTCTCAACCTGGAGCCTGACCAAGCTGGCGGACTTCCTGGTCGCCGAGGGGGTGGTCGACGACATCAGCCACGAGGGCCTGCGCATCCTGCTCCGCGAGGAAGGCGTCTCCTTTCAACGCCTGAAAACCTGGAAGACCTCCCGTGACCCGGAGTACGCGACCAAGAAGGCCCGAGTCGAGCACCTCTACGCGATCGCCGACGGCGAGGTCATACCCGAGGACGGTGAACCCGAAGTCATTTTCTGCATGGACGAGTTCGGACCCCTCAACCTGATACCGCACCCAGGCCGGCAGTGGGCCGAACGCGGAGGCAAACACAAGGATCCCGGCCGCGAACCCCGCCGGCGGCGCCGGGCGACCTACAACCGCTACGGCGGAGTGCGACACCTGTTCGCCGCCCTGGACCTGGCCAAGGACAAGCTCTATGGCCACATCAAGCCGGTCAAGAAGCGGACGCAGTTCCTGGAGTTCTGCCGCTACCTCCGCACGCTCTACCCGCGAGAGGTCCGGATCGCGATCATCAGCGACAACTTCTCCCCGCACCTGACCACGAAGAAGTGCCAGCGAGTCGGCACCTGGGCCACTGCGAACAACGTCGAGATGGCCTACACCCCGACCAACAGCTCCTGGCTCAACCGTATAGAGGCCCAGTTCACAGCCCTGCGCTACTTCACCCTCGACGGCACGGACCACGCAGACCACAAGGAGCAGGGCAGCATGATCCGCCGCTACATCATCTGGCGAAACCGCCACGCCGACGACAAACGCCTGCGCGCCGTCGTCGACAGGGCAAACGTTGCCTGATCCGGCACTAGACAGCCGAGCGCGGGCGGCTTGCGGCGAGGTCGTTGAGGGCACCGTTCACCACGTGCCATGAGACGTTGAATGTGTCGCGGTCGGGCCTGTAGGACTCGCGGTATTCACGGTGGGGATGGACGAAGTTGCGGTAGTCGCGCAGGGCGTGGCTGAAGGACGTGACGTCTGCGTCGATCCAGCTCGCTTCGCGGCAAATGTTGATCAGTTCATGAAGAGTGATGTTCTGTGGGCTCTTCTTGCCCAGCAGTGTGGCGTCCCGTTCCTGCACTGCGGACAGTAGGTCGCCTTCGAGGAGGCTGCCGAGCATGATGGTGGCTGCGACGTGAGCGCCGTTGGCAAAGCAGGTGCGAGCCTCGTCCAGTCGATGCTCGAGCAGGGCGGCCATGTGCTCGTCCCTGATGATGTCGGACATGGTGGCCGACCCCTGTGGACGGGAGCGATCAGCTCGGTGACCGAGCGGTGGTGTTCGAGGGCCAGGGCGTACACCGTTGCCGCGCCGAGGAGGTTGTGTATCCGACCGTGCGCGGCTCGTACGGCACGGTGTATGCGCAGGCGTTCCTCGCAGCCGGCCGCAAGGTGACTCGCGAGCACGTCACCTGCTCCCAGGGCGAGTACGCCGCTCAGTAAGGTGCGTCGGCGCATGAGGTCCCCTTCGTCGTGTCTGCCGTTGGTCTCCAGAGCCGTTGTGTAGCGTTCGCGACAGCCGGGCATCGCCTTCAGTAACGGGCCCCTTGGCACGGTGCCGGCCCAGGAGCCGCACCTATTCGGCGCCAAGTGTGTCGGCCGCGGCCGCCAGGCGCTCCAGCTCGGCGCGGCCACTCGCACACTCGGGTGCCGCGAGGTCGAACAGGTCGGTCTGGTCCAGGTCGGCCGGTCACCCCGGTGACCGGCACCCACTGCAGGGCCGCCCGCCGCCAGTGCGCGTGCACGTTGGGTGGCCGCCGGACCAGGTCGAAGCCGCGCGGCCCACTCCATTGCCCACCTATCAGCGACTCCGCCTCGTTGCAGCCCAACGCCTCAGGTCGGAAAGAGCTGATTGGCTGCGCATGCCCTCTCAACCGTCCGCCGCAGGCCGAGGTCCTGCCCTTCCTGGTATGCCCGCCGGTACTCGCTCTCACCCAGCAGTCGGTGCGCACTTTGGAGTCCACGCTCACGATGAGCGGTCAAGAGCGTAAAGCCGAAGAGGCGAGGAGCGCCGGACGGATGCCACACACGGTCCACCGCTCCCAGCACGACCGCCGCCGAGCGCGGGTCGCCACACGCGGCGAGCACCCAGGCCAGGGTCTCGCTGAGAGCCGCTTCTCCCAAGTGCTCGTCGATCTCTCTGGTGTGCTGGAGCGCGCGCTTGAGGGGCTCCAGGGCCAGCTCGGGCCGCCCCGCCTCGCTGTGGTTAACGGCCAGGGCCCACAAGAGATAGCACCGATGCCACACATCGCCCCGGGCCTCGGACATCTTCAGAGCCTGTTCAAGCAAGGCGGTGGAGCGGGCGTGATCGCCCTGCATCATGGCGGCGAAGCCGAGCTGGGCGACGCACTGTTCCCGAGTCAACAGAGCGTCGGACCACTGTCCAATCGCCAGCGAGGCTTCGGTGTACTTCATGGCGGTCTCGGTTTCGCCGGCAAACAGCGCAGGGAGAGCACGCAGTTGAAGAAAGGCTGCGGTGAGTTCCTCGGGCGTTGGGCGGTCCGCTAAGCCGCTGGTCACGGTGGCGGTCGCAGCAGGCATGTCCGCCAGCGCCTCTTCACCCCGGGTAATCACCTCTTGGGCGCCGACGTAATCTCCCTGGAGAAGCAACAGGAATCCAGCCACCCACACAGCTTGGCACCAGAGGACGGTTGTCTCGGGGGAGGGAGGCTGCGGGTGCCGTTCGAGAATTCTTCGCATCCACCCCGCGCCCTCGCCCACATTGGCCGAGGTCAGACAGTGCAGCCAGAAGCCGAGACACGCGTGGAGCAAGATTGCCGCAGGCTCACCGGGCGGCGGAGGCGATGTGGCGATCTGCCGCAGGTTCGGGTGCTCCACCCGCAGCCGGCGCAGCCACGATGCCTGTGCGGACGAGCCGTATGCGAGCCCCGCCCGCGCAGCGAGTCGGAGATACCAGGCACGGTGCCGAAGCAGGGCCGATTGCGCCCGTCCACTCTCCACGAGGCGTTCCTGCCCGTAGGAGCGAACGGTCTCAAGCATGTGCAGACGGGTGCGGCCATCCGTCTCGACACGGGTGAGAAGCGACTTGTCCATGAGCCCGGCCAGGGCCTCGAATGCCCCACCGGCCGCCGTGGCTTCGGGCCCGGAACCCTGGCCGGCGGGCACGCAGAGCTGCTCCGCATCGGCCAGCACCACCCCACCGGAACAGAGCGACAGCTGCTCCCACGCCGCTCGCTCGGTTTCGGTGCACAACTCGTAGCTCCAGTCGAAGAGCGCACGCAGCGCCTGGTGGCGAGGGGGTGCGGTGCGTTCTCCGGCACTGGGGCCCAGCAGGCGGAACCTGTGATCGAGCCGCTGCAGAAGCTCCTCGGGGGACAAAGTGCGAAGCCGTCGGGCGGCGATCTCCAGGGCGAGAGGCAGACCGTCCAGCCTTCGGCACACCTGGGCGACAACGTGCCGGTTCGCATCAGTCACCCTGAAGCCGGGACAGGCGGCCTCGGCCCGGTCAGCAAAGAGCGTCATGGCCGGCGAGTCCACGCCACCCTCGCCCGAGACGCGCTCGGCCTCAGCGTGCGTCTCGTCTGGTGACTGGCGCTGGGGAGGAAGGCCCAACGGTCTCACCAGCAGCACGTGCTCCGCGCCGAGGTTGAGAGCCTGCCTGCTGGTCGCGAGGACACGCAGTTCTGGCAACAGCGGCAGCAGGCCCTGAATGGTGCGGGCGCATCCGGCGAGCACATGCTCGCAGTTGTCGAGGAGGAGGAGAATGCTCCGTTCGCGCAGCGCCTCGGCGAGTGCGGGCAGGGGGTCCTGCCCTGCCCGGGCGTGCACGCCGACGGCGGAGGCGACCGCTTCCGGAACAGCATGGTCGCTAGCGAGTTCAGCAAGTTCCGCGCAGTAGGTGCCGTCCGCGAACCGTTCGCCTGCTTCTTGGAAGACGCGCCTGGCCAGCCGCGTCTTCCCTACACCGCCCATGCCGACCAGCGTGACCAGGCGACTGTGCTCCAGCAGGGCCGCAGCCTGGGTGAGTTCGGCCTCGCGGCCCACGAAGCTGGTGGTTTCCAGTCCGCCGAAGCTCTGTGGGCTGAGCGTGTCGGAATTCGGAGCATCCTTGAGTCGGCACAGCTCTTGCCGTACGCGTTCCCAACACTTCTCCCACCACCGCGGATCTCCACCGCACGCACGAACGTAGGCGAGGAGAACTTCCCGGCTGGGGAGCCGCTGGCCGGCTGCAGCCTGGGACAGTGCACTTTGCGAGAAACGGGTCGAGGCCGCCATTTGGGCGTAGGTGATTGGCGGCTGAACCCTCCCACGGAGTGCGCGCAGATCTAACGCCAAGCGCTCCAGAGGTCCTGCCTCAGGATCCAGCGGCTGTTCCGGACGGCCTGGCCTGCCTGTCAACTCGGTGCACCCTCCGAATGTTCCGATTGATTCGTTGATTATGGCCGCCTTACCTGCCAGCTGAACAACCTTTGCTGCCCCGATGCTCGAGTTGACGCAGATGCTTGGCAAGGGGCCGAAAAGAATCCCTCGATGCCCTTTCCTGCACCTACCGATGCGCACCTTCCTGCTGTTCGAATCGTCAGAGGAGAATTCCCATGCGTCTCACCCGTGTCCTGCCGCTGGTCGCCGCAGCCACCATCGCAGCCGTCTTCCTCGGCCCGGTTTCGTCCGCCCAGGCCGCCACCGCCGACTGCCCGTCCGGCTACCTCTGTGTCTGGGACCAGACCTCCTACAACGGCAAGATGTACAAGTTCAAGGACTCCAACGCCAGCTGGAGCGGGTACGCCATCGAGAACCACGACTCGTCCTGGTACAACCACGGCACCTCCGGACTGAACGCCTGTGTCTGGCAGTACTCCTACTACACGGGATCGGTCAAGGTCGTGGCGTCGGGCACCTCCTCCCCCCAGGACGCCGCCCACGCCCACCTGGGCAGCTCCAACAACTGGGGCTGCTGAGGCCCCAGGTGCCGTCGGCCCGGCGTCTCTCCGGGCCGACGGCTCACCCTCACGAAGACCGGGCTCGAACGCCGCTCTCCGGCAGGGAGGCGGTGTACTACGACGGAGGTCAGTCATGGCGGCACATGCAGGTACCGATGCCTCCTGGCAGGCGCGCTTACGCCGCGGAACCCCCCGGGCCGAGGCTGAGCCGGACGCTACTTCGCGTCGGCGGCAGATCCGGGGCACTGGCACATGTCTGCTGATAGCTCTCAGTGTGCTCCTCGCTGGTTGCGGAAGCAGCGGACAGCACGGGGCTGCCTCGGCACCACTGCCTGCGCCTCCAGCGACGCTGCAGAAAGCCCACGGAGATCTGACCTGGGAGGCCGCAAAGTACCTGTTCCTCGCCGAGGGCCGCTTGGTGGCACAGTGCATGGCAGACGCCGGGTTCAGATACGTAGTTCGCCAGCCTCCCGAGCAAGCCCTGGCGGGGGCCAGGGCAGCCAACTATGGCCGTCTGGACGTCAGCACCGCACGCCGCCATGGATACAGCGAACCCTCGCAGGCGAACGGTCCGATCAGGAAATTCGTGTCCGACGACCCGAACCGGCCCTATCTGGCGTCGCTGTCAAAGAGCCGGCAGCAGGCCTACCCCGTTGCTCTTTTCGGACACGACGACACCCGTATCACCATCGACCTGCCAGACGGCGAGAACATCACCACCAACCGCGACGGCTGCACGTCCGATGCCCGGCGCCTGCTCTATGGACCGGACCTCGTGACCTGGCTACGCAACCAGTTCGTCGCCAGCAACCTGAATCTTGAGGTCTTCCGCCGTGTCACCTCCGATACCGCCTACCTCAAGGCGCTGAAGGACTGGCGGGCCTGCATGAGAATCCATCATCGGGCCTTCGAGACACCAGAAGCCGCGCGACAGGCCGCTGCACGAAGCCGAGGCGGCAACACAGCCGGCTCCACTCCAGCCGCCGCAGAGATCGCGATCGCGGTGGCAGACGCCGAGTGCCAGCGTGTGAGCCAACTGGTCGACGTCGCCGAACATCTCGACGGTCGCCACCGCATCGGCGTCTCGGCAGACCGCGCAGCGGAGATCAACGCCTACCACCTGGCGCGTGCCGAAGCGGCACGGCGTGCACCGGAACTTCTGCACAACCGCTGACTCGACATCAGCGCGCCTGAACGGGGGCTCTAGGCGATGCTCAGCCACGTGGCCTGGAAGACGGACATCGACGGCGTGGTCGCCTTG
Source organism: Streptomyces sp. NPDC104309 (assembly GCF_055584025.1). Classification (NCBI taxonomy): domain Bacteria; kingdom Bacillati; phylum Actinomycetota; class Actinomycetes; order Kitasatosporales; family Streptomycetaceae; genus Streptomyces; species Streptomyces sp. NPDC104309. Next base: position 29,998 of record NZ_JBVJMV010000058.1, on the reverse strand, counting down.
CGGCGCGTCAAAGGCTGCACCATCGATGTCACCGGCGTCGCCGAGAATTCCTACCTGCGCGAAGGCACCCACAGGGACATCTCCTGTGCTGCATCCCGATCGAGCACCCGGCAAGCCGGGCGTGGCACGACGACGACCCTCCCTCCCTGTACTACTTCACCCCGAACAGGACTCCGCCGAGGCCGGCCACGCCCTCGTCGAACTCTGCCCAAGATGGAAAGAACGCCAGCGGCCGGTAGCGGGCCAGCACCAGCCTCGGCCTCCCGGCTGACCTGACCCGGGACCGGCACCATTCCCCTCCCCGATCGACACAGCCTCAGCCGGAGAGATCCGCAGCCGAAACCTCCGCTTCGAGCGTCAACCGAGCGTCAAAAATTTCCGTCAAGGCCCTGAAGGCGTTGCCGGCACAAGCGCGTCCCAATGAATTCGCAGGTCAGGAGGCTACAAGTGTCGGTCCGTCCCCTAGACCCGCCGCGCAGAGGGAAACAGGTCGAGCAAACCACCCGCGCCACAAAACCGCAGTTCAGACACCCCTATCAGCAGGTTCCAAGATCGCCACGCACTCCACGTGCGCCGTCATCGGGAACAGGTGGATGGCCGTCATCCACCTGCATCGGAGGCTGGACCGAACGACTTCGTCAGCGGAGCGCGGGGATGATGTCGGTGCCGTAGGCGTCGATGGTGGCCTCGCGGTTGTCGTGCATGCTGTAGACGGCGAGCTGGTCGACGCCGAGGTCCCTGAGGTGGCGGAGCTTCGCGATGTGGGCCTCGGCGGGGCCGAGGAGGCAGAAGCGGTCGACGATCTCGTCGGGGACGAAGGCGGTGTCGGGGTTGTCGGCGCGGCCGTGGTGGGAGTAGTCGTAGCCGTGCCGGTCCTTGATGTAGGCGGTGAGTTCCCCGGGGACCATCGAGGAGTGTTCGCCGTACTTGGCGACCAGGTCGGCGACGTGGTTGCCGACCATGCCGCCGAACCAGCGGCACTGGTCGCGGGCGTGGGCCAGCGCCTCCGGGGAGTCGTCCGCCGTGACGTAGGCCGGGGCGGCGACGCAGATCGTCAGGGCGTCGGGGTCGCGGCTGGCGTCGGTGGCCGCCTGCCGGACGGCCTTGACCATCCACTCGGTGAGGAAGGGGTCGGCGAGCTGGAGGATGAAGCCGTCGGCCCTGTGCCCGGCCAGGGCGAGTGCCTTGGGGCCGTAGGCGGCCATCCACACCGGCAGCTTGCCGTTCTTGATCCAGGGGATGCGGATCGCGTTGCCGTCGACCTCGGCCTCGCGGCCCTCGGCCAGGTCGCGGATGACGTCCATGGCCTCGCCGAGCCGGGCGAGGGTGTTGGGCTTGCGGCCAGCTACGCGCATGGCGGAGTCGCCGCGGCCGATGCCGCAGACGGTCCGGTTGCCGTACATGTCGTTGAGGGTGGCGAAGGTGGAGGCGGTCACCTCCCACGTACGGGTGCCCGGGTTGGTCACCATCGGGCCCACGTGGAGCTTGGTGGTGTTGGCGAGGATCTGGCTGTAGATGACGAAGGGTTCCTGCCACAGCACGGCGGAGTCGAAGGTCCAGCCGTAGCGGAAGCCGTTGCGCTCGGCCCGGCGCATCAGGCCCACGACCTGCGAGGCGGGCGGGTCGGTCTGCAGGACGAGTCCGAAGTCCACGCGGGACCTCCAAGTTCGAGTCGGTGCGATGAGATTCCGGGCTGCTCAGCCCAGGTACTGACAAAGGCCGCGCGGCACGAACCCGCCGTGCCCCGCATGGCCGACGTACTTCCGCTGGTCGACGACGACCTCACCCCGCGAGAGGACGGTCTCGACCTGACCGGTCACCGTCTTCCCCTCGTACGCCGAGTAGTCGACGTTCATGTGGTGAGTCTCGGCCGACAGCACCTGGGTGGCGTGCGGGTCGTAGATGACGACATCCGCGTCCGCACCAGGGGCGATCGTGCCCTTCTGCGGGTAGATGCCGAACATCCTCGCCGGCGTCGCGCAGGCGATCTCGATCCAGCGGCGGCGCGAGATGTGCCCGTCCACCACCGCCTGGTGGAGGAGGTCCATGCGGTTCTCCACACCCGGCAGGCCGTTGGGGATCTTCGAAAAGTCCCCGCGTCCCAGCTCCTTCTGGCCCACGAAGCAGAACGGGCAGTGGTCGGTGGAGACCACCTGGAGGTCGTTCGTCCGCAGGCCCCGCCAGAGCGCCGCCTGGTGCTCCTTCGGCCTGAGGGGCGTGCTGCACACGTACTTGGCGCCCTCGAAGTCCGGTTCCGCGAGGTTGTCCGTGGACAGGAAGAGGTACTGCGGGCAGGTCTCGCCGAAGACCGGCAGGCCCTTGTCACGGGCAGCGGCCAGCTCGGCCACCGCCTCCTGCGCCGACACGTGGACCACGTACAACGGGGAGCCGGCGACCCGGGCCAGCTGGATCGCCCGGTGGGTCGCCTCCGCCTCCAGGAGCGCCTTGCGGACCTCTCCGTGGTACCGGGGGTCGGTCTCGCCCCGGACCAGGGCCTGCTCCACCAGTACGTCGATCGCGATGCCGTTCTCCGCGTGCATCATGATCAGCCCACCGGTATCGCCGGCAACCTGCATCGCCCGCAGAATCTGGCCGTCATCCGAATAGAAGACCCCCGGATACGCCATAAACAATTTGAACGAGGAAACGCCATGCTCGATGAGCTTCGGCATCTCCCGCAGCGTCGCCTCGTTCACGTCCGACATGATCATGTGGAACGCGTAGTCGATCGCGCAGTTCCCGTCCGCCTTCTCCATCCAGGCGTTCAGGCCAGCCTGCAGCGACTCGCCTTTCGCCTGCACCGCGAAGTCCACGATCGTCGTCGTCCCGCCCCACGCCGCCGCCCGCGTCCCTGTCTCGAACGTGTCCGACGCGAACGTGCCGCCGAACGGCAGTTCCATATGCGTGTGCGCGTCGACCCCACCCGGGATCACATACTTCTGCGACGCGTCGATCACCCGGTCCGCCGTCCACTCCTGCGTCCCCGGCGCCGCCAACGCCACCACCCGGCCATGCTCGATCAGCACATCCGCGTGCACCTCGTCCGCGGCCGTGATCACAAGACCACCGGTAATCAGAGTCCGAGTCATTCCCCAGCCATCCCTTCAACCCGCCGACCACGCCACCACCGACACGGGCCGGGGGCAACACCCCGGGCCGCCGGCCCCCTCACGCCGCCGCCTCGCACGGCACACGGCCTACTCCGCTAGAAAACCCCTGCGGTTGACGAGACGGCAGGATTCGAACCTGCGGGGCCTTGCCCCCCGTCCCAAGGCTTCGGCGTAGTCGCGTGACGCCTGGTTCGTGACGATCTGCCAGTTCGACGTTGCCCCGAAACGTGGCAGGCACGGCTTCCAAGATCATGGAGTTCTCTACGCCCCGTGATCCGAGTGGAAGACCGTGCCCGCCGACGCATCATCGTTGATCCCGCCTGCCCTTGACCAGGTCCGCGAGCAACCCGAGCTGGTATTCGCCGAGGTCCCGGGCCTGCTAGAGCGCCTGGCCGAGGTGCCCGACCCAAGAGACCCGCGCGGCGTACGGCACGCTCTGGTTGCCGTGCTCGCGCTGACCGCGTGCGCAGTTCTGGCGGGGGCGACCTCTGTGCTGGCAGTCAGCGAGTGGATCGCCGATGCCCCGCCGCACGTCCTGCAACGCCTCGGCATACGCATCGATCCGCTGTTCCCGAAGCGGCCCCTGCCTGCGGAAACGACGGTCCGGCGTCTACTGACCCGCATCGACGGCGACGCGCTGGACCTGGCGGTCGGACGCTGGCTCGATGACCGCCGCCCGAAGGTGACCGGGCTGCGCGGCCTCGCGGTGGACGGCAAAAGCCTGCGCGGCGCGGCCAGAGCGAAGGGCCGCAAGATCCACCTGCTTGCCGCACTGGAGCACGCCACCGGCCTGGTCCTGGCCCAGCTGGATGTCGGTGAGAAGACGAACGAGATCACCTGCTTCCAGCCGCTGCTGGACACCGTCGCCGACCTGGCAGGAACCGTCGTCACCAGCGACGCCATGCACACCCAGCGCGAGCACGCTGACTACCTCCTCGGCCGGGGCGCCCACTACATCGTGATCGTCAAGGGCAACCAGAAGAAGCTGCGCCGACAACTCAAGTCCCTTGCCTGGAAAGACATCCCGCTTCAGGACCGCACCCAGGGAACCCGCCACGGCCGCTCGGAGATCCGCCGGATCAAGGCCGCCACCGTCAGCCTCCTCTTCCCCGGAGCCCGCCAGGCTGTCCAGATCAAGCGCCGGCCCACCAACCGCAAGACCGGCAGGACCGGCAGGACCACCATCAAGACGGTCTACACCGTCACCAGCCTGACCGCCGAGCAGGCCACCGCGGCCCAGCTCGCGCGACTCGTCCGCGACCACTGGAAGATCGAGGCCCTGCACCACGTCCGCGACACCACCTTCGCCGAGGACGCCTCCCAGCTGCGGACCGGCAACGCACCCCGCGCGATGGCCACCTGGCGCAACCTCGCCAGTGGAGCCCTCCGCACGGCAGGAGTGAAGAACATCGCGGCCGGCCTCCGCCGCAACGCCCGCGACCCTCGCCGCCCCCTCACACTTCTCGGCCTCGGATGATCACGAACCGAACGCCATGCAACTGCACCGAAGCCCTGGGGCTGACGTGAGCACGGAACGGCATCCCGCCGGGACTCTGCCCACCCGCCTACTCGCCCGGCGGAACTCGAACGAAGCCCTCGGTCCAATTGTCCTCATCGAGCTCGCAGGCGTCGAAGTAGAAGCACTCCGGTTCATCACGGAAGCCTGGTAGCAGTCGAGCCTGACGCATACGTCCTTCAACCCGTTCGAGGGTTGAGTAGATACCGAGCAGCTTCACGTCGTCGCCGTCCGCCTCGTCGCAGAACACGCCGCCCTCATCGACGTGCACTGTCGAGCCGTCGTCGCCTGCTTCGTTCTGGTGGCCGACATGCCACGGCGGATACACGATCACGGACGCGAAGCTATCAGCACGCGAGTTCGTGGGCCTGCGACGTTCGGCGTCCCCCACCTCCCGGGACCTCACGAACACAAACCGGGCATCACGCGACTTCGCCGAGGCCCTGGGACCTGCCGATCAATAACTCGTCGATCTTGGTGGGGATTACGGGAGGGTGGGGCCGTGCCCGGCGATCGCGGCGAGTTGGTGTGCCGTGGTCACGGTGATGGCGCCGGTCGGGATCTTGTGCCCGAGCGCGGTGAGCACGGGGGTGACCTCCTGGAGGGTCGCGCCGATTCTGCTCTTGGCCAGGCTGGTCGCCTCGGCGAGAACGGCGTTCGTCATGGACCAGCGCTTCTTGAGGAGGAAGACGACAAGCTGGTCGGAGACGGAGAGCCGTCTGCCGCCGGCGCCGGGGCCGCCGTCGGGGCGTTTCCCGGGCAGGAAGATCGGCGGGTGCTCGGCACACCAGGCTCGGTAGCGGACGGCGAGATCGCCAAAGGCGGCGGGCTCGAGTCCGGTGAGGCTGGGGTGCCGCAGCCACATGGGGAGCTTGTCCCCGGCGGGAAAGCGCCCGAACCCGGCGCTGGGCGGGGGTGGTTCGGGAGCGAGCGGTTCGGGGCGCAACGTGTAGTTCCACGTGCCGTGCCACTCGTGCGGCGTCAGGGGCAGGCGCTCCATGACGGTGTCGGGGACGGTGACGCCGGTGGGGTAGGCGCCGGGGTCGAGCTCGGCGTGGACGGACAGCCCGCTGCGTGTCGTGGTCGCTCCGATGGTGCTGACGACGACTTCGTGGCTGGTCAGGGGCCTGCCACGCCAGTTGATGCTGATCTGTGAGAACAGCCGGTGCTCTATTTTGTTCCACTTCGATGTTCCCGGTGGAAAGTGACAGACCGTCACATCAAGGCCCGACTCATAGGCGAAATCGGCGAGTTCCTTCTTCCAGGCACGCACACGGTAGCCGTTGGAGCCTCCGGCGTCGGCGGTGACCAGCAGACGGGAAGCGTGCGGGTAGCGGCGGCGCCCCTCACCGTTCCACCAGCGGCGCAAAGTGGCCACCGCGAAGGCAGAGGTGTCCCCATCGCAGCCCACCGACACCCAGCCGGCATCCGCGCCGATGTCGTAGATCCCGTACGGCACCGCTTTCTGGGCGCCCTTCTCAGGGAAGTCGTGTGCGCGGACCTGCACCGGCTGCCCGGCGCGATGCCACTCGCGTCCGATGACCGCGTAGTTGCCCAGCGTCTCCTTCTTCTTGGCATCCACGCTGATGACCGGCTGCCCGTCGGCGAGGTACGCCGTGACCTGGTCGTTGATGTAGCGAACTGGGCGTCCCGGTCCGGATGCCGGGCCCCCTCGGTCGTCCTCGATGTGCCCTGCAGGGAGAAGCCCTCCGCCTTCAACAGCGCGGCCACCGTGTCCGAACCGACCCGGTGCCCCTGGCGCGTCAGCTCGGCCGCCAGATTCCGGGTGGACTTCACCGTCCACAGCAGCGGAGATTCCGGGTCGCCGCGCTGGTCCGGCTCGACCAGCGCCAGCAACGCGGGCACCAGCCCCGGATCGGTTTCCCGCAAGGGCTTCCGACCCGCGCCCGGTGCCCGGACCCGGCCAGCTGGCTCCTCAACGTGCTCCAGCTCCCGCTTCCCGCGCGACACCGTGGACTCCGCCACCCCGGCCGCTCCGGCCACCATGCGGATCCCGCCGTGGCCCAGAACGCGGGCCGCGGCGCCCAGCGTCAGTCGCTGCTGGCGCTCATCGAGATGCGGCAACAACAGCCCGAACGCATCCACCAGCTCTGCCTTCGTCCCCTCCGACACCCCCGCATCCTACGACCCAACAGCCCATGAAAACCGAAGAGTTATTGATCGGCAGGTCCCTGCACCAACAACCCGCACCCCTTGACCAAAGAGATAGGGGCACCCCCGCCCGCATGACGAAACCACCGCGCCCCCACCGCAGGCGAGACGTCGATGACGGCTGCGGCGTCCACCGCACTCAGCCCCCGCGCGATCGCCTTCCAGAACCTGACCCAGCCCTCACGCCAGGCAATGCTCGGCCGCCCTGGCGAGGGCATCTGTCCGCGATACTCCTGCACCGCCCGCTACCGATTCCCCACACCCATCACAACCCCCCAGCTCACGAAGGTGTCGCGACGGCCGGTTGAATCCGCCCTCGCCAAGGGCAGTTCACGAGCAACAGCACCGGGTGATTGAGTTCGTCGCAGTGACCGCTTTCCGTCAGTACCTGCTTGCGGCTATCACCCTTGTGGTTGTAGACCGTGAGGAGAACCGAGGTGTCGGGCAAAGCGAATTAATGCCGATGTACCCGTTCTCATCCTTTAGGGACTCGATTGCCCTCAAGTCTGCCGAGAGACTCGCGAGGCGGGGCGACACCCAGTGTCGGGGTTACCGCCGCAAGTACGATCGAGTGCAGGACCTCAGCTCTGGCCGCGCCGGGGACCCGTTGGGCGATACGTCGGGCGCGGTCGGGATCGGCAACGGCCGCTGCCTTGGCGATACCTGCCAGTGCTCTCACACGGGCGTACTCGTCGGTGAAGGTGTTGGCGATGCTTTCTGCGCGGTCGGGGTCGAAGGCGGCCAACGCCGTCGCTACGGCGGTCACTGCCTGAGTTCTGGAGTGACGTTTGACCAGGCGCGCGGTCTGTTCGGCCTGACGGGTCAGGCTGCTGGCATGTTCAAAATCCCCGTCGGCCACCGCTGAAGCCAAAGCAATCAGCACTGTCACTCGTCTGTACTCGCTGATGATGGAATTGGCGATCTGTTCAGCGCGGTCGGGGTCGAAGGCGGCCAACGCCGTCGCTACGGCGACCAGCGCGCCCTCCTTCATGGACGTGTCAGATATCGCGCGCGCGATGCGTTCGGCCCGGTCGGGGTCCTTGGTGGCCACCGTCTTCGCCACAGCTGCCATCGCGCGTTCCATCGCGCGCTTGCTGGTGATGGAGTTGGCGATGCGCTCGGCCCGGTCCGGGTCGTCGGCGGCCACCGCCACCGCGACCGCACTGAGCGCTACTGGCAAGGTGCTGTCCACAATGAATGATGCAGACCACCAGTTATACTTGCCGGCCATCTCGATGGCGATGCGCTCGGCCCGGTCCGGGTCGTCGGCGGCCACCGCGACCGCACTGAGCGCTACTGGCAGGGTGGTCTCCACGATGGGCGATGCAGACCACCAGTTATACTTGCCAGCCATCTCGATGGCGATGCGCTCGGCCCGGTCCGGGTCGTCGGCGGCCACCGCCACCGCGACCGCACTGAGCGCTCGCCACCTGAGGTCTTTGTTAGTGATGGAGTTGGCGATGTACTCGGCCCGGTCAGGGTCCCTGACGGCCATCGCCGCAGCAACGGCGCCAAGCGCCGTCAGTCTGAGGTTTTTGTTGGTGATGGAGTTGGCGATGTACTCGGCCCGGTCAGGGTCCCTGACGGCCAATGCCGCAGCAACGGCGCCAAGCGCCGTCAGTCTGAGGTCTTTGTTGGTGATGGAGTTGGCGATGTACTCGGCCCGGTCAGGGTCCCTGACGGCCATTGGGGCGGCTACGGCGCCAAGGGCTCGCCACCTGTGGTACTTGTTGGTGATGGAGTTGGCAAGGTGTTCGGCCCGGCCTGGATCACTCACGGCCACCACTCTAGTTAGAGCAGTCAGAGCGTAGCCACTGTCTACTGGGGCGGTGGCCCTGTTGGCGATGCGTTCCGCTCGATCGAGGTCGATGGAGGCCACCGCGGAAACCACGGCGGTCAGCGTCCCCTCCGTAGTCAGACTGACCGTGTTCGCGGCCTTCTCCGCCTGGTCGACCAAAGGTCCCGCGTGCTCTGGTCCGAGAGTGCGGGCGGCCGCCAGAGCCACCCGTGCAAGAGCACGAGTTCTCCAAAGTCCATCGCCGATCGTGTGGGCGATGAGTTCGGCGCTTCTCAGGCACGCGGTCATTTCTGCGGTCCCAACGCGTTCAGGTTCTGCGGTGTCGGCAGCCGCCGGTGTTGCACCTGGCGCATACCCAGACTGAACATTGCGGACCAACCCGAGCAGGTCAGCGTTGTTCACGCCGCAGCGCTGGGGCAACGGCAGACCTTCAGCGCGCAGCCTGGTGTGCAGGTGTTGGTAGATTTCTCCGAGATTGATCATTGTTCCGGCTGCGGGACTACCCGTTCTCAGCATAGCCAGCAGCCGCTCGGTGAACGCGGTGTGTTGCTCCCCGGGCAAAACCACCGCGGTTCGATTCGCCGGGGACGAGGTCAGCGTGTAGGTCCCCGAGACTTCTAGCTCGCCGATCACCGCCTCGTCGAAGCTGGCAAGCGTCTCGATCGCCCGTCCGCTGAAGCAACTGTCCAGGATCACCACCCGGTTGCTGGCCTTGCTGGTCCGACACACATCTCGCACCGCCTCGAACGGCAGCGCGGTGAAGGCCAACTGGTCGTACCGGGTCGCTGCCAGGCTCAGGTACAGCTCGTGGCGCCGCGGGGCGAGCAGCCCGTGTCCGCTGTAGTAGAAGAGCAGCAGGTCCTCCGCCTCGTCAGCCGCACGAACCAGCACGTCGCCGACCTGCGCAACACCGGCTGCCGAGGAAACCGGAATGCAGTGGAAGGGGCTGAAGCCGCCGAGCTTTTCGTCAGTGAGTACCTGAACCAGATCACTGATGTTGTGGGCGACTTCCCGCACGTTCTCCAACTTCGGGTCTTCGTAGTAGTCAGCCCCGACCAACACGATCCTCGAACGGGCAGGATCAACAGCTCGCGCGCTCATTCGTCCTGCCCAAGCGCCTCTCGCAACAACGCCTCGACATCGCTCACGCGCTTGGCGTCGATTTCTACCGTGCGCCCGTCCGGCCTGCCGCTGACCTTGATCCGTACATCGGAACGACGTGGCAAAGCCAGGAACGTTTTGAGTGACGCGGCCAGCACGCTCAACACTCCGCCGCTGCCCACAGCGATCACCAATGCATCGGACGCCGCCCCGAGTTCACCTAGCCGCGGTACGGCACTCTCACTCACCAGACCACGGAATTCATGCTCCTGAGCGAACCAGTCAGACAGCTCAGCAAGTCCTTCGACTGGGTCGTCGCACTCAACCCGCACCCACATGGCAAGTATCCGTCCTCTCGCAAGATTGAAGTGCGATCAGTATGCCGTCTCCGTCGACCCTTAACCCGGACTCCTTGAAAAGTGCGTGCAACATCCATCGGACAATCGGGGCAACACTTCATGAGGCGGCAAACGCGACTACTCCAGCCAGCGATCTTGGCGGCAACCAGCCTGTCTATGTCAGCGGGTCGGTTGCGGGTCAAGCTTGGGTGCCCGGTTGGGTGATCGGCTGGTGGTCGGGGAATGAGAGCAGGGCCTCCCGGACAGCTCATGGGTGGTGAAGTCCATTCGGGCATCAGGAGGCCCTGTGCCTCAGTCTTGCGTGCCGGTGTTGGCGGAGTCCGCCCCGGTGTGTAACCGTCTCGCCCATGTGTACGGGAACGCGGTCGACCTTGGTGAGCGGGTGCGTCGATATCCCGCGGACACGACGGACCGGGAGTGGGTCGAAGCCCAGGGCCCCGGGGAGAATCCCATCACTCCCGGTTTGACCAGTTGATCATCGATGCCCGGACATGAGGCGGGGACGGCTCTTGTGGACCATGGAGTTCTATAGGCTCCCAGATCAGCAAGGCTGCCATGCTCGTCGCCCCATCCTCCTCGATGTCGGTGTCCCTGGGCACGTGGCCCTGCCCGTCCGCCGGTGCCGTCGGGAAGGTGTCGGCGTACGGGCTACTCCAAGTGCTGGCCAAGGTGCCCGACCCGCGTGACCCGCGGGGCATTCGATATCGGCTGGCGACGCTGCTTGCGATCGGGGTGTGCGCGATGACGGCGGCCGGGCACGGCTCCCTTGTCGCGACAGCGGAATGGGCGCGGAGGAGACCGTCCGTCACAACGACCCACTGACCGCGGCCCTGCGTGAGATCGGCGCGAAGGCCAACGACATTCCCGAGTTCGCCCTGCTCCTGGACGCCATCGACGACGCGGACCTGCATGAAGCCGTGATCACGGTGGACGCGATGCACGCGCAGAAGGTGCACGCCCACTACCTTGTCAAGGACCATCACGCGCACCGCCTACCGTTGGTGAGGAACAATCAGCCCACGTTCGCGGGGGGGGTGCCCCTATGTCTTTGGTCAAGGCATTGAGCCGTCCGCAAAGACTTTGGGGCGTCAGTGGTCCGGTGCGATAGTGGGCGCCGCGTGAGGCGAAAAGGCTTGTCAACCGCGGGGGAACGGGTGGAGCGGATCACTGAGGACCAGGTCAACCGGCTGGTTCGGTTCGTGCGGGACCGCATCCCTGACTCTGCTTCGCTTCAAGGTGAAGCCCGCCGCGCGGCGACAGCTCTCCGTCTGGCCGCGGACAGGCAGATCTTTGCAGTGCGCTTTCATCGGACCGCTCCGCCCGCGCACGGGGCGACGACTGATGCGGCAGCCGCCGCATGGAATCTTTTGGTCGCTCTCGCTGGAATCTGGCACGACCATCCTGAGTTCCCCGCTGATGCCGCCAAGGAGACGTTCGAGTTTGACTGCGATGCGCCTCTCTAGCAGGTCTCAGGCCGTTGGGGCAGGCCGAGGGTCGTAGAAGGTTCCGTCGCGGAGCATGGCGAAGAGGACGTCGGCCCGGCGTCGGGCGAGGCAGAGCAGGGCTTGGGTGTGGTGCTTGCCCTGGGCAATCTTCTTGTCGTAGCAGGCCCGCGATGCCGGGTCGCCAAGGGCGGCGAACGCGGAGAGGAAGAAGGCCCGTTTGAGCTGCTTGTTCCCTCTCCTGGATGGCTGTTCACCGCGGATCGAGGAGCCCGAGCTGCGGGTCGCCGGCGCGAGACCGGCGTAAGCGGCCAGGTGACCGGCGGTCGGGAAGGTGCTGCCGTCACCGACCTCGATCAGGATGCGGGCTCCGGTCCTGACACCGACTCCCGGCATCGACGTCAGGACCTTGGAAAGAGGGTGAGCCTCCAGCAGTTCCTCGATCCGCCCGGCCAGAAGCTTGCGTTGGTCAAGCACGGCCGCGAGCGAGGTGGCCAGGCTCGGGACGATCAGCGCGGCCGCCTCGGTCCCGGGCACCACCACGGTCTGCTCGTTCAAAGCGGTGAAGATGTCCTCGACCAGCCGCTCGGCCATTATCGGGGCTTTCGGCCGCAGAAGGGTGGCCAGGCGGCACCGTCCGGCCTTGCGGATCTGAGCCGGTGATCCGAACCGTTCCAGCAGCGTAAGGACGGCCGGGTGCTGCAGCCGCGGCCCCAGGACCCGCTCCAGCGACGGATGGATCTGGGTCAGCAGGCCGTGCAGGCGGTTCGCGACCCGGGTTGCTTCGCCGGCCAGGTCGTCGTCGAATCCGACGATCATCTCCAGCTCGGCGATCGTCTCGTCCTGGCCGTCGATCGCCCGCAGCGTGTGAGGCATCGCCCGGGACGCGTCCGCGATGATGAACGCGTCCTTCGCATCCGTCTTCGCCTCACCTGGGTAGAGGTCGGCGATCCGCCGCATCGTCAGCCCCGGCAGGTAGGCGACCGGGCAGCCCATATCCCTCGCAACCGCCAGCGGCAGAGCCCCGATCGAGGCCGGCTGATCGACCACGACCAGCACCGTTCCGTGCTTGGCCTGCAACTTCGCGAACAGCTCTCGCAGCTTGGGCTCGGTGTTGGGCAGCCGTTTGTCGAAAGCCTTCTTCCCGGCCGGGGTCACCGCGGTGGCGTGGTGTTCGACCTTGCCGACGTCCAGGCCGAGGAAGACGTCGATGGTGCTGATGTCGATCACGCGCAGAGCCCCTCCATCACGCTTTCGTCCGGCCTTGCCTCGGCACCGAGCTGCCACACCCACGTTACGGAGAGCTCAACCGGCCTTGGGTGAAGCCGGTGCTCAAGCCCCTCATCAGCGGTCCGTCGATGCCTCCGGGCCCGGTGACACCACCCCCCGGATCATCAACCGCAACAAGGGGGGAAGTCATGCCGGACCCGAAGGCCGGTAGCCCCATTGCGGAGCCACGAAAACGGTATCGGGGGGGCTGAAGAAGTAGCCCTGGAGCAAGGCACCGGTCCCGCGGTCTCCGCCGCCAGCGCCTTCAGCGTCTTCTCCCCGCCGACCACCGGGTAGATCACCCGCCGTACCGTTCCGGACGGCTCGGACAGCGCCGCCTCCGCGACCCGCAGCAGCATCCCCTCCTTGCCCCGGACCTTCTTCAGCTCCGCGTTCAGCTCCTTGTCGACCTTCCGCTCCGCCCGAGTGTTGATCTTCAGCACGAGCTGGATGAACAGGTCCACCAGCGAGTCAGTGATCTCCGTCTGCCGCACATGGCACAGCGCAGCCAGCAGCGTCAGGCGCCGTGGCGGCTTCGTCCGCTCCAGGTTCGCCGGGTACTCCTTCGACGCCCGCGCCCGCCACGCGTCCACCAGCTTCTCCGACACGTCCGCGAACAAGTCCGCAGGTAACTCCAACCGCCGCACCCGCTCCAGCTTGTTCACCTCCGCCAGCAGGCTTTCCAGTCCTGGCGCCCCCGGATCGGCCTTCAGGTCGGCGAAGTGCGACCGCCCGCCGCCCGACACCGCACCCTCACCGCCGGTTCCCTCGCCCGTCTCGGCCTCGCTGCCGGCGACCAGATCCTCCAGACGCGAACGCGTCGCGTGTGAGATCCGCTCCACCCTGCTGCGGCAGAACTGGGCCTCGAAGTCCTTGACCGCCTTGCCCACCAGCCGCCCGACCCGCCCGGGGGCCGGCGGCGGTGAGCCGATCAGCACAAGCTACGGGCCCGACGAAGTCCTTCCGATCTTCGCCGACGATCTTCAGTCGCTTGCTGTCGAGGCGCTGGACCGAGTGGTTGCCGAGGCGTCCGAACTCGCCGAGCTTTGGGACGGGACACCGGATGGCCCGAGGTGGTGACAGATCATTGGCGGCCTTCGCGCCGTCCTCGCATCCGAGCCCAAACTGCAGCAAGACTCGCTGTTCGATCTCTGACCCATTTACCCAGCGTCACCGATCACACCACCTGAACCAGAACCGGTTCTCGTGGACAGAGCCAGCAACGCAACCCCGTGGTTCGGGTCCTGTCCTTTGCTCAGCCTCCCGACGGACCCTACTTACTGATCGTTTCAGAATGAGTTGAGTCGTGGGTCTTGTGCTCGGCGATCTTGGTCGGCAGGGTGTCCGGGGTGCGTGCTGATCTTGTTCCTGACGACCTGTGGGAGAGGGTGGCTCCGCTGCTGCCGCCCGCTCCTGAACGGCGCCCCCGCTGCCCCGGGCGGCTGCGTGTCCCCGACCGGGCGGCACTCGGCGGCGTCATGTACGTGTTGCGGACCGGCGTCGCGTGGCGCGATGTCCCTGCTGAGACTGTGGGCTGCTCCGGTGTGACGGCCTGGCGCCGGCTGCGCGACTGGACCGAGGCCGGTGTCTGGCCGCGGCTGCATGCCGCCCTACTGGCCGAGCTCCGGCGCGCCGACCTGCTGGACGTAGACGACTGCTCCGTGGACGGGTCGCACATCCGGGCCCTCAAGGGGGGGATCACGTCGGCCCCTCGCCCGTCGACCGCGCCCGCCCCGGCTCCAAGCACCACCTGATCGTCGACCGCCACGGAACACCGCTCGCCGTGACGCTGACCGGCGGGAACAGGCATGACGTCACCCAGCTCCTACCGCTGCTGGACGCCGTTCCGCCGATTCGGGGTCGGCGAGGACGTCCCCGCCGCAAGCCCCGACGTCTGTACGCGGACCGGGGCTACGATTTCGATAAGTACCGTCGCCTCCTGCGGAAGCGCGGCATCAAGCCGCTGATCGCACGACGCGGCGTCGCCCACGGTTCCGGACTGGGCAAGGTGCGCTGGGTCGTTGAGCGCGCCTTCGCCTGGCTGCATCAGTTCAAACGGCTGCGTATCCGCTACGAACGACGCGCCGATCTCCACCAAGGGCTGCTCGAATTGGCCTGCAGCCTCATATGCCTGCGCCGCCTGCGAACCGCACCCTGAAGCGATCAGATCGCTACGCTGAACCATCCCGGCCGAACCTCGTTCAGGAGCGGTTGCAGCAACCGAACTGCGGCCTGCAGGTCCTCATCCGTGACGTCAAGAGGCTCCGGCAGGCTCAGCCCGTACCGGCGCAGCCGCCAATGGTCGAAGACTTCGCTTCCGTCGGCTTCGAAGTCCACATCGACCTCAGTGCCGTTGTCGCTGACGAAGAGGCAGCCTGCCCCATGAACCTGGTAGGCGTAGGTGCCGACATGCCCGCTCCGGCTGATAACCCGGGACGAACGGACCAGGCCGAGAACATCCGCCAGTCGCTCAAGGGAGGAGATCGCCACCCTCATGGCCTCGTCAACCGCGTTCAGGGCATGGACGTAACCGAGCACGAGTTCTTGTGCGGCCCCAACCTGTTCCATGCGGCGTCATCCCCCTGAACTCGTGGCTGAAGGGATTGTTCCATGGGGCCGCCAGCGTCTCCGCAGAACGGCATTCTGAAACGATCAGTTAGTGCCGGGCCGTCCTCGCCGGGCTGTGACCTCAGACGCCCTCTTCCTCATGTCGCTGAGGTTCGTGTCGTAAATCAGGGACAGCGCATGGTCCAGAAACTCGACTCCCTCCAGGACGTCAGAGATGCGCAGAACGTCCTCGTGGCTGCCCACGTTTCCGATCCACTTGACGGCCAAGAGAAGGTCGGCAGCTTCCGCGTGCTGCGGCAGTGCTCTTTTGAAGGTCGTGATCCGGCTGTCGAGGCTGAGCCGGATGACCTTCCCATCGGGATTGGTCTTCTCACGGATAGTTTTCTGGTCGTCCAACAAGGTCTCGACCGCCGCCCGGATCCTGTTCGCGGCAGCACTGGGGTCGAGCCAGAGAATCTTGGATGCCGCGTTCACCCGCTCCCAGACCGGACGGGGGCAATGCTTGTGGCTTTGGAGCAAGGGCAGAGGGGGGAAGAACATGTTCGGCGTCAATAGGCCCTCCCACTGAACGTCGTACGAGCCTCCCGGAACGACTGATGACTCCCCCATGACGCGCACCCGGTCGCAGGTCGTCTTTCTGCATACAAGCACGCACTGGAAGTAACCCTGGATCCAGTCAGCCTCGTGCGCTTCATGGCTGTGCAAGGACTTGCTGGTGACAGACTCCTCCTCCACAAACGACTCGGGGTCTGGGATCAAGACCCCTCGTGTGCACGTGGGACACGGGATAGCGGGCCACTCCTCCAGGTCCAGGGGGAATCCCTTAGCGATCGCTCGTAGTTCTTCATTCAAAAGGTTTGCCATAGCTTCACATTCTGCCAGCGGCAACGTACCTGCGGAGAACGGGTTTTGAGTTGTTCGGAGGTACGTGGTATCGGCAGTCGCACGAGAGCGAAGCTGGCCGGATCGAACCTGGCATCGGCTGCCGCTCACGACCAGCAAAATCCCCGCACGCGGGGGCAGGAAGGGACAGCAGCACCGGACAACCCCGGACGACTTGCGCCTCTACACCGTGTCGCCGGCGTCACCGGTGACGGTCACCCGGGCAAGCCGTCAGTGACGCCCCGCGATCATGAACCTACGTCGCTTTCACCTTTCGTACCCACCCTCGGTCCAGCGAGTCATCTTCTCGAACGCGTCCAAGGCCCTACGGTCATGAGGGCCGTAGCGCCTCTGGCAGTCACGGCCCAACCGTTCGTACAGTTCCACCGCGCCCCGCTCGTCGCCCGATTCGCCCGTCAGCTCGGCAAGTTCGACACGGGCCGCGACGGTCTCGTCGTGCGCCGACCCGAACTGCAGCGAAAGCCGCCGGACGCGCTTCTCAGTTTCCCTGATGCGCTCCGTGATGCCCACGTCGGCCTGGGACGTGGCGTGGCCCGGCGCCTGACGTCGCGTCGCCGCCACCGATTCGACGACCCGCTCCACCTCCTGGACCGCCCGGGTGACCGCGCGTGCGTTGCGGGGGCGGTCGGCTGGGCTCTTGGCTAGCAGCGACATGATCAGGTCATCGAGGGGCTCGGGAACATCCGGAACCTGCTGGCCGGGCCGGACCGGGGAACGATATTGGTGCTCCTTGGCCAGAGCGGCCGGGTCCGAGCGCCAGTCGCCGAACGGGGGCCAGCCAGTCACCATCTCGTACATGACGCAGCCGAGGGAGTACAAGTCGCTGCGTTCGTCGCCCGACTCAAAGCGGCATCGCTCGGGCGATCTGTACAGCGGGGTTCCCATGTCGGTGTGCGACTCAGTAGCGTCGGCGAAGCGGGCGAGGCCGAAGTCGATGATGCGCACCTCACTACTGTCGTGGGTGATGAGGACATTTGCGGGCTTGACATCGCGGTGCACCACGCCTTCGCGGTGTGCGGCGGCGAGGCCCTCAGCGATCTGCCCACTCCAGCGGACCGTCTGCTCCAGCAGTAACGGATCACCACCCACGTACTCTGCGAGAGGTCGGCCGTCGACATACTCCATGACGAGGAACGGGTCCGCGCCACCAATGACGCAGTCGAAGATCGTGGCCACGTACGTGTGTTCAACCCGGGCCATCGTGTGCCCTTCACGGACAAACAATTCCCGCGCCCGCACATAGCGTTCGCTGCCCGGAGCCGCCCCCGTCAGACGACCGGCACCGAGGAACTTGAGCGCCACACGACGGTCGAGATGAACATCCCTGGCCTCCAAGACGTCGCCCATGCCGCCGCTGCCCAAGTGACCGATCAGCTCGTAGCGGCCGTCCCCAACAGTCAAAGGACCGTCCGCGTCGCTCATCGGTCCACTCACGTCTCGTCTACCTCATGCCAAGCCTCGGCGCCCCAGGTCCTCAGCCCGTCGGGCCCGTGCAGGTGATCCGTCCACACGCTGAAGAACTCCTCCCGCTGCTCCAGCCCCTGGCGCAGCATGCGCACACGCTGCCGTGCAAGCACGGAACCCTCGGTGCGCAACTCCCGCCTGCGGACCGGTACCCTCCGCCATTCATGCCAGGCCCACCCCGCGCAGCCAAGACCGAGGCATAAAGCGACGCTGCGTGCCGCCCCCGCTGCCGTGATGAAACCGAGGACACCGGCTACCAGACTCAGCAGGATGGCACCCCACAGCCGGACCGGATTGAGCCGCACCGCATCCACCTGCCGACCGGTACGCTCCTCTATTGCACCCTTCAGTTCGGCCACTAGCGGTCCGGCATCGACATCGGCTGACGGATCGGTGGGAACTACACCGCTCCACCCCTCCGTCCCGATTGCGAGTTCCCTGGGCAGCAGGTGCTGGGCCCGATCCGCACACTCTTGGGTGGCCTCCAGCACGCGGGGCCAAAGGGTGCGCAGGACCAATCGCCGAGCCTCGTCGCCGAGGAGGACAGACCGCGGCACAAAGACGGCGTTGACGAGGAGAGTGCGGAGGTCAGCGGGCCTGCGCGCGTCGTCGTCGACACTGACGGAACGGCGGGCTTCATCCGCATCTCCGCCGTGATCGATGACGCGGCGCAGGTACTCCATACGCCGGTCCAGCGCCCGCTCTTCGGCGTCGTACCGGTCGATCAGAGCCCCCAGTGCGCCCTCCGCATAGGTGCCCGCCTCAGCCCAGGCCGCCGGCTCAGGCGGGAACTGCTCTCGCAGGTACTCCAGAGCGGCGCCCGGGACACTCGCAAGCTCTATGCCTCGCCTGAGCTGGTCCCACTCCGACTCACACAACCGGCCCAGCGCGGGAAACGCGTCATTCCGCACGCGGTGCCGCAGCTCCCACAGATGGTCGGCCACCGGGTCGAACTCTCCGTTACTCCTGGCCAGATCCAATTGACCCGCCCAACGTTTCATAGCGAGTTCGGCATAAGTGTGCGCGTCGTCTCCAAGCTCCCGGCAAGCCACCGCATCCAGCACGATCTGAAAATCCTCGTCCAGGGCGTACGAGTCGATGGAGCGAAGGTACTGGTCCATCCGGCGAGCGGCCTCCTTGAACTCGCCCAGGCGGGAACAGGTCAGCGCGAAGAACAAATTGGACTTGGCCGGGTCGAGGGAAAAGGCTTGACTCACGGCGCGGCGAGCCCGCTGCACCTCACCCCGATGACGCGCGGCAAGCGCCACCACGGCCGGAGCCAGCCAATAGGACGGCTCCATGAGCAGACGCTCCGCAGCGCAGGACTCAACAGCAGCCGCATCGACCACTCCACGCTCCACAGCGTCACGTGTGAGTGTGTGCACGAGGCCATGGGCGAGAGCGCGTGTACGCCGACGCTGCTCGAAGCGGCTCTGCCAGTCAAGAGTGAGCTGTACCAGCTCGGCCTCGGCTGCGGCGCGCGCCTGATCCTTCACGTACCGTGCGGTGAATTCAGTGAAAACGTCACGGAGTTGCGCGACCGAGTCGTCAACAGCTCGCACGGACTGCCTCACGTCCAACACCTCTGCAGCGACCGCGGAGAGTTCACCACGCAGCCCCGCGATCTCCGCGTGCACCGTTGAGACGGCGATGTCGAGCGATTCGACCCCTCGCACCACGGTCCCCAGTGCCTCATCCTGGCGCCCCTGCCCGGCTTTCAGGTCACTGAAAGCCTCCGCCAACTCGCCTTCCAGCGGCTCGATCTCGAAGCCTTCACTCAACGTGTCCCCCCGCGTCATGCTCTCGGCCGGCCTCAGCCGTGCTCGACACTGCGTCCACCGCCACACCATTATCCGTTCGCATCGGCGCCCACACTCCCAAACAGCTAATCTGAGCGGCTGATACGCAACCGCTCAGGGGGAGCCGTGGAGCAGCCATACCAGCCCGTGAAGAGGCTCTTCTTCGGGCGTGACGATGCGGAGTCCGACTTCGCCGACGGCCTATTGCGCGACGGCTTCCAATCCACACATGCCTCGGAGGCCGTGCTCGCTGGGCGCAAGTCACTCGTCGTCGGGCGCAAAGGGTCCGGCAAAAGCGCGATCTGCGCCCATCTCGCGAGTGGCGGATATCCGGGACGAACTGCCCTGATCACACCTGACGACGCGGCCGGCGACGAGATCCGCCGCTTCGAACTGCAGGGACTGACCGCCGACACCGCCAAGTCCCTGATCTGGCGCTACGTATTCGCGGTACACACGGCCCAGTACGTCATCGAACACGCCGACACCCACAAGAAGTGGCGCACTCCCGCCTCCGTACGCGCTCTCAAGGACTTCCTCCAGGCCAACAACGAGGGCGACGACGGACGGCTCACCGACCGGCTGCGTCGCGGCACACGCCTGCTGCAGTCGGCGACACTGTCGGTCAAAATGTTCGGCTTCGAGGCGAGTGCCAGCGCCGGGGGCGAGCCAGGCACAAACGGCGGCTCAGAAGGCGCGCAGGCCACGAGGCAACTGGGCGCAATCGAAGCAGGTGTACGGACCGCCTTCGAAGACCTCGGCTGCGTCGCAGCGCGGGAGAAGCCGTTTCTTATCCTGGTCGACCAGCTCGAACAGGTGTGGCAGGGCGACTCAGACAGCCACGCGCTGGTCACCGGCCTCCTGCTGGGCGCCAAGCACGTCCTCGCGGCGTACGGACACGCCGTGCGGTGTGTGCTCTTCGTACGGGCCGACATCTACGACGCACTGAACTTCGCCGACGGGGACAAATTCCGCAGCGACGAAGTCCGTATCACTTGGAGCCCAGCCGCGCTTCGCGCTCTGGCCAGCGCCCGCGCCAGCCTGTCCCTCGAACGGCCGGTCTCAGAAAATGAGTTATGGGACGGCATCTTCCCTCGCAGGGTCGCCGGCGAGTGGACCCCGGACTACCTCGTACGGCGTACCCTCACCCGGCCCCGTGACATCATCCAGTTCCTCACGCTGTGCCGGGACGTAGCCGACCGTTCAGGACGTCCGACGATCCAAGAGGACGACGTCCTGGAGGCGGCCGAGCAGTTCTCCCGTTGGAAGCTCGATGATCTCGCCAAGGAGTACAACGTCGGATTCCCATTCCTACGTCCAGTGTTCGCGCAATTTGAGAACACCGGCTACGCCGTAGGCCGAAGCGACTTCACCACACAATTCGACGTGATCCGCGAAGCACTCCACGAGAGGTACTCCTCGTACGCAGAGCAGTTGAGGGCAACGTCTGTCATCGACGCCCTCTACGCCATCGGATTCCTGGGCGTGTGCCGTGGTGATGGGGTTGCGTACGCGGGCGACTCCCAGTGGCCCGTCCAGCCGTACGAGGAAGACCTGCGTATCCATCCCTGCTTCCGGCCCGCTCTCGGCTGTCGGAATCCGGCCGGAGCCAGCGACAGCACGGTGCACACGGGCCGCGTTTACCAGACGATGGTGGGAGCGCAGAATCACACTGCGTTTCTGCGGAACGTCTCGACGACCGACGCCGGGTTCCAGGCTGACCGGCACGTACGGCTCCTGGAGGAGACCGCACTCGCGCTGTCACGGCTACAACGCCAGCTCGCACGGTCGGACATGCCCGATGAGCCCCACGCCGAGGTACAGGAAGGCATCGACCTACTGAACGAACAGATCGACGCCCTACCTCTGCCGGGCTCCGGCCTGACCCTCGACATGGTGGAAGACCTGATCGGCGACGCCGCCGAGCGACTGGTCCGGTCTCATGCCAGGCTGAACGACCTTGGCCTCCGCGACGAGCCTGTAACCCTGCGCCTCGCCGACGAGGCGCGGGCGCTGAGACGGGCACTCGGAGGAGCCATCGGCAGCGGACGCGGCTCGGACTCCTCCGGCTGAAAGCACCTCCCTGAGATCCGCCGGCAGCTCACAGTCGACGACCTCGTGCATGGTTGCATTGAGGTCAGGGCGCCCCTGCCCGATCGTGCGGCGTTTCGCCGTAGCGGGGCGATTCCGAGACACAGCTGGTGATGGTGGGGCGGGCAGCCGCGTAGTGCATCAGGCACGCACCGGCGGAAGATCGAGGCCGGAAGGCAGGGGATGCGGGGTTTCACGCCTCCATTCACATGGCGAAGGCTCCCGCCAGAGCGGGAGCCTCGCGTTTTCGCAGGTCAGGAGGCTGTTACGAAAATGAGTTCAAGGTTGGACCCTCGGAATGCGCCTGAAGACACCGCGCTCTCCACATCCGCGCTGTCACCCTGCTGCTCGACGACAGCCCCATCCGCCTTCCCGGCGCCCAACTCTCAAGCACCGGCTCGTCACCGAACAGCCCACGCGGATGGAGCGCCAACATTCGAGCAATTAGCTCTTCCCCGGCACCTGGCCGGGGCCCAGCGTTCCACCGGTCCGGCGAGAACACTACGGTGCTGGGCGACGACTCGGGTGCTTCACTTCAAAAGTGGGCGTTCGAATCATCGAGCTATCGGGCGCCTTCCTGCGCCGCCTCCGTTGTCGAGCAGGAGACACGGCGCTGTCTCACTTCATGCCTCGGCGGATTTCTTCGACCAGGATGCCGTCCTGTTCGCTCAGCCCGAGGCCGGCCCACGAGGCGCCCGCAGCGGCGAGCACCTCGGCCATGGTGACCCTCCCTGGGAACTGGGCTTCGAGAGCGTCCAGGTCTCCCGAGCGCTCTGAGATGCGTTGCATGGACGCCGAGCGGGCGGCTTCGGCCGCAGCCGCCTCATCGACCCGCGTGCCAGCCTCCTCCATGGCGATCCGAGCATCAATCGCGTCCCCCTGAAAGACGTCCAAGGCCATGCTCACGACCTCCTGCACATCCAGATCGGGCCGCTCGGCGTGGACTTGGCGGAGTTTGCCCTCCAAGAGGAGCACGGAACTCTTCGGCAGGATCTCGCGTGCAGAGTGCAGGGTGCCGCTGAACTGAGCGTCGAACTGGCTAGTCATACCTGACAATTTAGCGGTACGGCGCGATCACGGTGGTGTGATCAGCGCACCCTCCGCGCACTCCGTAGCCTCAGATGATGTGACTGTCGACTTGGATGCTCGTTGGGTTGTTCGTAGGGAAGAGAGCGTCGCGTCCGTGGGACGCCTCGGATGAACTGCGATCCCTGATCGCGCCGTTGTTACCTCAGCCAGGGCCAAAACTGGTGACTGGTCGGCCGTGGGCGCCGGATCGCCAGGCGCTGTGCGGGATCCTGCTCGTGCCGCATACCGGGATCCAATGAGAGTACCTGCCGCAGGAACTGGGCCTCGGTTCGGGCATGAGGCTGGCGCCGGCTCCCTGCCTGGAACGAGGCTGGCGTCTGAGACCGGCTCCACCTCGTGCTGCGGGGCGAAGCTGCGAGCGGCGAGCGGTGAAACAGCTGGACTTGGCCGCGGGCAGTGATCGACCCCTCCCACGTCCGGGCTGCTCGGCGAGGCCCAAAAGCGGGCCCAGCGTGGTCGACCGCGCACGGCCGGGCAGCAAGCACCACATCCTCGTCGACGGGCAGGGCATCCCGCTGGCAGCGTCTCTGACCGGCGGAATCCGTAGCGACGTCACCCAGCTGATGCCTCTCCTGGCGAAGATTCCCTCCGTCCCTGGACTCGTCGGACGACCACGTCGATGGCCGGATCTGTGCGGTCCTGGACCGGGCGGTCCTGCACCTTGGCCAGCAGGCCGCTTCTCGCGAGATCGCGGAGGATCTGTCGCGTGTGTTTTTCCTCCGGCTCATGCCGGCGTCCCGCAGTGCGGTAAGCGCGCGCTGGGTGTCCCATAGGCCGCGACGCGCACGGATCGCCTTCTCCAGACTGACGCGCTGGATCGGTTGGTGATCGCTCACGGGTAACCCCTCTGTCAGGCTCGTGCGTCTCATAGGCGCGTTGCGTGGAGCTTCAGCAACCAGCGAAGTCGGGGGCCCATGTAAGGAGGATCCCGCTGGCCTCTGCGAGTGAGGCCCACCTCGGCTCGGTCGGCTGCTTCTCCAGCACCAAGACAGGACGCATTCGACCGCGCGTCCTTGCCAGTTGAAGCTGATGGGCATGGTCGAGGACCTGCCCGATCCCCAGCCGAATCTGCTGGTCTTCTCTCGCTCCGGCCAAACTCTTGACCTCGGCGATGAAGACGTCGTCGCCGCGTGACCAGCCTGCATCAAAGCGGGGAGCGTTGCGAGCGTGTCCGCGGAGTTCGACATGCTGGCGTGCCAGGTGCTCATTGAGTGCCGCGATGGTCGACTCATGTGCCTCCGTGCCCTTGTCGAGGTGGGAGAGGTCGAGCGCAAGTGCACCAGACTCATGGCGGTCGACTCGATGTCGCTGAAGCGGGCCGCCCAAGATCCCATCTCCAGCTTGAGAAAGGACGAGGACGTGATCGTCGCTACCTTGCGCCCGTTGCAGCTCTCGGCAGCGTGCAGCATGTCCGCTAATCAGGTCGGCGAAGCCGTCCCCGTCCACGACACATACATGGTGCCCTCGATCGCGCCAGTCCGCCGCGGTCACCAACTTCTGGCTGTACTCCCGCTGTGTGTCGGTAACAGCTTGGCTGGCGAGATCGCCATGAACAAAGACTGTGATCTTGCGGGAGAAGTCCGGCTTCCAGTTCGCGCCGCGCTGTTCGGCCATCTCCCTGCAGTCCTTTCGAACCGTCCACTCGCCATCGATGAGAACTCTGCCCGTGAAGCAGAGTGTCTGACCGCTGAGCGAGTGAACCCAACCATCGCAGAGCTCACCGTCCATGAGACCCCCCTCTATGTCCTCGCGTGTATCCTGCCGCATCACGGCACCCAGATCTGGGGCCTCGCGCGGTCATCAGAGGAATGGTCAAGACCTGTGGATTGGGGCAAGGTCGGATACTGATCCGGATGTTGCAGTCGGCGGGTTGCTGCGTTGCGAACACGGCGGCTTCGCCCCCGCTCAGCGAGCAGGCTGAGGGCCTCGGCTGAGCTGACGATCTGTGCGGCCGATGCTGTGCGCTGGAACCAGTCGGATGAAAAGAAGGGTGACGGGTGGACGGCGAGTTGATCACTGCGATAGTCGCGGTGGTCGTGAGCGTGGTGGGCATCGTCTACACGTCGGTGCAAACGAAGACGGCGAAGGATGCCGCGACGGCCGCACAGGATCAGGTGGAACTGATGCGGCGACAGATCGAGGCGGAGGAGAAGGACCGCTTCGAGAACAGAGGGCCCGTCTTCTCCATGGAGCGGGCCTACACCGACGAGTCGGACGTAAACGTTCCGCGCGCTCTGGTGAAGATCGAGCAGGGATCTGGACCGCGGCTCGTCTCTGTGGTGGTCAGCGCTACAGGGAGCGGCGTCGAGGGAATGCGGGGCGCGCACGACCCCCATTCGGGCTGGGGATACCGGCGGGAGCCGTCGATCGACCTGGGGACGTCGACTCCCGGTGCACTGCACGACGTGTATGTGGACCTCGACTACCATACGCGCGAGACGGGCGTGCACCTGACGCTCGCATGCGTTGATGAAGCAGGTGCACGCTGGGTGCGTTCACTCGGCGCGCGGGTGGAGCCAGAGCCCGAGCCTCCGCGAGGTCCAGACCGACACCGCTTCCGAGTATAAGGAGGCCCACGGAACTGGCCTCCTCGCAGTCAGATGATGAGCCCACAACGATGGTGTTGAAGGCCCCGGCCCGAGCACGCCAAGGCCCCGTCCTCGGTTCGCGGACGGGGCCAGGTTGGTCCTGTCAGATCCAATAGGTCTAACTCGTCGGGCTGACGTGCTTAGTCAAGGGCGGACCCTACGCCGAGCCCAACCACGGAGACACACAGCCCTGCTCCTCACTCGCCAGGCACTCGGTCCAACGCAGCCCCCGGCGTCGGGGTCACCAGCAAGCTGCGCGTTCTCCTGGTGCTCATCGTCGCGGTCACCCGTCGACGGGCCAGCCCCGAAGGGCCGGCGGGCGCTGCTGGCCCCGTCACGGCCCGTCAGCGGCGGCCTTCAGCGGCAGGGCAACGGCCACAAGTCCGCCGGTCGCATACCTTCCGGTGGCGGCTCGCCCCAGCGCCGTGACCGCCATCGGTGTTCGTATCACAGCTGGGGTCGGGAACCGACTGTGGGAACAATCCCAGTGCACGACGCAGCGCCGAGCGGCCCGCGGTGAGGTTCCCGGGTACCTCCGGGTTGGCCAGCAGCTGCAACGCCTCCGCCAGCACAGCCCTACCCTGGGTGTAGCCGGGAAACTCGCGAACGGAGACTTCCGGGGCGCGAAGCCGGTCTGCAGCATCGGCGGCCCCGCGCCGCTCCCGGGCGCCAGGCTCGTCTTGCCATGTCCGCATCCCTTGAGGGCTCCTCTCACTCGTACTATTTCGATCCCTTGTAGACCGAGCAGCGCGAGTATTCCGCAAGGACATCCCCGCAGCTCACCCGGACGGAGAAATGGACCCACTGAGCGTTTTCAGCGTTGCCTCTCCAGGGTGAGGACGGCTTTGGCGATGACGCTCATGCGGTTGGGGCTGATACGGGATCTCCGGAAGATCTGCCATGACTTCAGCCGTGCCATGCCTCGTTCGACGGGTGCACGGGCTGCGGAGAGGGCCCGGTTCACGGTCTGCTCGGTGGTGGTGAGTTCGCCGCCTGGTGGGCGGCGCTTGGCGGTGGTGACCCAGTCGCCGGCGCCGACGTAGGCCATGTCGGCGAGGATCGGGACGCCCTGCCGCGCACAGATCCGAAGGATCTTGTGGGTGCGGGCGGCTGTCAGATCGTGGGTCCGGCCCGGCAATGCCGGCGACAGCCAGAGGATCTCTCCGCCGGGGTCTGTGACGACCTGCAAGTTCACCCCGTGCCGCTTGTGCTTCGAGGAGTAGTCGGCCCTGCCGTCACCGACGCGGTCGCACTCCGCGAGCGTGCCGTCCAGGAGAACGAAGTCCGGATCGTGTGCGCGCAGCGTCTTCAGCAGGCCCGGTGCCCGCTCGGCGAGCAGCCCGGTGACCGCGGTGACGTAGGCATGGGCGGTGCCGACCGATATCCAGAAGGCCGAGGCGATACAGGCCAGGGTGTCGTGGCAGCGCAGGTACACGAGTGCGATCAGCGCACGCCGGTGCGGCGGGAGTTTGCACCGGCGGTCACCTTCATGGGTGACGATGAGCATCGTGACCCACTCGACCAGGGCGTGAGGCAGGTCGAGTGCGGCAGGATACGGAACCAACAGGGCTCCTGTGTTGTTGATCTGAGACGTCGAACACCTCCCTCAACGGCACGGGAGCCCTGTCCGTTGCGCACTCCGATCCCACACCGCCCTGTCACCCGATCAGTGGCAACGCTGAAAACGCTCACTGAGCCCAATGGGTCTAACCGTCGCTGCCCTGTGTCAGCGTTCCGCTGACGTGCTGACCCCATAACGTCTGTGTGGTTGACGCGTTGGCAGTGCATGACGAACGCGAGGTTGACGCAGCTGCGTCGCACCACCCGTACGGTGCCCGCCCGGGCGCAGGCCCGCCGCGCGGCGCAGGAGAAGCCTGAGGCCGCCGCTGCCGAAGCCGCCGCGCCCGCCCGGCGCCCCCGCCGCATCGCCCGCCAGCGCGCTCCCCAGCGGGTCCAGATGTCCGTCCGGCTCCTGCTGGAGGACGACGTCCGGCTCGACGCCGCGCTGGAGAAGACCGAGCTCTACCTGCAGGACGGCGTCACCGAGGCGCTGCGGCTGTGGTTCAAGAAGCTGAAGATCCCCGTGCTGCCCGTGCCGGATCCGTCCCCGCGCGACTGAGTCCGCGATCCGCGGACGAACAGCGGCCCACACCCATCGGGTGGTGAGGCGGGCGGTGCGCCGGGCCAAGCACGGCGGCGCACGGCCCCGCTCCCCTACGCTGAGCACGTGACCTGACATATCGGTCGCGGCGGGCGTTCAGGCGAGCCCCACACAGCGATCCCCAACCTGCGTGAATACGAAGTCCCCGGGCCTCCCCGATGACGGTGACCCGCTCGATCGGGTCCACCGAGGTCCGCCCGGCGGCAAAGGCGAAAGCCGCGCAGCGCCCCACACGGCGCTCCCAGGCCCGCGGACCGCTGATCTGTGCCTGGTGCGGTCAGCCCATCGTCGGCAAGACCGAGCGCAGCACAGAGTCCGGCGCTCGCCGCGAGCCAGTGCACGTCAAGGGCTCACGCCCCAGTGAGAAGGCAAAGCGCCCTACCAAGCCCGACCCCGCCTCCACCCCTCCGCGGTCCCGTGGCGGGACTGCCAGCCCGTACAAGAACCTCAACACCCGGCCGTCCCCTCGGAGCAGTGGCTGGAGGTCACCTGCCCTCGGTGCGCGGCGCCTCCCGGCATGCGCTGCGCGGTCCGCACCGTCCAGGGCACATCGCAGCCAGCACTTCCCGGTCATCTTGCCGACGCCGACCACCGCCCTGCGGCCGCGACCGCGCCTCCGGCACCACCCGCTGGAACGGATTAGAGCCCAGGCTCCTTCTGTACGTGTTTCGTGAGCGACTCAATGAATCCCGCGAAATTTAGCTGCGGGTCGGGCTGGCTGATGGGTCGCCCTGGATCTTTGGGGGCCAACACAAAACAG
This sequence comes from Streptomyces sp. NPDC104309, assembly GCF_055584025.1. Taxonomy (NCBI): domain Bacteria; kingdom Bacillati; phylum Actinomycetota; class Actinomycetes; order Kitasatosporales; family Streptomycetaceae; genus Streptomyces; species Streptomyces sp. NPDC104309. Next base: position 1,808 of record NZ_JBVJMV010000058.1, on the reverse strand, counting down.
GCGGAATCGTAGAGTTCATCCTGGACAAGCCTGCGGCAGAGCACTTGATAACGGTCAGCGTAGGAAGGTCGGCCCTCAAACGCCTCATCCACTTTGAAGCTCGGCTTGAAGTCTCGTTTCGCGCTCTGCGTGGATCCTTCTGCATCCTCCAATACGAAGACATATCCGAGCCAGGGTCGGGCATCACCCAGTAGGCACTGGGAAATGGCGCGTTGAGTATCTACAGCGCTACCGATTGCTTCTTCTGTCCGGTTATTGAAGTTGTTACCGAACGATGGCCCGGACTGCGACTTGAACTCGACAGCCGCAACCAGCTGGGTTCAATTCTTGACGATGAGGTCCCATTGCTTGGTTGGCCGGTAATAGCCCGGCAGCTCCGCCTTCTTACCCAGAAAAATCGAACTGGCCGGGTAGCCGAGGACGTCCACGAAGTGCTCCACGATCAGTTGCGTCAGAGCATCGAGGTGGGCACCACCTGTGACGGCACCCCGGAGCCCTGCATCCTGCTTCCCCTCGGCGATCTGCCTCGCCGTCTGCTGCTCTCGCGTCTCCCAGTACTTCCGGACTGCGAGTTCGAATTTTCCGTCCATGGCCCCACCACGATCGGCGTGCAGCCAACGGGCAGGCCACACGAATCCAGCGCAGCTCTCGACGCTGCGGGCCTCGAACACCAAGGCCAGCGATCAGGCTAGTGGACCATACCGTCTCGGCGCATGAAGTAGCTGAAACAGAACGCCAGTGCCCGTCTTGGCTCAGGTTCTGTCGGCGCAGTACTTTACGAGATAGCCATCCAGGGATGCCATAAAGCTACCAAAATCAATCCCAGCACTGGGATCAGGCTGCTTGACTACGGCGCCAGGGTTTGTATTCGAGAGGAGGAAACACGCTCCATCGTAGAGCTCGGTCTCCAACAAGCGTTCACAGAGCAGGCGATAACGGTCTTCATACGAGGGGTGAGTCCCATAAGCGGGATCCGTCGGGAGAGCAGCAGTCACTTCCTGCCGGGCAGGACGCGTCGACTGAATCGCCTCTTCCAGGATGAAAAAATAACCGATCCAGGGCCTATGGGCGTCTCCCCTGTCCCTTCCGAGCAGCCCCTTCTTGTGGGCGAGCCGCAAGTCTGTAGCGCTCCCGATGGCTTCCTCGTTTCGATTGTTTGCGTTATTGCTGATCTTCTCCACAGACTGAGATTTCATCTCAATGGCAAAAACAAGGCGGTCGTCATCCAAGGCCACGAGGTCCCAGTTCTTGCGTGGCCGGTAGACCCCAGGAAGTGTGGCGTCCGCGCCCCTCAAGAAGGTGATGGATGTGCCCTTGCAAGCCTCGATCGCGGACTCGATCACGAGGTCTTCGACCGCAGCCATGTGCTTCCCGCTTTGAGTGCCATGCGAACGGGCCGCCCACATCGTGTGGACGGCCCGGTTCAAGGCGTCGTTGTCCCAGTTCGGTTGGTCGCTCATCGATCCCCCATGTAGGCGTCAGTCCGGGATGCGCTCGATCCCGTAGACGCGGAGGGCCGCCTCCGTGGCAGCTTGCACATCGCGGTGGTCAAACGCGTGTGCCAACGCTAGAGCATCGGTATGACAAATGGTCTCGGGGTGAGGAACTCGGATGCGCCTCAGGTATTGGGCCTGGAAACGGAGTGTGCCGCCCCGCATTCTCACGGCGTACGCCTCAACGAAGGTCTGGGCCACACGAGACAGGAGGAGCCCCCCTAGTAGTACTTCGTTAGGTTGCGCTTCTGTGGTGGCGGCGTTGTCGTTGTGTGTTTGGGTAAGTCGCGGTGGCAGGTGGGGCATTGGCCGGTC
>NZ_JBVJMV010000057.1:0-43600 GCF_055584025.1 Streptomyces sp. NPDC104309 | reverse complement strand
GTACGACCGCCAGTGCAAGCCGAGCCAATGACTTGGCGGTAAGAGAGGCAGCTCAGCCGCCGGTGTCTCATGAGACATCGCGAAGTCTGGAGAACGACGGCCATCGGACCGTGCTGCACCGCACCGACGACACCGTGATCCTGTACGCCCGGTCCGGCAGGGTTGTCACCCAGCACTGGATGGACCTGGCCGTCGCCGGCATGGCCCTTCGACCAGGGACCGTGCTGGACGGTGAGGCGGTGATCTGGCGGGAAGGCCGGCTCGACTTCGCCGCGGCGCAGTCCCGGGCCGCGTCGTCCGTCACCCGGGCCCGCTCCCTCGCGGCCCGGCACCCCGCCTCGTATACCTGCTGGGATGTCCTGCAGCACCCCGACCCTGCGATCGGGGACCTCCGCAGCCGCCCGTACATGGAGCGGCGCGCCTATCTGGTGGAGCTCTTGGCCGAGGTCGGGCCGCCGATCCAGGCTGTGCCCGCGACCGAGGACCGGGAGGTGGCCGCGGTCTGGTACGACGGGCTGCGGGAGCAGGGGATCGAGGGGATCGTCGCAAAGCGTGCCGGGGCCAGTTATCCGGCGGGACGCCGTAGGTGGGTGAAGGTGCGCCACGCGGACACGGTCGATGCCTTGGTGGTCGGGTTCACGGGGCCGCGGCGCCGGCCGCATCATCTGGTCCTGGCGGTCGGGGACGAGGGCGGGCCGGCGCGGGTGTCGGCGAGGCTGACGCCGGTTCTCGCGGTGCGGGTCGGTGAGGCGCTGGGCGGCGCGATGGTGGTGGGGGAGCGGCAGGCCGGGGGCGAGGTGTACACGCGGGTGGAGTCGGATCTGGTGGTGGAGGTGCTGGCCGGGTCCAGGCGGCACGGGACACTGACCGTGACCCGGATGCGATGAGCTACGGCACGTCGCCTTGCCAGTCCCCCAGGCCCGGCGCACCGGGCCTGGGTTCGTACTCGGCGCGGCCCCCGGGCCGTAGGCGCCGATCTCCGCGATCAGCATGGCGCCGGCAGCACGTTCCTCGGCCGTCCAGTCGGTCATGTCCAGGAGTAGCCCGTCGAGGGGGCGCCGACCAGCTCGACGTACACGTGGCCGGGCTGCGGGCCGGGGTCGTCGTGGTCGGCGCCTTCTCTGAATTAGAACCTGCTGCGAAAGGGGCATGCCAAGCGTTGCTGACACGGGCTGGCTACACGCTGGATGGCCGAGACCCTGGCCGGATCCGGCGATTGGCCACCGGGGCCGGCCGCCCACCACCCCTACTTGGTCGTGTGCGTGGGGTAGACCTCAACGTCGGTGTAGGCGCCCTTGATGTCCCCCGCGCCCGCGGGCCACTTGAGGTTCACGGTGTGGGTCTCGTTCGGGGGCGTCACCAGGATGTTGGTCGGGGACGCGAGGCTTTTGCCGGTGTTGTCGATGTCGTAGGCGAGGTTGAAGACAGCGGCGTCGCCGGGCTTCAGGGTGGTGACACGCGGCTGGGCGTGGCCGCGCTCGATGGGGTTCGAGGTGTGGTCGGCGTCCTTGATGTCGACACCCGCGAAGCCCGTCGCCGAGCAGGTGGTCGAACCCCGGTTGATCATGGTGATGTCGATCCTGCCGGAGTCCTTGTCGGGCGCGGCGTCCCTGGCGTCGATGGCCAGGTTCTCCGTCTTGCAGAACGTGACCTTGCCGCCGGTCTTCGTCGCGCCGTTCGCGGCTGCCTCTGCCTTGGTGTTCTCACCGGAGCCCGCCTTCGCGTTGCCGGCCTCCGAGCCGCCGGAGCCCGCCTTCGCGTTGCTGGCCTCCGAGCCGCGGGAGCCCGAGCTGCCCTCCGACTTCGTGCCACTGTCCGAGGACGAAGAAGACGAGGACGAGGAGCCGTTGGAGGACGAGTCCTTCCCGGAGCTGTCGCTGCCACAGGCTGTGAGCGAGAGGGTGGCGGCGACGCCGATGGCGGCGAGAGCAGTGATGCGGGTGTACTTCACGGTGTTCCCCCGGGAGTAGCGCGGTGCATGTGGTCGGAAGTATTTGTATCTCGCACCGAGTCACAGGCGGTCCTCCGCGACGTCTTCGTTCTGTCACAGGGGTATTGACCTTGCGGTCCGCCCTGCGCGGGGATGGGCGGCCCCGCTTCCAGGGCGGGCATCAGGGCGGCCAGCGCCCGCTGCAGATCCTCGATGCACGCGCCACGCTCCGTCAGCCGCGCCTTCAGCGCCCAGGGCGAGTTGGACTGGTCGCGGTGCGCGATCGACTCCGTCAGCGTCCGGGCGGCACGGGACGCTGACCGTGACCCGGATGCGATGAGCTACGGCACGTCGCCCTGCCAGTCCCACCTGTCCAATGTGTCGGGCCTGGGCTCGTAGTCAGCACGCCCGCCCGGACTGTAGGCGCCGGTCTCCGTGATCAGCATGGCTCCGGTCGCGCGTTCCTCGTCCGTGCAGCCGGTCACGTCCAGGAGCAGCCCGTCGAGGGGGCCGCCGACCAGTTCCACGTACTCGTGGCCGGGCTGCGGTCCGGGGTCGGGGTCGTCGTGGTCGGCGCCGTAGACCCGGCGCCGCATCAGCTCTTCCATGCGGGCAGGGTCCGCACCGACCACTGTCAGAAGGTGCGCTACGGGGCGACTTCGTACTTCACGACCGTGTTCGAGCAGTCCTTGGCGAGGCCCGTCAGCGCGGTCCGCTCCTTGTCGTCCGCGGTGAGCTTCCACCTAAGCTTCGTGGCGGTCCAGTCGGCCAGGTAGGTGCACTTCGCGGATGCTGCCGGTGGCATCCATTCGCTCGGGTCCTTGTCGGCCTTGCTGCGGTTCGTTTTCGCGGTGACCGCGACGAGGCTGCGTTCGGATCCGAGGTCGTTCGCGTACCTCATGCGCCGGTCCGCGTCCCACTTGGAGGCGCCGCTGTCCCACGCCTCGGCGAGCGGGACCATGTGGTCGATGTCCAGCTTCCGGGCGTCGGTGACGGTGACTTCGTCGTAGTACGACAGCCACTCACCCCCGGTCAGGGTGCACCGAGGGCCCTGCTCAGGCTTCTTGACCGCTTCGGCAAGCAGGACCTCGTTGCGGGTTGAGCAGCCGTCGCTGTCCTCGTCGATCCAGTGCTTGAAGCTGTCGCGCTCGTACCCGGTGCGGTTCTCGTCCGCGGCCGGGATCTTCGCGATGGCCTCGGCGAGAGACAGGCCACTGGCGCCTGCAGGAGCTCCTGGGGCTGCCGAGGGGCTGCTGCCAGCCGGAGGACTGGAAGCGCCGGCTGAGGAAGCGGGGGCCGACGGCTTTGAGTCGGACTCGGTCTTCGCCGCGCTCGGATTGCAGGCGCCGAGTGAAGCTACGAGGAAGACAGCGGCAATGGGTGCGAAACGGCGCACGGGCACGGTGAGATCTCCAGCTGGTCGGGGCTGACGAGACCTCATGATCGCAGCTGTGCAGTACCTGTGACAGACGGTCATGTGTGCTGATCGTCGCCAGCGCGGGGTGCGAGAGGGCCCGGCAGGTCGGCGGTGATGCCCCGTCGGCGTGGCTGGTCCAGCGCCGCCGCGGCCGTGTCAGCGAGTTGATCGGCCAGCTCTGGGTCAGTGGCTGCGCGAAACAGTCAGGCAGCACAAGCCCGTTGCACCCCTGACCTGCCGGGCCGTCCGGCTTCCCGGGCCAGTGCGTGCTGTGGATGACGCTAGGACTTCCCGCTACACCTACAGAGCGTGTGAGATGCGTCACGCCACGTGAGTAGACGTGCAGGTCAGATGCCTTTAAGTAACTGGTTGATCACACAACATGAGCGAACATGCGTCTCGCGCCTAACTCTGAGGGGTCGTCTGATCGGTGTAGGGGTGCAACAAGCTCCCGGCGCGCAACGGCGCACGCCGGGTCTCGAACTGGAAGAAGAGGAGGAGTCCGTGAGGCTTTTCAGGGCCTGGTACACGCCGCTGGTACAACCCGGTGCCTACCAGTTGACCGCCTCGCAGGCTCGCGCGTTCTACCGCACCGCGTGCCCACGGCCGTCCCACCCGCCTGCCCACAAGGGGGCGCTGTGACCGGCCCCCATGAGAGCCACGAACTTGCCCCGGAACAGCAGCCGATGGATGCCGAGTTCCGTGACTTCCTCATCCGGCACAAGGACGAGTTCCTGCGCATCGCCATCAGCCATCTCCGCGACCTTTTCGATGCGGACGAAGCAGTCCTCGACGCGGCACTGAAGATCCACAAGAAGTGGCCCAAGATCAAGGCCTGCGACAACCCACTGGCCCTCGCCCGGAAAATCGTGCACGACACGAGCATCGACTTCTATCGCCGGCGCGCCCGCCTGGCCAGCCGCGAGATTCCGCACCCCGGGCTCCCACACACCCCAACCGCGGACGACCTGTTGGAGCTGCGCGGATACGACCGGCTCGACCGGGCCCGCGCCGTCCTCCAGGACCGGGCACCAAAACAGGCAGAGTGCGTCCGGCTCCGCTACATCGAGGAGATGGGGTTCGCCGAAATCGCCGACCACCTCGACATCACGCCCGGCGCCGCCAAGACCAACGTCCATCTCGGGCTCAAAGCCCTGCAAGCCCTCATGACTCCCCCCGAACCGAGGAACGGAGGAGATTCCTGATGCTCGAAGAGACTCTGCGCGCCGAAGCGCAGGTGTTGCACGACATGCTCAGCACCCACGACACCGACGACTTCATGAACCGGCTCTCCACGCGCATCGAAGAACACGCTGCCCGCCCACCCAGAGTCCACGACGACCCCACACGCTCCACACCGGTGGACACCTGCACGCCCCCCTCCTTCAACCCGCAGCGCCAGCGCTCCACCCGCCCCGCCATCCGGCGTGGCCTCCGGCGCCGCCCTCTCCCGGTCGTCACACGCAACCCAGCAGACCAGCCAGCAGCCACGCTCAACCACCTCCGGCACCTGTGCGAAACCATCCTCAGCGCCGAGAACGCCGCCACCCTCATGGCAGCCTTCGACCTCGACTACGACGCAGCCGGAGCCTGCGCCTTCGCCTGCCTTCTCTACATCCTCGGCCGACGTGACAGCGCCCTCTACTGGTGGCGCTTCGCCGCCGGCGCCGAAAGCGCCCTCGCCGCCCACGTCCTGGCTCTCTACCACGCCGCCAACGGAACCACCCCGGAAGCCAGAGTCTGGTGCGCACACTCCCGACTCCTCGGATTCACCGCCGACCAGCACCTGCCCCTGCACCTCGCCCGCGCCACGCCCCCGGGCCGCGACATCGCAAGCTCCGCGCCCACACCGACCAACGAGGCCATGACGTCTTTCGTCCAGAACGACCGCCTGCCCGAAGGACTGCCCGAGGCCGCACTCGTCCGCCACTGACCGGCACCGCCGACACCCCGCCCTGCGCGGCCACCGGGCGCGTTCGGCCGCAGGGCTCAACCGGCGTGCCCCGAACCGAAGATGATCCGAGATGAGCACTGCAAAGCCCTGCCCGGAAAGATCCTCGCGCGTATCCCGCCTGCGCAGGTGGGTACTCGCTCAGCGGCGCCCTGCCGCCAGCCACTTCGTACGCGGCCTGTGCTACGGCACCGGCACCCTGGCCGCCAGCCTCATCGCGATCTGGCTTCAACAGCGCTTCTGAGGCAAGAAGTCCACTGCCCTGTCGGCCCGTGGACTTCTTGTCGGGCGCGTTGACGCCCGCCGCAGCCCGAGCGCCCAGAGGTGACGGGCGCGACACGTGAACCCCGGCATCGCGGCCACGGTGGAACGCAAGGCGAAGGCAATGCGCGAGTTCAGCCGCGCCTCGCCTTCCTCGAGCAGGAGAGGGACCCGGACGGCGGGCCCGCCCAACGCCGCCCGTGCTGAGCGCCGCCGCCAGCTGACGCCGCCCGGTGCAGGCCGGCGCAATGCCACGCTCCTTGCGTTCCAGTACGCCGGATCGGGCGGCGGTCAGAACGCGGCCCGCCTCGGGCCAATGCCCGACCATCATCCAGCAGGACCGGGGTTCAGGACGGCCGACATTGTTACGGGCTTCACCCGGACGGGTCTGGTGCCCCGGCCTGGTCCGGCTAGGGAAGGGGGCAGGTGAGCGGGAGGATGCGTTCGCTCAGCTGCCCGGTGAGGTGGGTGTCGGTGGAGGCGGCTTCGGTGAGCCAGTCCGCTGCGGTCAGCTGGTCGACCAGGTGCTGCAGCTCGCCGGGATCCACCGGGACCCAGGCCGCGAGCGAGTCCAGGGCGATGCCCTGGCCGCTGGGGCCGAGCCGTCCCGAGGCGCTGGTCTGTGTGGCCAGTGTCAGGGCGAGCAGCCGGGCGGCTGCGGGGGCCTTGGCTTTGCGGAGCGTTTTGTCGGAGACGACTTTCTGGGCCCAGCCGCTGAGCTTGGGCCGCAGTTTCTTGCCGAACGTGAACGGGCCCGGCTTGTCCTCATCAGGAACCAGGGAGGGGACGGTGATGGGGGTGGGGTTCTCGGGCCGGGAAGCGAGCAGGTCACCAGGGGTACTGGGGAGGCGCAACCAGCCGCAGTCGGCCAGCTGCGCGACCAGGTCCTCCGGCTCGCTCAGGCCCAGCCCGGTGAGGTCCTGGCCGACGAGGTTCCCCGTGCCGGTGTGCGCGGTGCGCAGAGTCAGCATCAGCATCAGCAGACGCGCTTGGGGGCCAGGCAGCGGGGTGGTGACGGTGACGTGGGCCAGGACGGACCGGGCGTGGTCCCACTGCGTCGGCGCGGTCAGCAGGCGGGCCAAGGCCGGGGCGTTGCTGTCTGGTTCGTTGCTGTTCGTGCCCGGGCCGGTGCGCTGCTGGTGCTGGAGGCGGGCGGCGGTGGCGGCCTGCTCGGCGCGCCGGGCCTCAAGCCGCAGATTGATGTCTCCGGTGACATCGGCCCAGGTGGTGAAAGCGCGTGCCTTGCGCTCCTGGAGGTCGGCGAGCAGCGCCAGGTCGAGTTCGGGGCGCTGCTGGTAGGCGCGGAAGAGGTCACCGAGCTCGACGAGCTCGTCCCGCAGGACGACGGGCTGCAGGTCGTACGGGACGACCCGCTGTGCGATCTTCCCGTACGGGCGGCGCCGCGTCGGAGCGGGGCGGGGGGCCGGTACTTCCCGCGGGCCAGCCGCGGGCGAGGGACTGTCGGAGAACTGCGGCGCGCCAGCAGGAGCGGTCGACGGGCGGTCGGCAGTATCCGGGGCGTCGGTTGCCGGGTCGGAGGCGGCCTGAGCGGTGGTGACGACCTGTGCGCCGGGGGTGGCGGCCGCGCAGCGTGAACAGCACTCCAGGGCCTGCCACCAGCGCCGTTCCCGGTCGGTGACCACGGCCAGGACGACCGTCCCGCCGCACCGCCAGGGCTGGGCACGCATTTGCCGGTCGTCAGGGCGGAGGTGCATGCGGCAGCTCTCGGCCCGGCACGCGCAGTACACCTCGGCTCGGGGCCCGGCCCGCAGGTGGGCCTTGAGGTGGGCGACCGCAGCCGCACGACCGGCGGCCGCGGACGGCAGACGCTGCTCGGCGCAGGCGGGCCGGCTGCACGAGACGCGCACCACCGCACTGCCACGACCGGCAGCATCCAGACGCACCGTCCACCTGCGCCCCAGCACCCGCTCGTCCAGCTCGCTCGCAGTGGCCTCCGTCATCCCGTTCTTCCTCCCATGCCGTGTCCGTCCCCAATGCCCGCGTCCTCACCGTGACGGACAGGGCGCGGGGGCGGGCCCACCGTACGCGGGCAGGCAGCCCGATGGCCGGTGAACTCGCCCGGTTCACCAGCCCACGACGTCGGCCTGGCCCGACGTGATGGGCGTGAACCGCTGGACAGGCTTGGCACGTTGATCACCGGAAACGGCCGACGTCTGCATCAGGTTGCCGCGCCGGGATGGGTCACGGCCGGGTGCGCAGCAGTTCGGGCACGCGGCTGGTCTGCCCGAGCCAGGTGGCGACGTCCTTGTCGATGTACTCAACCAGGCGCATGACTTCGGCGTGAGCGTCGGTGAGGCTGAGTCGGCGCGCACGGCCTTGACTGTTGGACTGGCCGTGCAGCGGCACGCCGTTGATCAGGGGCTCGTGATGTGCGACGCGGTTGCGCAGGGAGCGGACGTGACTGGCGGTGGTGAACACGGTGGCCCGCTTGCCGCCGCTGTTCGGGAATGCCTTGTGCAGGGCCTTGCGCCACAAAGTGGAGTCGTAGTCGACGTTCTTCTTGAACGGGCCGTCGCCGCGGGTGCCGCCTTTGTCGAGCAGGTGAACCCAGCAGCCGAAGGTGGACTCCGCCACCATCTTCCCGGCCGGGACGGTTCGCAGTGTCTTGCTCGCCGGTCTTCTGGTGCCGGGGTCATTGGGCATGTTGATGTTGCGCCACGTGCTGCGGAACCCGTTGATCGTGCGGTCGTCGAACAGTTCTTCCTGCGCGTACCAGGTGGCCCCGTACGCGGCGGCCAGCTGCTCGGCCATCGCGTTGCGCAGGATGATCTCCGCCAGGGCTATGACCTCCGCGAAGGCGGCAGAGACGCGGACGTTCCACAGGTACAGCTCCATCGCAGCGGCCGACGACGTCGTGGGGGCGAGGTAGGGCGCCAGGCGGGGGCGGGAGATCAGCGGCTCCAGAAGCCTGAGCTGCGCTGCTGTGGGTTGTATCTGCACCCCCCTGATGTATCATGAATGACAGATTCCCCGGTTCAGCCTCTGGCTTACGCTACGCGACCGGGGTCAGACTTTTAAGGACCCCCACCAGCAGGTGGGGGCCCTTAGCCAGCAGGTGGGGGCCCTTAGCTTTTCTGGCCTGCGGCTCGCCTGAACGTCAAGTACAGCAGTGGTGTACCACTCGTTCCAGTGGGCCCGTGACGTCCGCGCGGCCGCCGAGGCGATGGCCGCCGAGTGCGGTGATCCCCGGCCCGCGCCCCGCGCGGCGTGAGACACAACGGAACCGTCCGCTGCTGGGGCCCGGTAACCGGCTCCGCCCGGATCGGGGGGAGAACCAGGAAGCCGGTACCCGGAGCGGGCCCCGTGGAGGGACCCGGATGTTCATGACTACAGGACACTGAGCCGTCGGCCTGGGGATTGGGGCCGGGGTGTCCAGGGAGCTGTCCCTGGACACCCCACCGCGGGGGCCCCAGTGCGGTTCACGCCAGAGCCCCCGGAACGGGTGGAGGACGGTTCGCCTACCTATGGGGCCGGCGGAAGGAAGGCGGCCGAACGCGTAGCTTGATCACGCGCGCGGAAGCCGAAGCTGATGAGGGCGACCCTCTCCCCGGCGCTGAGGGGCGTCCTTCCGTGCGGTGTGATCGCCCCGTCGAACACGATGCAGTCCCCTGGTGCGAGATCGCATTCACGGTAGCCGTCGGCGCTGATGAAGACGGTGGTGCTCGCGGTGGTGTCCGCGGTGGGGCGATCGTGTTTGAGGCACAGGATCAGGTTGGCCTCACCGAAGCCGAACTCATCGACGTGGAAGTCGAGGAACTGCCCCTCCTCCAGGTAGGCGATGTACACGGCGTTGTGCGGCGGCTCGACCTCCAGGCCGGTGGAGCGTGCCACGACGGCGGCGAGATCGACCTGTCCGGCGAAGCGGTTCGCGGCTTCACCGACCGGCGCGTTCCACTTGCCGTTGTGAAGGTATCCGTCAGTGGCCAGGACCCTTTCGGCCTCCCGCGTCATAGCGGCGACCAACTCGGCGGGGAACGACTGATCGGGCAGGTGGCAGGGCCGTACCCGCTCGTGTGCGGTCAGAGAACGCGCCGTGTCCCGCAAGGAGGGGAAATCTTCAGCCCACCGGGCCGGCGTCCGGGCCGTGGTGCGGGACTGGAGCCATGTGGTCCACCGCTTGCTCCACTGCGCCGCTTGCGTGTCACCGGCCGTCGCAACGGTCACGCCGGCGCCTGGCTGGCCGAGCAGCAGTGCGACACGGTCGAGTGCGTCTTGCGTGGATTCGATCAGCCCGGCGTCACCCTTGGCGATCCGAAGCTGCCACGCTTCGCGCAGATGAGCGCGCGCAAGGACAAGGTCGCCCTGCTCCATGAGGTGCTTGCCGAAGTGCTGGAGGGCGAAGTCGGTGAGTTCCGGATTTGCCCTCCGGGCGGCGTCCAGGGCGCTGAGGTAGAGAACCTCAGCGGCTTCTGCTTGCCCGGCGTAGCGGTGGGCGTCGCCGAGGTTGAGTTCGGTGGCGAAGACGGCCCGGGTGTTGCCGAGGGCGGTGGCCAGGTCGAGCGCCTGCCGCAGGAAGGCGCGTGCGTCGTCGTAGTGGCCCAGGCTCAGCAGGCCGATGCCGATCCACCGGGCCATGACCCGCTTCCGGTCGGCGTCCTTGCCGTCGGGAAGCGTCCGCAGTTCCTCACGGATCTCTTCGACGGCGGTGGTCAGCTGGTCGCGGTCGGTGGGGACCATGCGCAGGTCCGCGTCTTGTGTGATGAGGTGCTGGAGCACTCGCCCTCCGCTGTTCGGTTCCCGCTCTGGTCGGGCGGCGTCAAAGCCGGTCGGTCTGGTGGCGCAGGCCGGCCAGAAGTTCCCTGCCGTGCGCGGTGAAGTGCTCACCCATGCGGTCGAGCTGGTCCATGAGGTAGCGGACGGCCGGCATTCCCTCGTCGTAGGCGGCCTGGAAGCTCGCACGCTCATTCGCGCTCAGGTCGTCGCGGTCGAGTTCGGTCTTGCGGAACCGCAGCAGCTGGTTGTAGACGCAGGTCGCGTGGAAGGCCCGGTCCACCTCCCAGTACTGGTTACGGTCCACCCCCTGCGTCGCACGCCACGCGATCTCGATCTTCGGGGAGGTCTTGGAGGAGTATCCGTCGGCGAACACGCGGCGGGTGAGGATGTGGAAGCTCACCGACTGGTGGACGCCCTCGTGCAGGATGTTCTCCGCGAGGAAGAGCGGGGACGGCTCCTGGCTGACGGTGTTCGGCGGGATGTGGTGCCGGGCCTTCTCGGAGAACACGATGACGTAGGGCAGCGCCGGGTCGCTGGAGCTGGTCAGGGAAGAGGTACGGACCCCCGGCTTGAGCCCCACCCACAAAAGACCCCGGACGAACTCCCGCACGCGGGCGAAGCCTGCGGGGTGGACCGTGGCCAGCCGCTCCAGTGCCCGGGTCAGCGCCTGGCGGCGCTCCTCGGTGTGCGGGGCGATCTCGTAGTGGGACAGGTTGATTTCGTCGGCGATCTGCCTCGGGAGCTCGGCGTCGAACCAGTCGAAACCGGCCCCGGACGCGTGGACGATGTCGCTGCGCAGGGCGCGGGCGTGCTCGGCGTAGGGGGTGGCTGTGCCGGACTTCACGAGGTGGTCCATGAGCGCGAACGGCAGAGCCCACTGGGCGCCTTCCTCGCGCAGACGGATCAGCGCTGGGTCTGGCCTGCCGAGGTCGAAGAAGGAACCGGACTCTACTCGGGTGGCGATGGTGGTCTGCAACGCGATCTCTCCTTGGCTGCGATGCACGGGTCAGCGGATCAGGTGGTGGCGCAGGCTGATGCGGCCCGGCTCGGCTGCTGATACCGAACCGGGCCGCCACGCCGTCAACCGGACGGCGTCAGTTCAGGACCGAGATCAGAGCGCGGGTGTCTCCGGTTCGAAGACGCCGTCCGGGACCGAGTGGTCCAGACGCCGCGTCAGGGACTCCACACCCGTCTGCGGCTCGAAGACGCCGTCGGGGACCGAGTGGTCCAGACGCCGCGTCAGGTCGCCGACCTGGATGCTGCTGGTCATGGGAATTCCTTCCGATGGTGTTGCGGCGGATGGTGCACCTCCCCGGGATCCGGGGAGGAATCTGTGGGTGAGCCCGCCCGCAAGGGCGGAGGTCTGTGGGCTAGCGGCCGGGGTCTCCGGCGAGGGCCAGGGCAATGACGAGCCTGCCGGCGGCGAGGACGTAGAGGAGGACGGCGAGGCGCTGGCGCCATCCTCGTAACGGACTCACCGGGGGTCGGCCTCGCGCAGGGCCTCGGGGGCCACGATCCACTCCTTGCCCCCGCCTTCGGGCCGCAGGAACACGGCGATCGGCATGACGCGGCGGGTGGCCGGGTCCTCGTGGTCGCCGATGAACTGGACGATGGCCTCGCGGTCCTGGCCGTCCACCACGCGGGCGCCCTCGTGTATCCAGGCGGGGAGGGACCGGTGCGAGGCGGGGCGCGGTGCGGTGGCCATGAATGTCTCCTCCGTCTGGGGCGAAGGCCGGTCCCTGAAGGGGGACTGCAAGGACCGGCCGTCGCTCGCGGTGCCGCGCGTTCCTGCTAGGGAGGGCCGGAGCCCGGTCCGTGCGGCGTATGACCAGTCAACGGCTGTCGGCCGACGGCGGACAGGAAGGGTTGCCGCCGACTTGCTCCCGGCCAACCGGAAAACTTTGCGTTCGGATGACCCATCCGCTAGTGCGGACCGTAAGGGTGCGGCTACGGTCTGTCGCATGGGAGCGAACGTCATCCTCAAGGCCCAGATGGACGAAATCGGCCTGAAGCAAGAGGAATTGGCACGTCAGATGAACACCGCGCTCCAAAAGCTGACCGGCAGGCCGGGCGACGTCTCCGCACGGACGGTGAGGAACCTGCTCAACGGCACCACCCGGCGCCCCATCGCCCGTACCTGCATTGCGCTGGAAGCGGTGTTCGGGCGCCCGGTCGCCGATTTAGGGTTCAGCCCACCCCGTACTGCCGCACCAGCGGAGGACTCTTTGCACCGCCGTACCCTCCTTCTCGCAGCGACCACAACCGCCGTCGCCGTTGCCGCTCCTGCGCGCCGCTCACGGCTCGGGCAGTCCGACGCCGACCGCTTGCAGATGGAGTACGCCGAACTGCTTCGTGACGACGCGCGGCTCGGCGGAACGCGCAAGATCGAGAACAGGGCCGTTGAACTCGCCGCCCGCATTCAGTCCTCGGCGGCGACGGGCAGTGCCTCGGACCGCATCCAGCGCCAGACCTACCGGCTCGCCGCCGACGTCACGTGCCTGGCGGCCTTCGGGGCGATCGACGCGAGGGCCCCCCTGCGCGCCCGCAACCACCTCGACAAGGCCCTCACCCTCGCGGGCCTCTCGCGCGACAGCACGGCCATGTACCGGGTCTGGGACCACCTGATGCTCGCCTCCAGCCAGCGGGAAAATCACGGCGAGGCCGCGGCCGGCGCGCAGGTGATGAAGCGCTCGTCGGTGGCGCGGCGCGATCCGCTGTACGCGTCGCTGGGGCACATGCGCAACGCCAACGCCCTGGCGAGGTTGCATCAGCCGACGGAGTCCCTGCGGGCCATGCACCTCGCGGAGAACGCTTTCGCACGCGCCCAGGAAGGCCAGGCGGCGGGGTGGATCTCGTTCTACAGCCACGCCGAGTTCGATGCCCTGTCGTCGTACGTCTGGACGGCGCTCGGAGAGCACGAGCGGGCCGAGTCCTGCCTCCACCGGACCCTCGCCGCCATCCCCGAAAGCATGGTCCGCAACAAGGCCCTCTACACAGCGCACCTCTCCCTCGCCCAGGCCCGGCAGGGAGAGGTGGAGCTGGCCTGCGCCACCGGGCGGCGAGCCCACGGGATGCTGCTGCCCACGTCCGGCTCGCAGCGCACGACGAACACCCTCGCTGTCGTACGCAAGGTCGTCGAGGCTTCGGGCACGAAGACGCCCGGGGTCGTGAGCTGGATCGAGGAGTCACGCACATGGATCTGAAGTGGTACACGCACGCCGACGCGCCGGACGTCCGCTCGCTGCTGCTGGACATTCACGACGAGGTCTACGCCTGCGAGCCCACCCCGTTCAATTCCCGCGAGCGGTTCGCCGGCTTCGTCGACCGCTGGTCGGGGCGCGAGGACTGGTCATGCGTTTCGGGCTGGGAGGACGGCGGCCCGGTCGGCTACTCGTACGGCTCGCGGTTCAAGCCCGGTGGCTGGTGGGTGGGAGCGGACCGCCCCAAGGGCGTCATCGGCCGGATTCTCGCCCTGTCCGAGCTGATGGTGCTGCCGAGATGGCAGGGCACCGGCCGGGCCCAGCAGCTCCACGACGCGCTGCTCGATTCCTTCGAGGTCGACTACGTCACGCTCCTCGTCGACTCGACGCACCCGAAGGTGCAGGCACTCTACGAGAAGTGGGGCTACGAGAAGCGCAGCGAGGCCCAGCCCTCCGACGACTCCCCGCTGTACGCGGTGATGGTGAAGCCTCTGGCAGCCGGCCCCCGCCGACCGGAGCAGATCCAAGGGCAGGGGCTGAAGACGACCTCGGCGACACTCACCGAAACCGGCTGACCCGGCTCGTCGTTGAACCGCGGAGGGGGCTGGGCGGAGAAGCACCGCGTCATTGCCGCGGGCGAGAAGTCCGAGCAGAAGCTCACGCTGGTACTGCGCAGCCGACTGGCTGATGCGATCAGCGCCCGGGCCCTGCTGCCCACGTGGTTCGTGACAGTACTCGGGTCCGCGCCGCCGGCCGCCGGAACTCAGAAGTGGCTGGACACCGCCACACAGGTGCTGCTGTACCGAGTCGTCTACGGCATCACCGACACCGTGGTCGCGCTCGGCGACAAGCCTGTGGGCCGCACCGGTCACCGCGCCGAATGGTACGAACAGCTGGCCAAGGATCTGCGCCGCTGGTGACCGCCCGGATCATCCGGACGGTCTTCGCGCCGCAGCGATCGCCGAATACGAAACGGCCCGGCCTGGCGGGCTACTCCTTCTCGTCGTCAGGCCGTTCGCCGGCCTTGTACCCGTCCCGTTGCTCGTCCGAGTCGCCGTCAGGGTTCCCGACCGGATCCTCCGGGCCGGTGCCGGCCACCGTGTCGTCATCGGACGAAGCGCGGTCGTCCAGCGTGATGGTGACCGGTCGGCCTGCCGCGGTGAGCTTGGACAGGCTCTCCTGGATCCGCTCGTAGAGGGTGGTGGCCAGCTCCCGGTCACCGTCACCCTCGACAGCGGTCTGCTTGACCGAGTGCAGGGCGATCAGCAAAGCGATCAGGGAACGCCCGGACAGAGCAGCGCGGACACGCTCATCGCCCTTGTCGAGGACCTGCGCAGGCACCCGGAAGTGCGGCTGCCGCCCGGCATGCGCGGCGATGAACTTCCATACATCACGATGGCACAGCACGGTCGCGGAAGAGACCCGGGCAGCCTTCCGCAGCAGTTCGCTGTGCTCCCCGGTCACCTGCACAACAGCCGGCTCCCCGGCAGTCCGCTGCTCCAGTTCGGCCCGCAGGCCAGCGGACTCCTCGCGAAGAACGGCGAGCTCGGCACGCGACTTATCCCGGGCCGCAACCAGCTGCTCGCGCAGCACACCGACCACCCCGTCCAGCTGCGCCCGCACGTCGTCACGAACGCCGATCACTGCCGCGCGTGCCCCTTCCTCCTGGACAGACCGCAGCGGCGCGAGCTCCTCGATCAGGACCTCGCGGACGGCCTGCCGGATCTCCTCTACCAGCAGGGTCGTACGGTCCGGGCAGGGACAGGGCGGCGGCCAGCCCCGCCGCCCCGCCGCCGTCACTTGTCTGGTGTGCCTGTCTCCACGGTCGTCCCGGCCAGTTCGGGCTGCGCGACAGGTGCGCCGTCGTCGAGCGTGATGCGCACCGTGTGCTGGGTTCCTCTGTCGACGGTGTCGAGCTCGTTGGCGAACCGGTCGTACGCGGTGGCCGCCAGGGCCCAGTCGGCGGTGAGGAACTCGGCCTTGTCCCGGGTGTCCCACAGGGCGATCAGGAGCGCGATGAGCGACCGTCCGGACAAGGCGACACGTACCCGCCCGTCCTTGATGTCATCGACGTTGGGCGGGGTTCGGAAGTGCGTCTGATTGGTGCTCAGGCCGGTGAGGTACTCCCACGTGTCGCGGTGGCACACGAGCTCCGCCAGGGCGACGCCGGCCGCCTTCATCAGCCGGACACCGTGCCCTCATCACCTGGGCCGCGATCACCCTCATGACCAGGCGCCTGGCCCGACAAGGCGCCAACCCCAGCTGGCCGACGAAACCAACGCGGACCAACAGCTGACCACCCCTCACTCCTCTGGATCAGCGGCCTATAAGGTCGTCCTACGTCAGGTGGTCTTCGACATCGGCCCTCGCCGGGGCGACACGGGAGCCAGCCCTGCCGCCTCCCGCACCGCCTCATCCACTCCACAGGGCCCCGTAGTCCGCACGGCGCGCGTGCATATGGAACCGCAACTGGCACTCAGGCAGTGGGTAGGTGGTCCGGGAGGGGGAGGGCGTACTGCGGGTCGCGGTTCGCGGTGATGCGGGCGTGGCGCAGGAGCTCACGGATGATGCCCGCGTTGCCCTGGGCCCAGCCAGTGGCGGGGGCAAGGTCACTGGGCGTCTCCCTGTGCTCGAAATTGGACCAGCGGACGCCCTCTGCGTCGGTCGTCGCGCGGGCCGCGAGGTCGGCGACGAGGATGTCGGCGAAGTGACGGCCATCGCCGCGTTCGACCTGGCGGTCGCAGGCGAGGGCGAGGACGCCGGCGGTGCCGCAGCAGCGGCCGTTGTTATCCCAGAAGCCGGGGCGGATCCGTCGTGGGATGCCGGAGTTGACGACTGTGTGCCAGCAGCGGTCGGCGAGGGCGGGCCAGGCGGGATCGTCGGGCAAGACGTGGGTCAGTAAGCGGAACGCCTGGGCGTCGCCGGCTGAGCCGTGGCACCAGCCGTAGTTATGGCGTTCGATCTTCTCGTGCTGCTGTTGCGGGTCGGAGTGCGCGACGAGGAAGCCGTCCGGGCCGGCTTCGTCGCGGGAGACGACGTCGGCGGCTCCGGCCACTGCGAGGTCGACGAGGTCGGGGCGGTCGGCGGCCCGGCCGACGGCAGCGAGCGCGTAGACGATGCCGAGGGTACCGTGCGACATGTGGTGCAGGCGGGGGATCGCGCCAGCCCGGATCTCCCACTGAACGCCAGCCGTGGTCGGCTCGGCAGCGCGCGCGTAGCGGTCGACGGCCAACTGGGCGAGGTCGAGATCGCCGCACTCCAGCGCGGCGAGCGCTATGCCGGCGTTGCCGAAGATCAGTTCGTAGCAGTCGTTCCACCCTGCGCCGTCGTAGCGGGACCGCAGGACGTCCAGAGCACGGTCGGCGGACGCCCCCGCCGCGGTGTCACCGAGCACACGGTGCACGCCCCGCAGGGCGACAGCCATGCCAGCCACTCCCGTGTAGAGGCCGCTGTCCTCCCAGTCTTCGACCGCGTCAGCGACGCTGCGGACACCGCGCAAAGCCACGTCCGCGTACCGATCGTCGGCGAAATACTGCCATGCATCGAGGAGAGCTGGCAGCACCCCCGAACTTCCGCTGTACAGCTCTGGCGTGACCTGGCCGTCGAGAGTGTTTGGCCAGGCCACACCGTCATTGATGTCCCGCGCAGCCTTCATCAGCCACTCAAGGGCCCCTACGGCAAGCGACTCCGCGTCATCCGGTGCACCAGTGATCACCGGCCTAGCGTTCCACAGAGTTGGGCCGCCCCACGACTCGCATCAAGCGGTCTCCGGTTCAGAAACAGGTACTGACCGGCGTGGGCCCTCGCTGTTCGAGTGGTCAGTTCCGGGAGCGCCAGCGGGTGAACACGCACTGGTCATTGCCCGCGTTGATTCCGAAGGGCAGTCCGATGCGATCGAGAAGGAATCCCTCGCCAGGGGCGAGGACGGTGTAGCCATGCCGGGTATAGAAGGCGCCCAGGTCGCGTTCGGTCTCGTACGAGCCGTACAGCATGAAGTAGTCGAGCTGTGCGTAGACCTGCCAGGCCCGCTTGAACAGGGCGGCGGCGAGGCCCTGTCCGCGGGCCGTCTCGGCTACCGCCAGGCCGTGGACCTTGGCGACCGCCACACCGAGGGTCAGGGCCCTCATCGGCTCGTAGCCGTAGTCCATCGCCTTCTCGATGATGGTCCCGGGTGCGGTGACGCACAGAGCGCCGACCGGCTGGTCCTGCCCGTCGGCGGCGATCAGGGTCAGGCTGAGGCTGGACATGGACTGGCCCATGTTGTTGTGCCCGACGAACATATGGGCGGCGGCCGTGTAGAAGGTCTTCGTGGTGCCGCCAAGGCCGGCCAGCAGGGCGGAGCCCGCCGTCCCGGCCTCGATGGCGGAGCGCAACGTGGGGATGATCCGGACCCCAGCCGTGGCCAGCAGCTCGTCGGCCACGGCTGTGTCTTGCGCTCGGGCGAGTCCGATGCGGGTGCTGGAAGGTCCGGGCCACCCCGTGCGCAGCCGGTCGGCGGACAGTCGGGCGGGCCCTGTGCCTTTCCTCGGCGTTCGTTTGGCCATGGACAACTCCCTGGAGTCGGCAAAGGCAGCCGTGCTGCCCCGAGAGGGATCGTGTCCCGGTGCCAGGTGCCTTAGAGCCAGTTTTCGGTCGAATACTCCATGGGCGTCTGCACTCGGCGTCGACTGTGCAACAACGAGCGGGACGTGTCCCTGACGGCACGACATGAGTCGCCAGCAACTTGCGGGCCTCGCTCCGGTCCGAGATCCAGACCATGCGAGCGTTGCCCGAGTACCGCACGGCCAGTTCACGGATCTGCGACCCGGCGTAGCCAAAGGCGATCTGCTCGAAGTGGTCGGTGAGGTACCGGGTGGCCTCGTCGATCTGGGCACGCCAACGGGCGCGTTCCTCGCGCAGCGCAGTGCGGACCGTGTCGGTCGCCTCGGTCGGGATGGGCGCGGCCAGCAGTCGGGTAGCCGCGGACAGGATGGTGAGCATGTCGGCCTGGAACTTCTCGCGGGCCTGCATCTTCGTCTGGAAGCGCCGATTGCGGACTTCCAGCAGGGGCGAGATGTACCGCCCGCTGACTATCAGGGTGAGCAGAGACGTCAGGATCGCGATCAGCGCGGTCGTGCCCACGAGGGCATCCAGTCAGGCATGAGCGTGATTGTGGCGGCCAGACCGGGCCCGGTGGCCACTGGGGGCCTCGCCGGCAGTCGCGCCTCGCAGCGGTGATGGCGCGGCACACAGGAAGCGGCGGCCACCGTAACGCACTGCCCAGTGCGTTCAGCTAACCTTGTGTCTCGCGAGCAGCGTTTCTCGCGAGCAACACGAAGGCTGCCCCGGCAAGTGGCTCGAATCCTATCGGGCCGTTCTGCAGGCGGTACTGCGGAAACGACGAGGCCCCCACCGGTGCAACGGCAGGGGCCCCTCAACCGCATTCAGGCGTCGGTCTCCAGCTCAGCTTCAGGGAGCTGGAGACGGCGTCAGATCAGGTGGTGCCATTCGCGGACCATCTGACCCACCCAGAACACGGTGGCTGCCACCGAAGGTACCCACAGACGAATGCGTCGTCGCACTCCCTGCCAGTTCAACGGCCTTGGCCTTGCGTGCTTACCCATGAATCCCCCACGGGATGGAGGACCGACTGGATGTCGGGCCCGGGGCCCCAGGGCCCGTCGCGCGGTCCCCCGGAGGTTCTTCTTAGGAAGCAGGACACAATCATATGCGGCGTCAGAGGTGCTCACGGACCGCCTGTAGAAGCCGAGTTGGGGCCGGATCAGCGCAGCGTTACCCGGCCGGGCGGTCGGCCGTCTCCCGAGTCGCCAACCTGAGTACAGGCAAGGCATCTTCAGCAGCCCGTCCGAATTGCCCGAATCAACGATTGGGTGGCCCAGGTAAGCGCAAAGTTACTGAAATGGGCTGGGCCGCCTCATTGGGAGGAGGGGACGTAATCGGTCGTTTGGGCCCCCTCCCTTTCCGGCTGTGCAAGAACCGATCGGTTCCTGAACAGCACGACAGCCGGATGATGGAACGCCGTCATCCGCTGCCGGTGTGTTCAAGAAGCATGTGCATCCTGGTTTCTGATCAGGGAATACGGACCACCGCACCGGAGACGAACCACTGCACGAGGGTGGCGGCGAGGTGGGCCGCCGCGCGGGCGGCTTTCAGGGTCTCGGGTGCTGTGGGCGCCTGTCGGCCGTGGCGGGAGGTGCACGCGGCGGCCGCGAAACCGGCGGGGTGTCCAGGTGCTGGCACCCGGCACAGGCAACGTCGAGACTGCTGAGGAAGTGGTGCGGACTCCGCGACACCGAGTTGGTCAGCTTCGAGTGACCGCCACCAACAGGTCCATGACGGTGGCCATGAGCATCATTGCTGCGAGGGACCCGGCGAGGGGGGCGGACCAGGCAGGGCGGTTGAGGAGCAATACCAGGACACCAATGCCGATGAGAAGGGTGACCACGACGAGCAGCAGGATCACGAGAAGGGCGTTCAACGTCATGACTGCTGCCCTCCATTCTGCTGGGGCTGCCAGATTCCCCACGGCGGGGCACTGGGCCGCTCAGCGTCACGGCGGCGCTGTTCTGCGGCCAGGCGGCGGGCCTTACGCCGTACACGGTCGCCGAAGGCTGGCGGATCGTCGGCGCCGACGTATTCGGCAGCTTGTGACCAGGTCGCGATGCCGGGCAGGCCGAGCGCCAAGACCACCTCTCGCTCAGGGGGTTGGAGGACGGTCAGGATGCCGACGAGGCGGGGATCGCCAGGAATCGAGTCGAGTAGGGGGTCCTCCGGGCACGTCTTCTCCGTGAGTAGATCTCGTAGGGTGAGGTTCTCCCCGCAGGGGGTTTCCAGCAGGAGTACCCGCTTGCCCTCGACGCGGCGTCCGTTTCGTACGAGGCCGCCTGTCCGGCGTTCCCACAGTGGCCGCAGCTGTCGGTGCACCGTCCGGATGTCGCGCCGTAGCCGAGGCATCACCGGATCGCTGATGGACAGGGCGCCCCCGTAGTGGCTGCCCTGGTCCGGCCAGTCGCCCAGAAGCGCCGTGGACACGGCTTCGTCCCATTCCGACCACAGGCCCAGAACCGATGAGGTGTATTTCCGCAGGCACTCACGGTCGTCGATGACAGCGGCGTATCTCGCCGTGGCGGCCAGCAGCTCGTCCCCCGCCAGGTCCACGATCCTGCCGTGGCGCCGCGAGAACAGGTCGCGGACCGGCTCGGGGACCCCGTCGACCTCCCAGGCACCGGTCCGCTCCGCCTGCTGCCGGCGCACACCGAACCGGGTGTACGTCAGCGACCTGACGCGGGCCTTGAAGAAGGCGGCGGCTGCGTGCCGGTGGAGGTCTTGGCCGCTGTTGCCGATCGAGCGCCACTCGCCGTCCTCGCACAGGCCCATGTTGGCGATCGTCACGTGGAGGTGGAGGTGCGGGTCGCCGGGCATCCCGTCGCCCATCGGCCGCGCCGCCTGGTGCTCCACGGACCATGCCAGGAGCCCGTCCGTGGCGAGCCGGACCGGCTGTCCGTCCTCGGAGCCGACCGCGTACCCGATCCAGCTCTCCACCTCCCGGATCGCGTCGGCCTTGGCCTGGTGCACCAGGTCGCGGAACTCCCGCTCGTCCTGGTCGCCCATGAGCCCCGGCAGGACGCTGTCCGACTTGGGGAGGTCGAGCATCAGGTCCCAGCCGCGGACCCGGTCATCGACCCGCTGGTCCGCGTGCTCCCGCGCCTCGGCCAGCTCGGTCTCGCCGTAGACGTCGGCGAGGTCGATGCTGGCGGCGCGGGCGAGTTTGTGGAGCGTCGTCACCTGCATCCGGTGTCGGTCGCCCTGGCGGTGGACCATCCGCTGCTGCTGGGCGAGCACGGCCTGTTGCTTCGGCTTGCCGTCCAGCAGTTCCGCGGCTGCAACCCCCTTCTCCTCCGCTGAGGCCTCGATCGCCTCGATAAGCCGGGCGGTCGTGAGCTTCGCCGACGGGTGGGCGCGGGCCGACGTCTGCGTACGGATCAGCCGGGCCCCGGTCTCTGGGTGGCAGCCCGCCATCAGCCGCCGGGCCGCCTCCTTGCCCTCCTCATCGAGGACCGCGCCTTCGGCCAACCCGACCGCCACGAGGCCGCTGCCCATCCACACGAGAGCGGCGTCGCCCTCCTCCCGCAGCCGGTACTCCAGCGCCGGGTCGGCCGCCTCCTGGACCACCGAGTCAGCCGCCACGACCGAGCACCCCGCCTGCTCCCGCAGCCGGTACTCGACCTGTTCATCGTCACGGATCGCTGTCACCCAGGCCACCGGCCCACCCCCGTTCGTGCTACCCCGTCAGCGAGGCTGTGCGCTTGTGCGTTCCTGGTTGTCCGGTCTCATGGACATGGCGGACGCGGTGACTTTGAGGTCGGGCTCGACAGGTTGAGTGAGACGGGGTACGCGGCCCGTCAGTCGGATGGTGTCAGACGCGGGTGATCTTCACGGACTGGATCACCACGTTGTCCCGCGGGCGGTCTTTGCGGTCGGTCGGCACGGCGGCAATCGTATCCACCACCCACTGGCTGGCCTGGCCGACGACCTCGCCAAAGATGGTGTGCTTGCCGGTCAGCCAGAGGGCCGGCTCGACTGTGATGAAGAACTGCGAGCCGTTGGTGCGCGGACCTGCGTTGGCCATCGCCAGCAGGTAGGGCTTGGTGAAGCCGAGCTCATGGTGGAACTCGTCTGCGAACTGGTAGCCAGGGCCGCCGGTGCCGTTACCCAGCGGGTCGCCGCCCTGGATCATGAAGCCGCTGATCACGCGGTGGAAGACGGTGCCGTTGTACAGCGGGTCCTTCGAGCGCACCCCGGTACTCGGGTGGGTCCACTCCCGGCTGCCCTCGGCCAGCCCTACGAAGTTCGCCACCGTCTTCGGGGCGTGGTTCGGGAAGAGCCGGACCACGATGTCGCCATAGTTGGTCTTGAGAGTGGCGGTCAGATCCTCAGCCACTACTTCGTCGGCCGTGACTAGCTCGGCAAGTAGCGTCTTCCCCTCAGCCTCGCCCTTTTCTCCTCCCACAGGGATGGGTTCGGGGGTGCTGTCAGGGCGCAGCAGGTCCGCGGCCTGGAGAACGGTGGCCCGCTGCGCAGGGTCCTTGTTGAGCAGGGCCACCAGCGCGGATGTAAGAGGTCCGGCATTCCGTGCGGGGCGCGGGTCCTTGGTGAGGATCGCCGCAAAGAGGGAGCTGAGCGTCGGGCCGCTGAACGGGGGCTCGCCCTCGACGGCCGTGTACAGCGTCGCCCCCAGCGACCACAGGTCGGTGGCCGCGGTGACCTGCCTTCCCTCGATCTGCTCCGGCGACATGTACTGCGGGGTACCCATCACCGCCCCATAGCTGGTCAGTGCCGTGGCATCGACAATGCTCGCGATCCCGAAATCGGTGACCACTACTCGGTCCCCGGCGATCAGGATGTTGTCGGGCTTCAGGTCGCGGTGCACGATCCCGGCGTCGTGCGCCGCCGACAGTGCGCTGGCCACGGCCGTACCGATGGCGGCCACGCGGTCGCTGGGCAGGGGCCCGTCCTCGCGAATGACGGCAGCCAGGGAACGGCCGGCTATGAACTCCATCACGATCATCGGCGCGCCCTGGTGCTCGACCACGTCGTGAACGGTGACGATGCCGGGATGGCTGAGCCGAGCGGCGGCCTGGGCCTCGCGTATCACCCTCAGCAGCATCCGGTCCCGCTCCTCCGCGAGCACACCCTGCGGAACGACAACCTCCTTGATCGCGACCTCGCGCTGCAGTAGCTGATCGCTACTGCGCCAAACACACCCCATTCCCCCCTGGCCGATCAGCTCGACCAACTGATACCTGCCGCCCACTACCTCGCCACAGATCGCTGCCATGAGGAGGAGGATAGGCAGCAACGGCCGAGGACATGAGCGATGTCGGGCATTCCCGATAGACCGGGGCCGTGAACGCGCCAGCGATTGAGACCGGGGGCTGCCGAGACGGAGAGCCGGCGTGCCGGGGTTCCCCGACAGGGGAACCCCCTTCGTGCTTCCCCTGTTTTTGATCTTGACCGGAACGGTCGGCGTCGACAGGGTCGGCTTGGCCGGGGCCCATCACCGTACGGCCGGATCCGCCGCTCACCAAAAGGCTGATGTCGGACGACGTCAGAACGTCAGTGGGTGGCGACGTGAGATGTCAGTGGTCGGCGACATGAGGTGTGTCAGTAGGCGGTGACGGCTCGGAGAGCATCCGGAGGCTGTACGCGACGTGATCGGGCAGGACGTCGATGATGTCGCCGCGCGTGACCATATCCGCGGCAACGAGGTCGTCGAAGGCCTGCCGCTGGGCGGCGTCGCCGGGGTCGATGCCGCCGTCGGCCCAGACCCGCAGGAGGACCTCCGCTTCGATCGGCTGGATCGGGCCGCGGACGGAGGCGTGCGGCTTCGTCCGGCCGGTGACGGCGTCGGCCTGGTCGGGCCGGAGGATGTCGAGCCGCGGGGCGGCGGTGTACCGATCGGGCGGAACGTCGCGGAGGGTGAGCGCGCCGCCGGCGTCGGGGTGGGCGCGGGCGTAGTCGAGCGCAGCGTCGAGGCGGGGTGCAGACCACAGCAGGGCGGCCGCGATGCCGTCTGCGGTGAGGGGACCGTCGGCGTGGGCGAGCGCGGTGATCAGGGTGAGGGCGTCGCGCGCGGGGCCCTGGCGACGTCGGTCGAGGACTTCGCGTTGGCGGGGCCGCTCGAAGAGGTCGTCCGCTCCGGCCATGAGATCGGCGGGGTGCATGTCGAGGCGGCGGGCGAGTTCGAGCAGGACGCGGACGGGGAGGTCGGGGAGTTCTTCGAGGTCGATCTGGTGCTCGTGCACGCCGAGGAAGTCGGCGAGCTGCCAGGCGGTCATGCCGGCGGCGAGCAGACGCCGCTTGACGACGTGCGAGGGCTGCGCGCTGCCGTACCGGTGGCGCTGGGGGCCCTGCTGCCTGGGGGCGCGGCGGCCGAAGGCTGCGTCGTCGCTGATCACAGGCGGCTGCGCACGTCGTCGCTGAGGGGGGTGAGGTCGAGGCCGCGGTGGTGCATCCATCCGGCCTGCTGGGCGTCGCGCTGGTCCTCGTCGCCGTGGCGACAGTGGGAGCGGTGCAGCCAGGCCGGGTTGAGGTGGATGCGGTAGCAGGTGCGGATGACTGCTTCGCGCAGGCCTGGCTCGGGGCTCTTGAGGCCGGGGCTGTCGGGGTGGACGAACAGCGGGTCGGAGTCGGTGGCGCCCTGCTGGCGGCGGTAGGCGAGGTGAGCGGCGACGAGTGGGGCGGCGTGCTCGGGCAGAAGGACGGGCTCGTCGGATTCGAGGTGGAGGACGTCGAGCGCGGACAGTTCGAGGGGGCGGTGGCGGTGGCTCCTCCACTTCCACGGCACCGTGAGGAAGCGGGTCTCCTCCGTGGCGTACGGGCTGCCGGTGACCGGCAGGCGGATGGTGCTGCCGTCGGGGGCGGTGTTGCCGCAGGTGATCAGGCCGAGCCCGGTGGGTGGATGGGAGAGGTGAATGGACAGGGCGGTCGCGGCGGCGTCCTCGATAGTGGCGGCGGCGCGGAGCTTGTCGCAGACGCGGGAGGTGAGTTGGCTGAGCAGGCGGGTGGTGGGCCCGGCGCCGAGGGTCTCGTACTGCCAGCGCAGCAGGTAGCCGCGGAAGAACAGGGTGGTCTGGACGCCGCGTAGCCGGGCGAGGGCGTGGGCCTGGTCGGGAGCGGGGCCAATGCGGTGGTCGCGGAGGTAGAAGGTGAGGCGGGCGGCAAAGGCGCGGGTGTGCCGCGGGCCGCCGGGGCTGGTGTGGTCGCTGGCCAGGCCGCGGCAGGTCAGCCACTGGTCGGCGAGGTGGACCTCCCGGTCGTAGACGGCGCGTACGGCGGTGAAGGTGTTGCCGGGCAGCTTGTCGCGGCAGTGCGCGAGGAAGACGGGGAAGTCCTGCATGGGCAGGGCGGGGCCGGTGCCTTCGGCCCACGGGGTTTTCGCGTCGGCCCGCAGGCCGTTGGTCAGGACGCGCGGCGGAGGCGGCAGCTCGCGCATGAAGGCGCGGAAGTCGATCGCGTGGAAGCGGTACCCGGCGTCGCGGAAGGCCCGCAGCTGGGCGGGTACGTACTTGTCGTCCTCGGTGGTCGGCCAGATCAGCCACACGGTGGCGCAGGCGCGGCGGCCGAGCTCGGCGAAGAGTTCGAGTGCGTCGCAGGGGAGGCGGTGGGCGCGGTCGATGACGATGTGGCGGGTCTGGTCGGCGGTGAGCTGGGCGGCAGCCTGGGCCCAGGCGCCGGAAGTGGGGATGTGGTCCGCGAGCAGGGTGGAGGGGCTGCGGCCGATGGCGGTGAGAATGTCCAGGGCGAGGTCGCTGACGCGGCCGCCGGGGGTGGGGCGGACGATGAGACGGCCGGGGCCGTCGACCGCGGCCAGGCGGTGCACCATGCGGTAGTCGTCGCCGGGGTTGGCGACCATGACAATGCGGGGCCCGGCCGGCAGGTCGCGGTTGAGGACGGTGGGGGCGGCGGCGGTGTCAGGCATACACGCCGCCGCCGAGGAGGGTGAGGGCGTTGTCGATGACCTCGGTGTCGATGCGGTCCCGGCCGGCGTCCTCGCAGAGGCTGGCGGCGGTGTGGGTGAAGGCGGCCCAGTCGCGCATGGTGCCCTGTCCGTACAGCTCGTCGATCTGCCGCAGCAGGGCGTCGTCGGCGTCGGCGTAGATCGGGTGGTAGGCGCGCATCAGGTCGGGGACTTCCTCGGCGGCCAGCGGGCGGAAGGGCAGCCGGCGGAAGACGCGGGAGCGGAGCATCGGCTCGCGGGAGAGGACCTCCCAGCAGCCGTCACCGCCGACGTAGAGGAGGGCGAACTTCGTCTTCGGCTCGTCGTGCAGGTGCCGCAGGAGCTCGATGCAGTCGCTGTTGAGGCGCTGGGCCTCGTCGACGACGACCAGCCGTCGGGGGTGGGCGAGCAGGTCCAGGAGCCGGTTGGTGATGTGGAACCGGTTGCGGGACTTGGGGGCCTCGGTGCCGGTGAGTTCGGCCAGGAGGTGGTCGGCGACCAGGCGCATGGTCGGGCGGGCGGTGAAGGCGAGCGTGGTGACGGCCGGGCCGCCGCGGGCGGCCTGGTCCTCCAGGGCAGCCTCGACCGCGTAGGTCTTGCCGGTGCCGGCCGGGCCGTGGATGACGCCGGTGGCGTTGTTCTTCACGAGGTCGTCCACGATGCGGTGCGCGAGCTGGAAGGTGCCCGTCGGCAAGGTGGCGGCGCCGATCAGGTCGGCGAAGTGCCGGGGCATTCAGCTCTCCTTCTTCTTGGTGATCGGGGTGATGCCGAGCAGGGAGGTGGAGGAGCGGGCGCGCAGGGCGGCGTCGCGGGCCTGGCGGGAGGCGGTACGGCCGGTCTTCTCAGCGACGAGCCGGGACTCCTCGGCCGGGGTGCCGTCGCCGGTCATGGGCGCGAGTTCGCGGCGGGAGCGTCTGGAGGCGCGGCGTCGCTCGCGGCCGAGGCGTTCGGCCTCGGCGCGGGCGTGGGCGCGGAACGCGTCGGTCTGCTCGGCGGTGAGCTGCCCGGTCGGGTACGCAGTGCACAGGTGCTTGCCGCCCAGGAAGACCTCGATCGTCCGGTCGTCGTGCGGCATGTAGCGGATCTCGACGTTCTGGCCAGCGCGGCCGTGGAGCTCGGGGGCGACGTAGGACAGGGAGCGGAAGTTGATGCCGTCCTTCTGGACGGTGCGCTCGGTGGAGGCGAGCATCAGGTGGCGCAGTTGGTCGGTGGGGATGCGCCGTAGCGGCGCGGTGTCCTCCATCCACGCCTGGAGCGGTGTGCGCCCGCCGAGCATCCGGTGCGGGCGCTCGGTGTTGTACCAGTGGGCCCAGTCGGCGAACCGGTTCACGAACCGCTCGATGCGCAGCGGGCCGCTGGCTGCGCCTTCGGCCGCGCGCTTGGCGGCGAGGGAATCCTTCACCGGCCCGTACAGGGTGCCGCTCGCGTCGCGGGGGCCGCCGGTGAAGCCGGGGAGCTGGGAGATCAGCATCTGCTCGATCGTGAGGTTCAGCCGTTCGACCTTGCCCTTGCGGTGCGGCTGGAAGGCGGGCAGGCGGTGCATGACCACGGCCAGGGTGCCCAGGGCTGCCTCGACGGCGTCGGCGGCGAACTCCAGGCCGCGGTCGATGCGTACGCGCTCGGGCACCGCCCCGAACGGGGACAGGACCGGGTCGTGGAGCATCGCCATGCGCATCGCGGTGAACACCGTCGCGGAGGTCGGGGCGACGGCGATGGCCCAGCCGAGCAGGGCGCGGGTGCCGTCGTCCACCACGGTGGTGATCCACGGCGCGAGCGCCGCACCCTTCGGGGGCAGCACGAGCATCGGGAGCTGCTTGTGGTCCATCTCCCAGCACCGGCCGCGCGGGGCGTCCGGGCGGCGCAGGTAGACCGCGGCCGCGCGCTGGCCGGACTCGCCGGTCTTCCACGCCGCGCGTTCAGCCGGGGTGAGCTCGGCGGCGAACGCCCGCTGCAATGTCCGCAGGGTCACCGGCCGGGCCCCTGCCCACCCTTCGGCGAGGAACTGGGGCACCGGCGCCCCGGCCGTCGTGCCGTCTCCGGCGAGCACGGCCTGCCGGGCGCGGTGCAGGGCCGCGGTGTTGCCCCGGTAGAAGGCGAACGCCTCCAGGTCGGTGTCGCTCAGGAGGTAGTGCGTGCGCGATTGCCGGGCGGGCCGCGCCGCCGGTGGGGAAAGCCACCGCCACACGGTCCGCTCGCTCACCCCGGCGCTACGGGCGACGGTCCGTACGTGCGCGGCTGTCAGCACGTCGTCGGCGCGCAGCTCCTGGAGCCGGGCCACCGCCGTCCGTCGTACCTCCGCCGCGATCTTGGTCACGGACCGAAGTGTCAGTGGGATGTCGCCCCCCCCGGGGAGCCCCGCGACACCACCTCCGCTCGAACCGGTGAACCCCACCCGAACCGCTTGCGGCGAGGCTCCCGCAGCGGCTACTCCGGACCCCGGTGTCCGCCGTCCCGGAAACGACCGATTCCGGGACGGCCGCCGTTCGCGGCGCCGCGTCCCCCGAGGGCGTCCCGAAAGGCGTCCCGGAACTGCGGACGACCGGCACGAAGCGGGATGGGTATTCAGGACGGGCCGCTTCGTGCGGCCGGGCGGGAGGGGAACGAGTGAACGGTGACCACCTGGACGAGATTGCCCGCGCCGAGCTCGTCGAGCGCGAACCGTGCCCTCGGTGCGGGGCGCCGCCCGGATCGGTGTGCCGGACGAACTCCGGCGTCGTCGCCGTCGACTACCACACCGGCCGCTACGCGAAGATCCCCGCGCTCAAGTCCGGGCCCGCGATCCGCATCCCCGCCGCCCGCGGTCCCGGCCGCGCCTGGGAGCCCGGCCCCGAACCCGACCTCGCCGTCGGCGCCGCGCTCGCGCGGGCCGGCGACCGCATCGGCTACGCCCGGGTTTCCAGCAAGGGCCAGGACCTCGCCGGACAGGTCCGCCTCCTCAAGGAAGCCGGCTGCGTCCGCATCTACGTCGAGAAGGTCGGCACCCGCGAGAAGATCCGCCCCGAGTACAACGCCGCGCTCGCCGACCTGCGCCCGGCCGACACCCTCACGGTCACCATGCTCGACCGGCTCGGCCGCAACATGATCGAACTCATCACCTCCGCGCAGGACCTCGCCGAGCGCGACCACCGCCTGGAGATCCTCGGCGGGCCCCTGTCCGGCATCTACGACCCGCAGGGCGCGGGCAAGGTCCTCTTCGTGGTGTTCGCCGCGATGGCGGAGGTCGAGCGGGAGTTCATCCACGAGCGGACCCTGATCGGCCTGGACACCGCCGCGGCCAACGGCAACCACGGCGGCCGGCCCCCGGCCGTCGACGCCGACATGCTCGCCGTCGCCCTACGCCGCCGCGACGCCAAGGAGTCCATCAGCGCCATCGCCGAGCACCTCGGCGTCGGCCGCTCCACCCTCTACCGGACCCTGGCCGCGTACGACGAAGCCACCGCCACCCGGGAGATCCTGTAACTGCCTCCGACTCGTTCGAAGCGCGCTAACGCCCAGTCTCGCTGGGCGCGACAGGCTGCCAGCGCGGGGCCTCGTCGTCCGGAGTGTCCGGATTCGCGAAATGGAAGGGCACCGAAAGATGTGCGGCCAGGGCACCGCCAGCCCGTTCAGCGGCCAGCCCAACCGGGTGACGTGGCCCGCAGTCCCCGCCCTCTTCTAGAAACCGTCTGGCCGTGCGCGTGTAGACAGTAGCCAGGGCATGCTCCTCCGCAGGGTCGGCGGTGATGGCCAGCAGCCTCACGAACCAGTCGTGCACGGTGTCGCCGTCCCACAGCGCCTCGATCGCCACGATGCGGCCAGCGGCGCCGCCGGCACGGTAGGCCAACGACTCGACGTCGAGGGGACTGTCCGGGGTGCGGGCGATCCTGTCGCTGTAGTGGGCGTAACGATCGCCGACGACGAGCTGAGCAGTAGCAACCCCCACATCATCCCGGACCAGGCCGACCTCGACCACGAGCCTGACCGCCGCGAACATGGCGTCCTGAAGGACGTACCCGTCGATCTCTTCCCGGATCCCCGCTGGCAACCGCTCCCACCACTCGGTCCGGGCCTGTTTCCTCATCACGCAGACCCTGTTCCCCCCTGGCCCTCACCGCAGGGCCCTGCGCGTCACTGTACGTTCGGCACCACGTCAGCACTCAGAGCGCATACCAGGGCGCAGACTCAGACTCTGAAGGCGTCTGCTTTGATCAGCCTCATGACGGACTGGTCTCAGCTCACTCATGCCTACGGCACTGCCGAAGACGTACCTGGCCTCCTCAAAGCAGCCGGGCCCGACCCGGAGAGTCCCGCGTGGAACGAGCTCTGGTCCCGCCTGTGTCACCAAGGGACGGTCTACCCCGCGAGCTACGCTGCTCTGCCTGCGCTGGCCGAGAAGGCCCGCCGGTTGACGGCGACAGACCGAAGCATGTCCCTGCTCTTGGCCGCTTCCATCGTCGCCAGCACCGACCGGCCCTACCGGACGCTTGATCCCAAAGTTGCCTACGCTGCGGAGACCGCTGAGCTGATCGAACTGGTGGAGGAGGCACTGCGCCATCCGTCACTGGCCGACAGCCCAGATCGCTATGTGGAACTGCTGGAAGCCCTGCTCGCTTTCGAGGGAGTCGAGGTGTGGGGGGAGGAGCTGCACGGTCTCAGCGGTGAGGAGTTCGAAGTTCCCTGCCCCGTGTGTGAGGCCGAGAACTTCGTGGTGTTCGGCGAATACGGCTACTTCTCAACGACCGACGGCTTCTACATGAACGAGGCTGCCGGGCACCGCAGGGAGTTGCAGCCCGCAGCCACCTCCTCCTTGGAAGGGCTGGCCCAGCGACTCCACGCGCGTGCTCTCACCGACGGTCAGCCCAAGGTCGCAGACGCATTGACCTACCTATTCGGCAGCGCGTACTGCGCGGAGTGCGACGCGCTCTTCCGCGTCGATCACGCCATCGAGGCCCGCTGGCGCAATTAGCCTGCGCCGCGCCGCTGACGGAACCCTGCGCCTCACTGACATCTACCCTGCGCTCTACATCATCGGCGAGGGCGGCTTGGCCGTCGGCGGTGGCGGTGAGGTACCCGGCGTCGATGAGTCTGGCGACGGCATGAGCCCAAGCCGCGTCCTCTCCGAAGGTGCGGTGTCAGACCCGCCCTATACCCTCCGGCCGTGACGGACATCCAGACCTCTCAGCCGCCCGCTCCCATCATGGTCGGCAAGACATGCACGGCGTTCCCGCCAGGATCCTCCCAGTACCCACCATGTGAACGGCCGATGCGCTCCAACAAGCTCTGCGACGCTCACAATCAGCAGCGCGCGGCCGGCAAGGGCCTGCGCCCGATCCGGCAGCGGCGGCGGACCATGCCGGAGTTCTGCACCGGGCCCGGGCCGGAAGGATCCAACGCACCGTGCAGTCTGCCCACGGT
The DNA here is from genome assembly GCF_055584025.1 of Streptomyces sp. NPDC104309. Lineage (NCBI taxonomy): Bacteria > Bacillati > Actinomycetota > Actinomycetes > Kitasatosporales > Streptomycetaceae > Streptomyces > Streptomyces sp. NPDC104309. The sequence goes on along the minus strand of NZ_JBVJMV010000057.1, from coordinate 12,214 downwards.
CGGCAGGGGGCTATGCAACGCCCACTACCAGCAGGATGATCGAGGCCGCGAGCTGGTGCCCCTGTTCACGCTGCGGATCAGCCAGGATGAGGCGAATTCGCTGCTGGAAGACGGCCTGAAGCGGTGCCCCGCTTGCAAGGACGTCAAGCCCCTCGCTGAGTTCGGCCGCTCGTCGGCCCAACTCAGCGGACGGTCGACGTACTGCGTCACCTGTCAGCCGGACTACGTGCTCATGAAGCGGTTCAAGTTCCCGTCGATGGAGGCAGTCCGAGAGTTCCGAGAGTCCCGTGACCACCGCTGCGACATCTGTAAGCGGCAGTGGCGGGAAGGGGACAACGCCTTTCACATCGACCATGACAGCGCCTGCTGCCCATCCCGCGGCCCCTCATGCGGGAAGTGCGTCCGCGGCTACCTATGCCAGCTGTGCAACACGCAAGGGCTGTCCTGGTACGAGCTTGTCGGCCGCAGCGTCACCATCGTGCCGATGTTCGAGGACTACCTCTTGAGGTACGAGCGTCGCCGCGAGGAGTCTCTTCTGCAAGATGCCACTGACGCTCTCGATGTCGCGGACCACTGACATTCCCATGTCGCCCGACAGCTGATCGGTGTGGGCGTCACGTCCTGCGTCGTCGCCGGAAACGGATCAGCACTGCTGCGAGTTCAGGCAGAGCGCGGACGACTGCGACGACGTCGGTGCGATTGGCCCGGAGAATCGCTACGACGCAGACGACGGCCGCGCACACGATGCCGATCGCGACGATCAGCAGGGGCAGAAGCAGCGGGTCGATGGCAAACAAGAGATCCTCCGTTGGGTGGTCGTCCGGTTGTGATCGCCACGGTGGAGGGCGCGGTGGTTAGCCCCGCAAGTCGCCCCTCGTCTCCTTCCGGCGAATCCGCGGCACGTCATCTCGGAGACGTATCAGGCCGTAAGTGCTGACATACGAGACTGCGCGCGTCGGTCAGAGCTTTCAGGAGTCGCGGAAGTGCCGGCGGTCGGGGTCGCCAGTGCCGTGCACGGGCGTGACTGCCAAAGCCGCCCGCCCGCGACCCGGGGACAGCGAAATCAGTCCCTCGCCCAGTGCTGAGTCGACTTCGACGGCTCGCAGGACCCCATGACCGGCCAGCCGGACCTCTCCTCGAGACACAGGCTGCTGGACAGGTTCACGACGGTGCTGCTGGTACCCGTGCGCCAGCTCTGGCCGCCCTTGGAGCCGCAGTCGGCCATGGACAGCTGGCCGAAGCTGACACTCAGGCATTGGCCGGCGGACTCGTTGTACAGCTGGTAGGAACCGCCCGAACCGGCCTTTGCGGTCCAGTTGGTCGCCGGGCTGTCCGCGCAGGTGGCGAACGCCGCGCCGCCGAAGGCCACGGCCAGACACTCGCCGTGGCCGACGTCCCTGAGCTGGAAGTGGCCACTGGACGGAGGCGGCTTCGGCGAGGTCGCGCCGGACGCCCCACCCGAACCGCTGGAAGCGTTGCTGCCACCGGAGCCGCCCCCGTCACCCGACCCGCCGGTGGTCTTACCGCCGGTCGTCTTACCGCCGGTGGCATTGCCGCCGGACGCATCGCCGGGCGCACTCCCGGACGAGCCGCCGGTGGTGCCGTTGCCGGACGAGCCGCCGGCTCCGCCACCGCTCGATGAGCTGCCGCCATGCGCGGGGCCGCCCCCGGCCGCGGGGGGCGTTGTGGAAGTTCCAGCCGAGGTGGTGTCGCCGGAGCGCCCGGCAGAGCCGTCCGCTGAGGCTGCGGGGGGCGGGGCAGGGCTTGTGCCGACGGCGTCGTTGGGGCCGCTGTGATCGCCGGGCAGCAGCTGGATGACGGCGTAGACAGCGAGGACGGCGACCAGGACCCCGGCCGCAATCAGAGCGAGTGCGGGTCCCCAGCGCTTGGTGCCACGGTCAGAGGGCGGCGGGCCGGGCAGCACAACCACGGGCTCGTGGGGGTGGTTCTCATGCGAACCACCCTGCTCAGCGCGCGGTTGTTCCCTGCCCGGGACTGGCAGCTGGTCGTGCTCGTACGGCGCGAGGGCGGCACGCACCTGGTCCCGCTTTGCCAGGGCTGTCCTCTTCTCCGCGGCCCGGTTCTGGTTCTGGCTTCCCAGTGAGTCGATCTGCCGCTGCAGGGCGATCCGCTGCTCGCGTTCCCCGTCCCGGTCGTCGCGCAGCGTCTCCAGTTCCCCGGTGAGTGCGGCGATCTGTTCCAGGGCCGCGTTCGTCGCGTCGTTCAGCTCGCGGATCAGGAGGGTGTTCTGGAAGTCGGCGAGCATCCGGTGGTGGACGTTGTGCGGCTTCGCCCGCGAGCAGTACAGCTCCAGCAGCTCGCCGTACTGGCGCAGGAACACCGCCGCGGCCCCGTCCTGCAGATTCGCGCGTTCCTGCGCCTCCTTGATCAGCACCTCGACGAACCGCAGGGGCGGGATATTGGGCGCCTCACGCTTCGCGTTCTGCCAGGTGGCGACCTTCCCTTTCCCAAAGCCGTACGTGTCCGCCAGCACGTTCGTCGACAGGCCGGTCATCTCGACGAGGTCGTGAACCACCTTCTTGAAGCTGCTGAGCGCCTCCCACAGCCTCTCCTTCTCCGCCTCGCCGTCGAAAACGTCTAACTGCTGGTCAGCCACTGGTTCTCACATCCGAAGAAATTCCTGCGCGGAGCAGCATTCTGACGCGCGTGCGTACCAGGAGCCCGGTGGTTTCTAGTGCTTGTCGTGACCGCATTCCCGCCGGTCGCCTCCGCACCGTGTGCGGAGACAAGAGGGGGACGTCCCTCCTGGTGCTCGGCCGACTCCAGGAAGGCGGACCAGACCGCGAAAGGCCCACCCACATGTACGGCCACGACCCACTGCTCATCATCCTGCTCCTCGTCCTCGCCGGCCTCGGCATCGGCTGTATCCAGCACCGCTGGCCCGCCATCGGGGAAGCAATCGACATCGCCACCAAAGTCCTCATCACACTCATCGGCCTGCTCATCTTCGCCAACGGCGGCACAACCGAACAGAACACACCCACGAACCCCGCACCCACACCGTCCGTGTCGGCGGCCTCCTCCCCGGCCGGGCAGTGCCCCGCAAGGTCGCGCGGTGAGGAGCGAGCATCGCAGTGGGGGCCGAGCTGTCCAGCGACCCTCGCCTACGGGTCTCAGCGTGTGACTGGGCGAGCTAGGTGACACCAAGGTGGGTCGGTGAGCTGGCACCGAGCGTGGACTCGAGCGCAGTACCTGTCACCGTTTGGGCATTCCAGTTGTCACCACCTGGGGTATTTCGCTCTAGTTGTCACCAATTTCGCTGGATCGGGGCTGCGACGGTGATCTCCGTGACGCGGCTTCTGGGGGCGGGCTCCTTTTTGGGGGCGGAGGAGATACACGCGAAACGGGACACCCCGTGACGCTGCGCTAAGACCTGTTGCAGTGTGCTACGGGCAATGTGGCTGACCGTAGTTGACCTGTGAAGGGAGACACGCCGGTAACTGACTCGCCGGAAGCAACTTGCGCGCCGAAACCCACGTCTGCCAGTGGGAACGGGACCGAACCCCACCGACCCATACATGAACGGAGCTTTCGGTGCTCATAGGACTGCTCACCGCCGTGGCAGCATCGATCTGTTACGGCACGGGCTCCGTCCTTCAGGCCGTCGGATCACAGAAGTCAGCCCGCCGAGAGGCCGCTGCGGGCAGCGTGACCCAGCACGGTGGCCCGAGCCTGTCGTCCACTGCGAAGGCGGCGATGACCTGGGAGTTCATTGTCGGGACCATCCTGGACTTCGTCGGCTTCGGGCTCGGCGCACTGGCGGCGCGCCTCCTGCCGCTGTTCCTGTCGCAGACCGTGATCAGCGCCAACTTGGTGATCACGGCGGTGCTGAGCATCAAGCTCCTCGGCATCCGTCTCAACCGCGCCGAGTGGACCTCGATTGCTGTGGTCTGCTCCGCGCTGGTGCTTCTGGCGACGGCGGCGGGCCCGGAAGGCAGCGGCGACACCCCGATCTCCACGCACTGGTGGCTGCTGGGGATCTCGCTGCTCCTGATCGTGGGCGGCACCGTGGTCGTACGCCTACTGGGGGCGCGCGCCGCGATCCTGGCCGGCCTGCTGTCCGGACTGGGCTTCGGCGCCCTCGGTGTCGGGGTCCGTGTGCTGAACGGCATTGACCCTTTCGACCCGGGAGCGCTGCTCTGCGACCCGGCGCTCTACGCGATCCTGGTGGCAGGCATCGGCGGCATGTACCTGCACACGGTTGCCCTGCAGATCGGCTCGGTCAACGGTGCCACCGCCGCGCTGGTCGTCGGCGAGACCGTCCTGCCGGGCATCATCGGCGTGCTGTGGCTCGGCGATGCCTCCCGTCCCGGCTTCGCCTGGGCGGCGATCACCGGGTTCGTGCTCGCCGTATCGGGCGCGGTGGCAGTGGCCTGGTTCGGGTCCCCGAAAGGGCACGGCAGCGACCCTGCGGCGGCGCCCGTGACACCCGCCAAGGACGCCCGGACGTCCGCGGGGGTCTGACCCGGCACCAGATGCGCCGAATTTCCAACGCTGGGCTGCCGTACGAGAGCCATCGTTTGCGACACACCTCCCCCCACACACACAAGCCTGGTACCTGGATGCCTGACTCGGAACCGTGTTGTCGGTGCCACCTGTCACTCTGTTCCCAGCCCGGCGGTGACCTCACCTCGAAGCCGATGCCACCGCCGGGCAGCATCGGGCGACGACCAGCGCATATGACCGCCTGTCACACCACGTTGCACTCTGGGATCATGCGCGGCAGACGCGACACCTGCGCCTGGTGGAGGCGGTCAAGGAGGAGTTCACCAGCTCCGGCGGCACCTACGGTTCGCCGAAGATCTGGGTCGCGCTTGTCCGCAAGGGCTGGCGTATCTCGGTGAACACCATCGCGAGGATCATGGCCGAGCTCGGCCTGGCGGGCCGCAAGGTCCGAATACGGCGGGGGCTGACCCGGCCCGGCAAGCGGCCGGCGTGCCCGGACTTCGTGCGCCGGGACTTCAGGGTGCGCACGGGGAACGTGACGAAGCCCTTCCCCAGGTAAGGGAAGGGCTTCGTGATTGAGCGCCGGGCAGGCCTTGCACCTGCATTTCCCCGCGGGAAGCGGGGCGTCTTTCCTTGGACCACCAACGCAGCGCCAGTCGCCGTGAGTTGCGGCGAACTGTCAAGGTCGGCAAGGAGTGGGTGGAGCTGGACGGCAGCCTGTTGCCCAGCCCGTTCACGCCGAAGGGCGAGCGCCCGACCGGCCCGGCCTGGTACGCGACGCCCACCGTGGCGTACGCGGTGGAGCTCGGCTACCAGGTGCACCCGACCGAGGCGTGGGTGCGCCACGACAACGGCCGCTACCTGGACGGCTGGTACAACCGGCTGCGCGACGCCTACCTGGCCACGATGGCCGACCTCGGCGTCGACGCCGACCTGCCGCCGGAGGACTTCCTCGCGGCGATGGACGGCTACAAGGGCCGCGAACCGGAGCTGGCGATCGTCGTCTCGGCGGCCAAGGCGACGGTGAAGGGCGGCCTGGGCAAGCTGCGCGAGCGCCCGCGCGGGGAGGGCTGGCGGCCGGGCGAGCCGTGGCGCGCGCTGTCCCGGCCGACGTGGCGGCCGGACATCCGGGCGGCGGTCATCTCCCGCACCCGGATCAACCTGCACCGCAAGATTGTCAAGCACGCGGCGTTCACCGGGCAGTACCCGGTCGCGATCCTGTCCGACTGCGTCGTCTACGCCGCCTCCGGGCCGTCGCCGCTGGACTTCCTGCCCTACCGGGAGGGCAAGCCGCGGCCCGGCGGCTTCAAGCTCGGCATCAACCCCGGCCTGGTCAAGCACGAGGGCACCCAGAACGTCCTGTGGGGCGAAGAGGTCCGGGAGAAGTTCAACGCCCCGGAGCTCAACCTCGCCCGATACATCAAGGACGGCACCGTCACCGACGCCGACAACGGCGAGTAGGGGAGTACGCAGGCGATGAGCATGTTCGGGGACGGCCTGGACAAGGCGGTGCAGAAGGCGTTCACCGCCGGCACCCAAGTCCGCGGGCGCGCAGATGCGGTACCTGGTCAAGCAGCTCAAGACCACCAAGGCGGTCGCCCAGATGCTGCGGATCTCCCAGCGCACCGTCGAGCGGTACGTGAAGGACCAGATCAAGAAGCCCCGCCCGGCCCTCGCCGCGCGCCTGGAGCGCGAAGTGAAGAAGCGGTGGCAGCCGCAGATCCGGGCCAAAGCCCGGCAGAAGGCGGCCAGCACGGGCGGAATCGTCATCGACACCCGCGCCCGCATGGGCTACACCGCGCCGATCGGGTCCACGGACCAGGACCGCACCCGGCACCTGACCGTCGCCCTGCCGCCCGTCTACGCCGCCCGCCTCTTCGACGCCCAGGAGGCCGGCGCCACCGACGCCCGCCTCCAGGAGATCGCGGCCGAAGCGCTCAAGGAGGTGTACTTCCAGGACGGCGGCCGCCGCGCCGGGAGCCTGGAAGAGGTCAGGTTCACGGACGTCGAGCACCTGGAATTCGACCTGTAGCAGCCGTACCCCGAACAGCCCGCGGGCCCGGAACAGTTGGTCCGGGCCCGCTCGCCTATCTGTGGACCAGCGCCGGAGCGAGGGATCAGCAGCTGACCCAGGTAAGCCCCGCCACATAGATCGGGTTGCTGGCAGAAGCCCAAACCTCTCGGTACTGGGTCGAGCCCTTCGGTCCCACTCCCGCAGAGTGTATGTGTCCGCCGGAAATCAGTTGGGCCGTCAGCCTCGGACACCTGCCGTCCGCTTTGTCATCCGTCACGTCGGCCCACGCCCACGTCTTGTTGTCGCAGTACCGGATAAAACAAATGCTGGCCGCCTGATCCCCTCGCCCAGCACTCGCCGCCCATTCCCTGCCGACCACGGGCAACCGGCCACCGCGTCAGCTCTCCGCCTGCACCCCTGCACCCTGGCCGTACGCACGAGGGGCGGCATCCGGTGCCAGCGGACGCCAGCCGAGCACCCCGCGGGTACGCATGTCACTGAGCGAGTCGAGGTCGGGGCGGTACAGCGTGCCCCCGTCGAGATCCGCGTCGGTCGCATGGACTCGGGAGTGAGCGGGGCCGGACGCGGTGGTGTCCGTCGGGGCGGGGAGTCGGTGCTCGGTGGGGCCGGGCCCCAGCCGACGGCGAGTCGTCATGCCCCCGGATCCTACGGCCCAAGTCGGCCGGGTGGTCCACCGCCCTGGCTGCCGTGACAGAGGGCACTGGAGGTAAGTAGTCGGCGTTGGATGTTGCCGAAGATCCCGCCCAATATGCAGGTCACAGGGTCGCGTGGGGCTCTACGGGGAATCGCCGACGCGACCACAGGCGGGACTAGAGGTGCGACCAGGAGCACAACCAGAGGTGCGACCAGAGGTGCAACCTCGCTGCTCGCAGACGAGATCTGGTCCTGGCGGTCGAGGACGAGGGCATGCAAGATATTTATTTGCGTCAGTAATTTGCTAAATCTCGCCATTCGGCCGTTGGGGTCTCGACGCAACGTCAGTCTGGGTGCTTGTTTTGAGTCCGCTTGAGATCAGAGCGAGACTTGGGGGTATTAACTAATGAGAACTATGCTGTGGTACGGGAAGCCGGTACGGGGGCTGGCGGCTGCCCTTGCTGTCGCGTTGGTGCCGCTGTGGGCACCCAGTGCCCAGGCGCAGCCGACGGCGATGGAAGTCGTCTCATACATGCTGCCGCTCGGCGCCACTGGTCGCGATACGGACGGGTTCGCGGGTAGAGAGCCTTCGGCCCAACTGGCGTCCCTTTCACAGCAACGCCAGGCCGTGGCTTCGCGGATGGCGCTGGAGACGGTGGGGCCAGCCCGTACCTGGGCCCCGGTGTCCCAGTTGCCTTCCGGCGCTGCTCCGCTTGCCGCTTCGTCCGGGGCCGGTGCCACGAAGGTGACCTGGCCCGATCCACCCCGCACGATGACGGCCAAGGAGTGCCGCGACGGCCTCGGCACGGACAAGGCGTTCTTCGTGAAGTCGCGCTTCGCGGTCTGCTCCGGCGCGGTGTTCCTGCAGACGTGGCTGCAGAACAAACGTCCTGTGGGCCAGACGCAGTTCGTTGTTCTGTCCGTCGGGACGGTCGCTGCGAAGAGCCGTGAGATCTCCTTCCAGTATCACTTCACCGACATGGCCAAGACCGGCAACGTCAAGACGGGAAGCCTTCTCATCAAGACGTCCCCGAAGATCCCTCAGAAGTGGCCGGCCGCCGCCAAAGTCACCCAAGGCGGCAACGTGCCAGGGGTGAAGAGCTTCGACCAGCTCGCGAAAATGAAGACCTTTACGCACACCGTGAAGGTGGCGTCCAAGCAGGGCTCCAAGCCGGACGACGCCGTCTTCGCCGTGTACGAACCAGTCATCAGTATCACGCCTCCTCCCGGCTACACCCTCAACGGCGCGGGCGGAAAACTGTTCATGCTCGCACCGCGCTGGGACAAGGCCACCTACGTCAGCAGGGATGACGGCGCTGCCGCGTTCAGCTACCTCTCCACCCTGACGTACAGCAGCAAAGCAGGTGCTCCGGAGAAGGCGGTTGCCGAGCACATCAGGAAGGCCTACTCCAGCCCCGCGGCAACCAAGCCTGTAAACCCGGCCAAGAAAATTCCCGGGCAGACCGCTTCAAACCCTCTCAACCGACTCTTCCGGGACACTGACCGTCGTAAGAAGAACCGGTCCGAGGCCATCAAGGTCTGTGAGAAGCACTGGGGTAAGAAGTACTCGCAGAACAACAAGTATCAGTGCGACGAATTCCCGTTCGCCACCACCTACCAGGGCGCCGCGCAGTCCCTGTCCGAACCGACAGCGCCCAAGAACAACTTCTCCGCCATGCCACTGGTCACCGCAGAGAACCGTGACGCAGGAATCCTGCTAGGCCAGTTCATGACGAAGAACCGGATCATCGACGGCAAGGACGACGGTTTCATCGTCAAGATCAAGTGAGTCGATGGGCCGGGAGCGGGACGCTCCCGGCCCATCCCTCATTCCCGCACCAGCCAGAACTGCGCGAAGTACTGCTCGACTCCCTCCGGCACACCGTGCTGAGACTGCTCGGCCACCGCGGCCCGCCCCGTACAACGGAGCCTGACCTGCCACGTCCCCGGCCGTCCCAGGAGCACAGGCTCTCCAGCATCGCCCCCAGTGACGCCCCAGACGTCCAGCGTTCCTGACGGCGAAACGATCACCGCCTGTGCATCCGCCTCCCAGTCCCCTGCAGTCTCCGCCGGCGGCGCCTCGTCCCACACTTCCACCGTGAGATCCGCAGTGTGGGTATGACCGGCACTCTTCACATCCAGCCGGCCCTCACGGGCTGTCAGGAAATCGCCTCCGGTGTCCCAGCCCTCAGGAAACTGCACAGGAACGCCAGCCTCATCCCGTTCCTGCAGACAGAACCCGAAGAACTCCACTTCCACAGGCCCCCGCTGCCTCATCACCGGCCCGACCATATCGACTACCCCTCACTCCCGACGTCACATGTCAGAAGACCATGGACGGGCGGACGCTCACAGACGCCTCTCCAAAAGGACGCCACCGAGGTGACCACACCTTGAAGCGACACACCTGGCGGGCCCGGAGAGGGAGTCGTGCAGGGGCACAGCACGCATAACGTCCTCTGCCGTTCGGCGTCACGCGATTCTGCTCTGCTCGGGGTCTCCACGGAGCCTGGCTGTCGTTTCTGTTGAAACGGGGGGATGATACGACGATGACCGCGGCCCGGAAGAACGGCGGCGGCCAGAAGCCGAAGAAGGCACCGCGCGTCGTCCGTACGCGGGACGGGCGCGAGCGGATGGGCCTCGGAGCGGCGCTCGGTGAGCTGGTCACCGAGCGTGCCTGGGAACTCCCGGCCGCCAGCGCTTCCCTGCGCCAGCGGTGGGCGGCCCCGGTCACTCGCGCCCGCTGACAGTAGCTGCGGGGGCCTGCTGCTGCCCTGCAGTCGCGACCGGCGAGGCGAAGGGACGGTGCCCCCGCAATGTCGCGCGGTGAGGAGCGAGCATCGCAGTGGGGGCCGAGCTGTCCACCGACCCTCACCTACGGGGCCCGGGTTCACAGCTGCTCTCGGCGGTACCTGGGTGCCTGACTCGGAACCGTGTTGTCGGTGCCACCTGTCACTCTCTTCCCAGCCCGGCGGTGACCTCAGCTCGAAGCACGATGCCACCGCCGGGCAGCATCGGGCGACGACCAGCACACATGACCGCCTGTCACACCACATTGCATTCTGGGATCATGAGGCGGCATCAGCCCCTACCCCCTGGAGCACCGCTGTGGCAGCACGCCGCCTCGCCCCCATCGCCGCCGTCTTCCTCGTGGCCTCGCTCGCTGCCTGCAATCCGAGCGCGGCGAAGACCGACGACTCGAAGCCGCCGGCCGCCGCTTCGTCGGCTGGCGCTTCAGCTTCAACCGGGGCCGACCCGTCCGCAGCACCAGGCGCTCCCGCCGACGGAAGTGGCCTGTCCCTCGCCGAGGCCATCGCGAAGATCCCGGCCGCGGACGAGAACCGCACCGGGTACAAGCGCGACAGCTTCAAGCACTGGATCGACGAGGACAGCGACGGCTGCTCAACCCGCAACGAAGTCCTGCTTGCCGAGGCGACGAAGAAGCCCGAGCAGGGCCCCCGCTGCACGCTGACCGGCGGCGAGTGGCTGTCGTATTACGACGAAGTCACCGTCACCGACGCCCGGAAGCTGGACATCGACCATATGGCCCCGCTCGCCGAGGCGTGGGATTCCGGGGCTTCGACGTGGGACGCGGACCGACGCATGCGGTACGCCAACGACCTCGACGCCGAGCGCAGCCTCGTCGCCGTCACCGCGAAGACGAACCGCAGCAAGGCCGACAAGGACCCGTCGGAGTGGATGCCGCCAGCCGCCTCCGCGAAGTGCACCTACCTCGCCGACTGGACCGCCACGAAGCTCCGCTGGAAGCTCACCGCGGACGACAAGGAGCGGGCCGCACTGGAGAAGCTGTCTGAGGGCTGCTCGAACACAGTCGTAAAGTACGAGCTCGCATCCTGAAGAATATGCCAGAGGCATACGCCAAGTTGCTTCGAGCGCCGGGCTAGCCGAGGAGCCGAGTCAGATAGTCGAGTGCGACCTCGACAAGACGCAAGTAGAAGCTCCATGCGGCGTAGTCCGGCGCATCGTCCCCCCTCATGCACTGCCTCCTTTCGGTGACCGAAGGGGAGGCTTGTCCTCCCTCCGGCCAGCTGGACCGGAGGGATGCGGCGGGGTGGGACCGCGTGATCAGCACTCTATGGACGGTCCTGGAACTCCACCGCCCATGACCACTGTTGACCGCATCTGTTCGAAGTGGACAATGCGAGCAGGTGGGACAATATGTCGTAACTCATCGCATCCGGGTCACAGTGAGAGTCCCGTGCCGACCGGACCCGGCCAGCACCTCGACCATCAGATCCGTCTCCACCCGCGTGTAGATCTCGCCTCGGGCCTGCCGCTCCCCGACCACGGTCGCGCCGCCCAGCGCCTCGCCGACCTGCACAGCAAGGACCGGCTTCAGCCTCGTCGACACACGGGCCGGCCCGCCCTCGTCCCCGACGGCCAGCACCAGATGATGCGGCCTGCGCCGAGGCCCCGTGAACCCCACGACCAAGGCGTCCACAGTGTCGGCATGACGCACCTTCACCCACCCACGGCGATGCCCCGCCGGATAGCTGGCCCCGCCCCGCTTCGCGACGACTCCCTCGATCCCCTGCTCCCGCAGGCCGTCGTACCAGGCGCCAGCCACCTCCCGGTCGTCGGTCGCGGGCACGGGCTGGATCGGCGGCCCGACATCAGCCAGCAACTCCATCAGATAGGCACGGCGCTTCAAGTACGGCAGACTCCGGCAGTCCCCGATCACAGGATCCGGGTGCTGCAGGACATCCCAGCAGGCGTACGACGCGGGGTGCCGGGCCGCGAGGGCACGGGCCCGGGTGACCGATGACGCGGCCCGTGACTGCGCCGCGGCGAAGTCGAGCCGGCCGTCCCGCCAGATCACCGCCTCCCCGTCCAGGACCGTGCCCGGTCTCAGGGCCATGGCGGCGACGGCCAGGTCCATCCGGTGCTGGGTGACGACCCTGCCGGACCGGGCGTACAGGATCACGGTGTCGTCGGTGCGGTGCAGCACGGTCCGGTGACCATGGTTCTCCAGACTTCGCGATGTCTCATGAGACACCGGCGGCTGAGCTGCCTCTCTTACCGCCAAGTCATTGGCTCGGCTTGCACTGGCGGTCGTAC
>NZ_JBVJMV010000056.1:0-44164 GCF_055584025.1 Streptomyces sp. NPDC104309 | reverse complement strand
GGACCGGCCAATGCCCCACCTGCCACCGCGACTTACCCAAACACACAACGACAACGCCGCCACCACAGAAGCGCAACCTAACGAAGTACTACTAGGAGGGTGAGTCGGTTGAGCATGGCGCGGCGTTGGGCCTCTCTGAGCGCGGTGACCGTGGCCCCGGTGCCCAGGGGGATGACGGGCGCTTCGGTTCCGGGCAGCGAACGCCACCCGGCACCTCACTGGCGTGGAGGAGATCCCTCCAGGGCGGGTACGTCCGCACATGTTCCGAAGGACCATGTCGATCATCGCCAGCCAGCAGCCGGACGGCGATATCGCCCTGGGGATCCAGCTCAAGCACGCCGCGCGTAGGGCGCTGGCCAATCGCCTTACCGGCGCCTACTGCAAACTCGATGCCAAGTGGGCGAAGGAGTTCGACACCGATCTGCAGACCGCAGCAGCGCAAAAGCTGGTGGGGCTGCTCCAGGCCCGCCGGACCGGGGCCACCATCGCGGTCGGCCCAGGTGCAACCCGCTTCCACGCCGGGCTCGACAAGATCAACGCCGCAATCGAGGCGAACTCGACCTTGCGGGCCCACGTCGCAGATGAGCGGCTGGAGATCACCCTCCTGCGGGACAAGTTCGCGAACCTCCACCTGGGCACGGTCAACCACTGCCTGTGGAACGCACCCACCGCGGAGTGCCAGAACCAACTCCCGCCTGCTCAGCGCGGCCAGGCCCCGCTGCTGGGCGCCTGCCAACCGTCCCGTTGCTGCAATTCCGTCCTCACCTTGTCGCATGAGCGGATCTGGCGCATGGAGGAGGCCGACCTGGTGGAGTTCTTGAAGAAGAAGCTCTCCAAGCCGCTGCGAGAGCAAGCCCAGACCCGGCTCGCCGAGGTCCGCTCTGCCACCGCGCAGATCGACAAGCTGAAGGAGAACATCTGATGCCGGTGTCCGCAGCCACCGCCGCCAAGCTCCGGGAAGCCATGGCCCGGCTGCTGGCCGGAGAGCCTCTGCACAGCGATGGCGCGCTCACCAAGGAGAATCTGGCCCGCGAAGCCCAGGGCAGCCACGCCAGCGTCCACCGGGCCGAGGACATCCTCGCCGAGTGGAACGCCCGTATCCCGCAACCAGTCCTCCGTACGCCCGGCGAGGTCAGCGCGACGAAACCATCGCTGAGCTGAAGGGAAAACTCAGAGAAGCCAGCCAGAAGGTCACCGAGTTGCAGAGCAAGCTCGATGCCCTGGCCACAGTGACGGCCAACCTTTACCACGAGAACATCGAGCTGAAGACGAAGCTGAGCAAGCAGCAGAAGAACCGTTTCACTGCTCTGAACGGTGGCGCATAACCCCGCACGGCGGCCGAGATCCTGGCTCATCGGTAAGGCATCCAGTTCGCAGCCCTCGACCCGCTGTCCACCCGCCGGAAGCGGTGACCACACCTGTGCGGACCCCGTCCGCGGCGGGGGCGAGGGCGATCTGGATCGTGATGGCGCCACAGGTGACATTGCCCTACGCTGACCGCCATGCCGACCCGGGTGCCGATCAGCGACGAGCTGCGTTCCGCGTTGGGCTCCCCCAGGGAGGCCACTCTCCTGGACAGCAGCCCGCGCTCCCGGGTGTGGCGGGTCGAGCTGCGCGGTGGCAGCCGGGTGATCGTCAAGCAGATCGCCGACGGAGGTGGAACCGGGCGCGACGCGGATGCGCGCTATGCGCGGGAGGTCACCGCGTTGCGGCTCGCCGCACGGGCGACCCGGCCGACCGTCGCACCCGCACTGCTTGGAACGGACGCGGCGGCACGCGTGATGGTCCTGGAACACCTGGACGACCTCGGCGTGGCCGACGACTGGTTGCCCGGCTACGCCGAGTCCCTCGCCCGGCTGCACACGCTCACCGGGCCGGCCGACACGGGAACGCTCCCCGCCTGGTCCGGACCGACGGTCGCCGACGCCGAGTCCTTCCTCTCACTCGCCAAGGCCCTTGACGTCCCCGTCCCACCCGGGGTACCGAATGAACTCGCCGGCCTGATCGACCGGCTCGACCCAGCGCCCCACCATGCGCTGCTGCACGGAGACGCCTGCCCCGGCAACGACCTGCGCACCGCCGCCGGCGTCCACTTCGTCGACTTCGAGCAGGCGTCGCTGGGCAACGGCCTGGTGGAACTCGCCTACCTCCGCATCGGTTTCCCAACATGCTGGTGCGCAATGTCTGTCACGGCTGCGCCACTCGCGGAAGCCGAGGCCGTCTACCGTGCCACCTGGCGCGGCCTCACCGGCAGGGACGTTCCCGGCGATCTTGCCGACGCCTGCGCCGGTTGGCTGATCCGTGGCGACGCACTCGTCGAACGCGCCCACCGCGAGTCCGTCGACCACCTCGCACGGGTACCTGTGGAGGACTTCGAGTGGGGCTACGTTTCCGCCCGAGAACGCCTCGTCCACCGGCTTGGCGTAGTCGCCGACCTGACCCGCGACCACGACCATTTGCACGCACTCGGTCACCTCAGCGCGGCTCTGGCCGTACGCCTGTTGGAACGATGGCCCACACTGCGCGCACTGCCCACGCAGAACACACGGCCCTGATACTGAAAGCCTGTGTGATCACTGAGCGTGGCCGCCGGGGGCGTACTTCTTCCAGTCGACCCTAAGTACGCGAGGGGGAGCTCTCCGGAGAGGGCACGGTCCGCACGTTCGCTGAGACACCCACGCTCCGATGGAAATCGCCCTCCCCGGGATCATGGCCCCAGCCGGTGAGATAACAGGGGCTCTGCGACATGCGAACTGTTCATAACGGCGGTGCCGTCGACGCCCACGAATCGCCTTCCCGGGCCGCCGCGCGCGAAGCCCTGGAAGAACTCGGTGTCACCGTTCAGTACACCCGGGGACTCGCCGTTGACTGGATCCCCTCCAGCACCCCCGGATACTCGGCGGAGACCCGCTTCCCTGGCGAAGTCCTGTTCGTGTACGACGGCGGCACCTGGAACGCCGAGCAGATCGCCGCAGTCCGCCTGCCCGACCGCGAGATCGTCGCGATCGACTTCGTCGAACCCGCCAGGCTCCCGGACATCATGAAACCAGGAGACGCACGCCGTACTTTGTCCGCGCTCCGAGCACGCATCAACGGCACCACCGCCCTGCTCGAAGACGGCCGCCCCCTGGACCCGGCGCCACTGGACCAATACAAAGTCCTGGCACCGCCCGGAAACCCCAACGCTGGTCCTGGCACAGCGCAACGGTCCCAAGGGGCCTCCCCGTCCGGCAAAGTTAGGGATGGCTCTTCGCACCCGATGGCCGCGTCCTGGTCCTGATCGGCACCGACACCGGATCGGCGTGCCTGCCCGGCGGCACTGTCGATCCGGGAGACCACGGGAACCCGTCCGCGGCCCTGCGTCGCGAAACCGCCGAAGAAGCCAACGCCCGCATCGGTGAACAGCTGCTCCACCTCGGATACCTGTACGACGACAGCGCCGCCCAGCAGCCCGGCCCGTGCGCTCGCGTGCGCATGGCAGGTCGTCTGGCCAGCTACGCCCGGCTCCTCGCCACACCGGAGCAAGTCTGCGAGCTGTTCGACTGGGGTCCGGAAGGTGACCACCGGGTCGCCGCGGTGCATGCCGCGCGGGAACAACTCGGCCTGCCCCGCCCGACCCCGCAACCCGTCACCGAACTCCCCCACACAGGCGGGATTCTGCGAAACTCTGGCAGAGCACCCCGCCGTCCCGGTCGCGACAGCGACGCGCGAAGTGACGGCGAGTAGGCGAACCGGCCGCCGCGGTGCCGGCCATCAGGGACGGGAGCGGCCAGTGACGCTGTGGCGCCAGGTCCTGGCGGTGCTGAACGATCCGGACGCCGCCCGGCGGGAAAAGGTCCTCGCCGCTGGCGCGGCCGAACTCGCCCACGCCCGCCGCACCGAGGGCCAGCCCGCCGACGCCGGTGACGTCTGCCGGATCGCGCTGGAGGAGTTCGGCATCCTCCTGGACGAGACGACCGCCCGTGCAGCGCTGAAGGCACGACGACGGCCCTGACGCCGGGCGGGGGTCAGGGCCGCCACACGGGCCCCGCCCCGGTCATTCAGGCGTTGTCGTGGGTGGGAGCCACTGCGGCGGGTGTCTGGCGGGGGTGTGCTGGAGGGCGATTACGGCGGCGTCGTCGGTCAGGTGGCCGTCGACGTGGGCGAGCAGGTCGGTTCGCAGGTGGTGGATCAGCGCGGTAGGGCTGTGGAGGGTCCAGGAGGCGGCGCGTTCGGTCAGCGGGTAGAAGTCGCCTTCAGCGTCGCGGGCCTCGATCACTCCGTCGGTGTGCAGCAGCAGGTCTTCGGGTTCGAAGGTGAGGGTGTCGACGTGGTGGGTGGCAGCGGTCAGTTCGCCCAGGCCCAGCGGCGGTGCGGGGCGGGTGGCGTGCAGTGCGGAGACCTGCCGGCCGCGCAGCAGCAAGGGGGGCGGGTGGCCGCAGCTGACCACGTGGACGAGTGGCAGTGTGTCGGGGATGTCGAGGAGTGCGGCGGTGATGAAGCACTCCCCGGCCGTCTACTGGTGGTTTTGTCAGGCGGTGGTGTTGCGGTCGGAGACGAGGCCGTCGATGGCCCGGTAGGTATCGGGCCGGCCGTGTCGTACAGGTCGGGTCCTCTCCCGGTGGATCCGATTCCTGACCAGGCTGAGGTGCCTGGTTGCAGGATGTGCTGTTCGCCGGGCCGGGTCGGCTCGGTGTCGTCGTGATCCGGCAGCGGCTCGCCCAGGAAGCCCAGGAGAACGCGGCGCTGGCATCACAGGTGGCCGCGCTGGCCCGCAACGCCGCAGCCGAAGCTCAGGATTGGGCCAACAAGGCAATCACCGCGTCAAACGAGGCGAAGGCCAGCGCCAGGCAGGCCGCCGACAACGCCGATGCCGCAGTCCGCCGCAGCCGCCCGAGCCTCCGCAGACAAAGCCAAGGCCGCCGCCACGACAGCACGGAGCGCTGCCCGTTCGGCGAATCACTCCGCCAACCGGGCCATCGACGCTGCCCGAAGCGCCATCGCATCCGCCAACAGCGCCAGTGTCTCCGCTGCGAGCGCCCGCGCCTCCCAGATCGCCGCCGGAAAGGACGCCAAGACGAACGGCCGGTGAAGCGGACGCAGGACACCATGTGGGCCCTCAACCTCACGGCGACACGGCAGTTCCACGTCCGTGAAGGACACCTGCAGGTACCCCGCAAGCATGCCGAGCACCTGGAGACGGAGAACGGCCTGACAGGCCGTCAAGCCGGTGCTGACGGACCCGTGGCGGTCAAGCTCGGCACCTGGCTCGACAACGTCCGCAAACGCGCCGCCAAACTCGCCGAACAACGCCGGACAGACCTCGATCAGCTCGGGATGCGGTGGTCGTGATGGGCATCGTCGTCACCGCGGCCGCCCCGCTCGCAGCTGACCGAACACGGCTCCGGCCTGGGCACCCAACGCTGGGTCGTGGAAGGTGCATTCGCTCACCTGCACTGGTTCCGCCGCCTGCGGATCCGCTGGGAGATACGTGACGACATCCACGAAGCCTTCCTGAGCCTCGGATGCGCGCTCATCTGCTGGCGATGCCTGTCACGGCTGGCCCGGGACGCTCCTGTCCAGTAGCCATTCCCTGACACTCGGCGCACGATCCAGGAGCTGGCTGACCTGCATGCCCTCGTCACGCGAGGTCACTCTCGGCAGAGGGGCGAAGTCGTCAGGCAAGACGTCCAGCAGACTCATCACGCGGTCTCCCGCACGAAGCTCGATGAGCAGCTCGCACCGCAACTGGCGGGGGATGCCGGGGCGATGGGGCGGGCTGTTCCACAGGGCTGGCCACAGGTAGTGGGTCCCATCGGGTGCTGCATTCGCCTGCACGCATGCCGGGTCCAGCCGCTGGTTGAGGCTGAGCCCCCATGCCCGCTCCTCCAGCCTGAGCAGCGAGGCCGTATCGAGGATCTTCAACTCCCGAGGCACCGGCTCATCCGAGTTCATCGCCCCATGCTGCCCGACAGCACCCCGACACCAGGAACGGGTCTGTGTAGCGAACGGTGGAACTCGTTCGGAAATCTTTAGCGGCGTCCGGCGGTGAGTCGTCCGTCGAAGGTGATGTCGAAGGCCTGGAGCGCGGCCTTCCAGCGCATGGTCCAGCGTTTACGGCCTGCGCCAGTGGGATCCAGGCTCATCACGGCCAAATACACGCATTTGAGGGCTGCTTGATCGTTGGAAAAGTGTCCGCGGGCCCTCACGGCTTTCCGGATGCGTGCGTTGACGCTCTCGATCGCGTTGGTCGTGCACACGATCTTGCGGATCTCCACATCGAACTGGAGGAAGGGAACGAACTCGGCCCAGGCCGTCTCCCAGAGCCGGACGACGGCCGGGTACTTCTTGCCCCAGACCTCGCTGAACTCCATGAAGCGTTCCAGGGCCGCGTCCTCGGTCGGCGCGGTGTAGACCGGCTTGAGCGCCTTGGCGATCTTCTCCCAGTCCTGGCGGCCCGCGTAGCGGAGCGAGTTCCTCAGGAGGTGAACCACGCAGGTTTGGACGATTGTTGCAGACCAGACGGCGTTCACCGCGTCCGGGAGTCCGGTCAGGCCGTCGCAGACCAGCATCAGGATGTCGTCCGCTCCGCGGTTCTTGATCTCAGTGAGGACCCGAAGCCAGTACTTCGCGCCCTCGCCGCCGTCCCCGACCCACAGACCGAGGATGTCGCGCTGCCCCTCGGCAGTCACGGCCAGGGCCATATAAACAGGACGGTTGGCCACCTGCCCGTCCCTGACCTTGGTTCTGTCGACGATCTTGTGATGCGGACGGTGGGGCTCACCGGGTGAGCAGGACGCGTTTGCGAAGGAGATCGAGTTTGGCTCGTCCGAACATCTGGCGTTTAAGCATCTTCAGCCGGTTGATGTTGCCCTCGACGGCTCCCGAACTGTGAGGCAGAGAGAGGCCGTTGCTGACGGCGTCGAAGTCGCGGCGCAGATTGCGGGCGAAGCCCGCCAAGGGGATGAGGGTGTCCTCCTCGACGCCGTTGATCCACTCCTCAAGGCGGTCGCCGTGGCGGCCGGTCATCATGGCGGCGAACTTGCGGACGTGGAGCGTGAGTCGGTCCATGTCCGCGTCCCGCTCGCGCAGGCGGTGCAGCTCGGCGGTTTGGTCGTCGTGGAGGTGTTCGGGGTGGGTCATGACCCAGGACGTGGCCTCGCGGACCGTCGGGGGTTTCGGTCCCGGCTCGGGGGCGAAACCCCGCCCGTCACGGTAGCGGCGAAGGTGGCGCTGGACAGCCAACTCGCCTCCCGGGTAGCCGAGTTCCTGAATTTCCCGATAGAGCTGGGTGGCATTTCTAATGCCACCATTCCAGCGCTGGTGGAGATGGCCGATGTACGGGTCCACGACATGGGTGCGCTGGAGTGACTTTGCGATGACATCGTCAGCGGAGCGGGCGTTGACGAGCTTGCGGACTGTGGCCTGGTGCAGCCCGAGCTTCCGGCCGATCGCCGCCTTCGACATGCCGCCTTGATTCCATAGGTCGTGGACGGCGGCATGCTGGTCGCGTAGTCGGGTCACGATCTTCAGCTCCGGCAGCGGCTGGAGCGTCTGTGGCTCCATATCCGCCCCGATGGCGGCATCAGCGGGGTCGGGAAGCGGCTCGACCAGGGCCGAACGGCGGGTATTGACCGTCTTCTCGACGGCCTGGCCGAGGTTCTGCCACAAATGGAACCGGTCGGCAACCTGTTCGGCCTGCGGTGCCCCGAGGCGGGCTCCTTCACTGTAACTACTGGAGCGGTCCCGGCAGATGACCTTGACCTCGGGGTGCTTACGCAGCCAGGCGGCCAGGTCCTCACTGCCGCGGCCGTCGAACACATCGATTGGACGATGGGTTTCCATGTCGATCAACACGGTGCCGTAGTGGCGGCCGCGCCGGAACGCGAAGTCGTCCACGCCAAGAACTTTCACCTCGCCGACGGCCGGCTCGGGCAAGGCCCTGACCAGGCGCAGGAGCTTGTCCCGGCTCACGGTGACGCCGATTCCGGCCGCCAAACGCGCCCCGGCCCGGCCGGCCAATGCCAGCCCGATCTGCGTCAACACCCCTTGTAGTAGCGGCGTGTAACGACTGTGCGGAGTCGTCAGCCCCTCGATCTGTTCGGCGAAAGTCGCCGCGGCACAATCGGGGTTCTCACATCGGAAGCGGCGTACGCATATTTCGACTACAACGCCGAGGCCGCCGACAGCGGCATCGCGCAGCCGCCGGACATAGCCGCCGTGCACCCGGCCAGAGACCCGACCGCAGTGGCACGACGCGATCGCCGCCCGAGCCCGTGTCCTCATCACGACCTCACCCGGACGCCTGTCCACCCGCTCGATCAACAGCGCGGACAAGTGCGGAAACAACTCCGTGAACACCTCGTCAGAGCACGCGATACATGATCGCAAACCAACCAAGCAACCTGCTCGGCCGTCCGCATCACAAGATCGTCGACAGAACCCTGACCTTCACGTTCACACAGTCAATGAAGACGACCGGGTAGACGCGGTCCAGCGGCCGGTTCTGCCCTTCCGCCATGCCGGCCATCACACTGTCGGTGATCGTGGAGATCGTGGACTTGGAAATCTCCGTGCCGTACACCTCGGCCAGGTGCGCGGAGATCTCCCCGTGCGTCAACCCCTTCGCCGACAGCGACAGGACCATCTCGTCCACCCCGCCCAAACGCCGCTGCCGCTTCTTGACCAGCTGCGGCTAAAACGTCCCGGCCCGGTCCCGCGGCACAGTGATCTCCACAGGACCGGCCTCGGTGGTCACCGTCTTGGACCGGTGACCGTTGCGGTAGTTCTCCCGGCCGCCCTCCGCCCGCTCCCCGGGCTCATGCCCCAGATGATCGGTGAGCTCGCACTCCAGCGCGGACTCCAGCACCCGCTTGGTCAGCTGCTGCAGCAGACCGCCCTCTCCGGTCAGCTTCACCCCGCCGGCCTGAGCCCGGGCCACCAACTCGGCAACCAGCCCGTCATCCACAGCGTTCGTCGCGTCCAAGGTGGCCTTCCCGGCCTCGATATCACTCGTCACGCCAGTCATCAACTGTCGCTTCCAGCACGGGAGTTACACCACTCACCGTACAGACCCCCGCCGCGGCCGGGAAAACGACCGCCCTCCTCGAAGTCGGGCGCGCCTGCCACCTCGCCCACACCCGCAAACACCCCGCCCCGCCCGGTCGCGTACCTGCTGGTGCCGCCCGGCGCCACCGCGAAAACCCTCGCCACCGAATTCGCCCGCTATCTCGGCATCCCCGTCACCACCCGCGTGACCCAGGCCCAGATCACCAGCGCCGTCTGCCACACGTACACCCCCACCGGCGTCCGCCTGGTCCTCATCGACGAAATCCACCGCCTCAACCCCCGCACCACCACCGGCGCCGAAGCCGCCGACCTGCTCAAAGACCTCACCGAACGCATCAAGGCGACCTTCGTCTACACCGGCATCGATGTCGCCGCCACACCCCTGTTCGCCGGAGTCCGCAGCGCCCAACTCGCCGGTCGCGCCAGCCTCATCACCTGCGGCTCCCCTCCCCGCCCGTCACGGAAACACCCGCCCCTTCACCGACCTCATCACCGACATGGAACCCGCCCTCGACCCGACCCAGCACAACCCCGGCACACTCCCCCGCCCGCCTACCTCCACCAGCGCACCGCCGGCCGCATCGGAAGCCTCGCCCGCCTCATCCGCCGAGCCGCCATCACCGCCATCTGCGACGGCACCGAACGCATCACCAAGAAGACGCTGGAAGCCATCCAGCTCGACCACCTCGCCGAAGAACACAGGCGCCCCCGCACCCGCCAACCGGCCACACCGGCATGGTGCGGACATGGAAGAGACCATAGAATCGCTGGCTGACGAGGAGTTCGCTGCCCTCTGCAGCCAGGTGTGGGACGTACTGATCCCCGCCCGTGCCGACTACCTCGCCGAAGTCTCACCCCACTACGACGAGGTCTTCCACGAGGTCGCGCAGCGAACCGAGACCGCAGGCAGCCTCGGCAAGACCGACATCGCAGCCCTCGTCGTCTGGAAACGGCTCTCCGCACAGACCCCATGGGCGTCAGCTCTCATGTCCCTGCCCGACACCCACGTGCGAGCCGTCACCGAGCGGGCCGTCACCGCAGTCCGCAACACCGCGACCTCACCTGGTGAAGCCGCCTGTTCAGGACGCAGCATCATGTCCGAGCTGCCCGGCTTCCGTACCGGCGACGCCCTCGCCTCAGCCGTCCTGACCGCGGCAGCACCGAAGCGGATGGCCACCTACGACCGCCGCGTCCAACACGCCCTCGACACCCTCGGCCTCACCCTCACCCCCGCCCCAGGACGCTACGGCCGCTACCTGCAACTCCTCGACGACCTCCTCAAGCACGGCGGAGCACACGCCGACAGCTGGACAGCCCGCGACATCGACACCGCCCTGTACTGGACCGGCCGCAACCCCCACCAGCCAGCACCGGCGTAAGCCCACCGACACCGGCAGGACCGGCAAGCCCGACCGCGCAGCAAGCCGCTGACCAGCACAAACCCGCACCAGTCCATGAGATGCCGGAGACCATCACCAACACCACAAGACCGTTATCAACGAACCCCGAACAACCGCAGGTCAGACGCCACGCCACCACCGCACCCAGCATTCAGGACGCGCCCGCGACCTTCTCAGAAAACCCTCAACACCCCAGCTCACACCCCACTCGCCACACCAACTACGAACCTCGCAATCACAGCCGCAGACTGGGTGGCGAGGCGGCGCTCGACGAGCAGTGCGGTGCGGCCGCACCGCCTCGCGGTCGCATCACGGCCGACGGGCAGGTGGGCAATACACGGTCGGGGGCCGCACATTGCCCTCGGGGCCTGGGTTACCAGGAGGCGGGGCCGGCGTTGTACAGGTCATGAGTCACGACCTGTACATCACGCCTCGTTCGTTGTCCGTCGCCGATGGCATTGTCCCCTTGGCGGCGGGTGGGGAAGGAGGTCCGGCGGGGCCTGGGGTGTGCAGCGGAGGCTGGCACGGGGCCGAGCGCGCGGCGCGTTCCTGGGCCGCCCGGTGGGAGCTGACAGCGGATGAGGCGCTGACGCGGCGGCTGGCGGCGGTGGGGGCGGGACGGATGGCGGGGTATGTCAAGCCCTGGGGTGGGCCTGCTGAGCTGGAGTTGCTGGCCTGCTGGGGTGCGTTCATCACGCTAGTCGACGACGGCTTCGACCAAGGCTCTGGGCATGCCTCACCCGAGCAGGTGCGGGCCGTCCTCGGTCCGCTGGTGGCCGTCCTCGAAGGCAGGGATCGTGATGTGGCTGCGGGGCGGGTTCCTGCAGTGGCCGCGCTGAAGGAGCTGTGGCAGCGCACGCTCGTGGGGGCGGAGGTGGGCTGGGCCGGCCGGTTCGCGGCCTCCTACGCGGCGTTCGCGGAGGCGACCGTGGAGGAGGCGCGGTGGCGTGAGGAGCGGTATGTGCCCTCGGTGGAGGAGTACGTCGCGTTGCGGCGGCGCACCATCACGGTCGCGCCACTGCTGCTGGTCGCCGAACGGGCATCAGCGGCCTGGCCGGCGGGCGGAGTACTGCACGAACTCTGTGCGGATGTCGTGGCCTGGACGAACGACCTCATGGACGCCGGGACGGAGCCGACGTCCGGTGAGGCGGAGCTGGTCGGCGTGGTCACGCGGGAGCGCAGCATCGGCCGCGGGCAGGCAGCAGCGCTGTGCCGGCAGATGGTCGAGGAGCGGCTGGACAACTTCGACGCGGCCGCCGCACAGCTGGTGACCTCCCACCCCCACGCGGAGGATGTGCGTGCGCGGATCGGCCGGGTCCGTACGTTCTTGGACGGGGCCGTGGCCTGGCAGTACGAGAGCGGGCGCTACCGTGCCACGCTGCCGTCGCAGCGAGCGCCGGGCGGACGGCTGGCGGATCCGGTCGAGGCGGCCGCAGTGCGGCTGGAGCGCCGCCTGGCTCTGGCTGTCGCGCCGGGCGGGGCGCTGCCGGACCGGTGCGCGGGCCGCGTCCTTGAGAGCACGCTGCTGCTGGCCCTGCTCCGTGTCCGGGGTACACACCTGCACGAGCAGCGGCAGCTGACGGCCTGGCTCGACGAGCGGCGCCCTGGCGCGGATCCGCTGGACGGGCTCCTCATCGATGCCTGCCTGCGCCCGCATCTGCTGCCGGCCGACGCACGCGATGCTGCGGCCCCCTTCACAGCCGGCCTCGGATCCGGGGCGGGTGGGCGGGGCCGGCTCAAGACCGGCATGCTGCACGCCGTGCTGCACCTGCTGGGCGGCTTGCGGCTACGCGCCGACGACGCCCCCAGCGCAGCCCCCGACCGGGCGCTGTCGACGTTCACATGGGTCAACCTCGCAGCGGTGCGGGCCGTCTACGCCCAGGCCACCGGACGGCCGCACACGGTGTCCACCGGTGAGCGGTTCCAACTGGCCGAGGTGCTGGAGACCGACGGCGGGCGGCTGCTGTGGGAAGCCAGCGCCGCCACCCACCTCCTGGGGCTGCACGCCCTGAACTCCTACCGGCCCACACACCCGCTCCTCGACCGTGCCGTGACCGGTTTGTTGCTGGCCAGGGACAGGGACGGCGGGATGCCGTTCCTCGACAGCCAGGACATCTGGCTCACCGCGGTGGGCGGCCTCGCCTTCCTCGCCCGACCCGCACTGTGCCCCTACACCGTGCGGATGGGCGAGTTCATCGCGGCCTGGCAGGCCCCCGACGGGGGCTGGCCCTTCGCGTCCGGTATCCGCCAGACCGACGTCGACACCGCCACCCGCGCCATCGAGTTCCTCCACGCCCTCAACCCACACCGCTACCACCGCCACCTCGACCGCGGCGCCGCCTACCTCGCCGCCAAAGCCGGCCCCGACGGCGGATTCCCCACCTGGCGCACGGGCGATGCCCCCGACCTGGACATGACCGCAGGCGCCGTCCTCGCACTCACCCCCCACGGACCCAGTTACGGCCGGCTCGTCACCGCTGCCACCCGCTACATCCTCGACGCCCAGCACCCCGACGGGACCTGGACACCGAGCTGGACCCGCAGCGAAGCCAGCGTCATCCTTCGCGCCGTCGACGCCCTGGAGGCCGCACGCGCGGTTGCCGGCACCGGCCACGCGGCGATCACCGCCGCGACCGCACGCGCGGCGGCCCGGCTCACCGCCGCCCAGCAAGGCGACGGAGGATGGGGACACACACCCGCCCATCACAGCGACGCCCTCTCCACCGCCCAGGCCCTGCCCGTCGTAACCCGCTACGGTCCACCCCATGCCGCCTCCGCGGCAACGGCCTACCTGCTCGACCGACAGGACACCTCCGGCCGCTTCCCCGCCCCGCCCGACCAGACCGGCCCCCGCCCCCTGGCCTTCGACTACCCCCTCGTCACCGACCTTCACGCACTCACCGCCCTCACCCACACCCGGGTACACGGACCGGCCTGAGGCCAGAAGGCCGTCACTCCCACCGCCTCGGCGGGGACGGGCTCGCCCGCAGCTCAATCTGCCCGGCGGGGCCAGGCAGCAGGCAAAGGACGACGGCGCCCGCGGCCATGGTCGCGGCGTGCTTCCAGGTGCCGTTGGGCGCGACGAGACGAATCTCCTTGTCGAAGTTGTCGGCCTCCTCCCCGGCACCGCGGTACAAGGTCAGCTCGCCGTCGGACCAGCGCACGATCAGGTCGGAGTAGTCCCAGGATCCCGGATTGCTGTCAGTGAAGTAGCCACCCGTCATGACGTCGGCATGCTGCCAGGTCTCGGCCTTGCCCAGGACAGCACGGCCCGTCGGCTGACGGTTCTTGACCGCTTCGTCGTACAGCGCCTTGGCGTCGCCGTCGAGGTAGGAGCTGTAGGAGATGTCGTCCTTGTCGCCGCCCGTCTTCCAGCCGCCGATGACGCCGATGACGCCCCAGCCGCTGCCCCGCTTGATGAGGAACGGGCCACCGGAGGCACCACCCGAGTACTTGTCACAGGCAATGTGCAGGAAGCCGGTGCCCGACGCAGGGCATGACCTCGCGGTGGGCCGCGCCGTAGGAGCGGAGCCTGTCCGTGACGATCACCCGCGGCACCCCGCCCGTCTTCGTCAGCAGCGTGCGGAAGCAGCGCCTGGCCGCAGCCGTGTCCCGGCGGCTCTGCACCAGGATGTCCAGCACGTTGCCATCCTGGTCGACAGCCCGCCACAGGTACTTCCGCTCACCGTTGATCTCGATGAAGACCTCGTCCAGATGCCACGTGTCACCGGGCTGAGGCCGCCGGCGGCGCAGCCCGTTGGCTTACTGCTGACCGAACTTCAGGCACCAGCGGCAGACCGTCTCGCACGAGACGATCACGCCGCGCTCCAACATCAGCTCCTCGACCTCACGGAAACCGAGCGGGAACCGGAAGTACAGCCACACACAGCGCGAGATCACCTCGACCCGATACCGGTGCCCCTTGCACGACGGCGACATGCCCTCCACGGACAACCCCCTCCACCGTGATCAGCCCGAGGATCCCCCCTCCCCCGTGACAACGCCCGGCGACGAAGCCGTCGGGGAACTGGCCAACAAGACCGTCAACACCCTCATGCACCTGGGCTAGGAGTCGACCGGGGATGGTGGCTATGAGCTGCGGATGGCGGTCCTGGTCAAACCCAACGGCCGATTCGGACGGATCTACATGGCCCTCACCGCGCCGTTCCGCTACCTGATCGTCTATCCATCGCTGACTCGCCAGTGGGAGCGCGCCTGGCGGGACCGCGCGCTTCTGCTCCCCCGGGGCATCAGTCCCCAGCCCTGATCGCCGCGAGCGCCGACCAGGGGGCTGGAGGGCGCTTGGACACAGCCGCCAGGGCGTCGACAACAGTACGGCGCACGCACGCCGGGTCAGTGGTCAGGTGAGTCCGGCAAACGCTGCTGGCCGTCCGGCACGCCGGTGACGACCAGACGCCCCGGGCGCGTCCGACCAGTAGGCGCGATGTCCGGTAACGGCGTGTTCCGGACACTTGGCTCGCGTAACATTCGAAGATGCGATCCGGCGCAGGTGAACGTGACGACACCGCCTTATGGGACGTCGTATGTCCGGAGCGGCCCAGCGGGGTGGCCGGTGTCAGTATGGCCGGGTTCCGTGACCGTGGCGTCGCCCCGATCGACCTCAGGGTGATCCCGCATCCCACCGTCATGATGGCTCTGGAGCTCGGTTCCGGCTCAACCTTCGTGGACGACGCTGCCGGGCGGCAGCACCGGGGGGGTTTCGTCGCCGGGCTCGGGGCCGGGTGCCGAGGCGCGGTTCGGGTGCGGGGTGAGAACTTCGAGGGCGTGCAGGTGCGCCTGTCCCCGATGGTCGCACGCGCGGCGCTGGGTGTCTCCCCGGCCGACCTGGACGGTGCCGTGGTGACCCTCGACGATCTGTGGGGCCGGGAGGCGTCGCGGATCCGTGAACAACTGGACGATGCCTCCTCATGGGAGCAACGCTTCGCGTTGACGAACGCGTTGCTCGGCCGCCGACGTGCGGCGGCGCCACCCATAGACCCGGAGGTGGTCCGGGCCTGGCACCGGATCGTCGCCAGCCGCGGCTTGGCCCGGGTCGAAGGACTAGCGGCCGAGGTCGGATGGAGCCGCAAGCGCCTGTGGTCCCGGTTCCTCTCGCAGATCGGCCTGCCGCCCAAGCGGGCTGCGACGCTGGTCCGCTTCGACCATGCCGTCCACCGCCTGGCTGCGGGTGTGGGCCCAGCCCGAGTCGCGGCGGAGAGCGGCTATGCCGACCAGTCCCATCTGCATCGGGACGTCCTGGCGCTCACCGGAGCGACCCCGGCGACAGTGGCCGGCGAACCATGGCTGGCGGTTGACGACATCGCATGGACCGACACCACCAGCAAGCTTCTACGCCGTGCGTGATGCGATCGCGCCGACCGGGGCCCCGCACCTGGGCACCCGGGCCCTCCACGCCCGTCAGCCCTGCTTGTCGTAGGGGTGGAGGGTGAGCGGGGCGCGCAGGTGGCGCGGCCCACCTCCGCGCCTCGGATCACAGCGCCGTCCTGGCGGCGGCGGAGAGCGGCTACGCCGACCAGCGCAGGGTGACGCCCAGGCCGTCCGCGAGCGCGCCGTGGCTCGCGGTCGGCCCTGTCGCGTGGGCCGCGCCCGAAGACGTGTCCAGGTTCTGCGGTGGCGGTCGGCATCGGCCGCGAGAGGAACATTTGTTCAAGACACCAGGCGGTCGCGCTTGTGACGCTGCGGGTGTGTCCAAGAACCGCAGTGGCTCCCCGTCTCCCCCTCCTCAGCGGCCTCGGTACGGTGTCGACGCGCCGGCGTTCCCGGTTGTCACCGCTGCCGCCGGGGTGGCGTGCTGCCTGGCCGCCGCCCGGCGGGGACGGGGACGGATCACGATGGCGACCGTGGGAACGGCACTGCTCGCGTCCACCGGCGTTTACCTGCACACCACGCTGCGCGGCAAGCTGCGCGTCTGGGAGCGGGAACTGGGCCGGATCGGCCTGAAGGGTGACGAGCAACTGCTGGACCTGGGCTGCGGTCGCGGCGCGGTGCTGATCGAGGCGGCCAAGCGGCTACCGGCGGGGCGCGCCCACGGCGTCGATCTGTGGTCCGGAACGGACCAGAGCGGCAACAATGCCGAGGCCACGCTCGCCAACGCCGCCGCGGCCGGAACCGCAGACAGGGTGGAGGTGCACACGGCCGACATGACGGCGCTTCCGTTCGCGGACGGCTCCTTCGATGTCGTGACGAGCGCGCTCGCCATCCACAACATCCCGTCACGCGAGGGACGCTACCGCGCGGTGGACGAGGCGATGCGGGTGCTGAGCCCGGGCGGGCAGCTGCTCATCGCGGACTTCTGGTGGGCGGCCACGAAGTATGCCGCGCACCTCGGGCAGGGCACGCTGCGCCCACTGGGGGTCAGGTACTCGTACGGTGGCCCGTGGCTCGGCGTCACCCTGCTGCATGTCGTCAAAGAGCGCCGGCCCGCAGGCGCGGATTCATGCTGACCGCGGCCGCGATCTCCTGGAGCAGGCTGATGGCCAGGCAGCAGCTGTTGCTGCTGCTCTCGTCACTCGCGTCGATGGTGCTGTTCACGGTCGCGACGGTCCCCGCGGCCGTCCGGCACGCGCTCAGTTCTCACGAGCCGCTGAGCTTGCTGGTGACCGTCGTGGTCTACGCGGCCCTGGTGGTACGCCGGCGGTTCCCGATCGGCACAGTGGCGGTCGCCGTCATCGGGTCGGTCGTGCTGATGGCCGACGGGATGGACTACCCGCCGACCTTGCTGGCGCTCTTCTGCGCGCTCCACTGGGTCGCGCTGGATTCCTCCCAGGGCCGGGCGCTCGCGGTCGGCGTCACCGTCAAGGCGACGCTGCTCACCGGCTCGCTCATCACCCATCCCGGCATGACGGGCGTCGTCATCGTGCTGTGGGCGACCCTGGCGGTCACCACCGGCATCGCCGCCCGCAGCCACCGTGCCTACGTCGCCGAGGCCGACGAGCGCGCCAGACACGCCGAGCAGGCCAGGGAAGACGAGGTGAACCGCTGCGTCACCGAGGAACGGCTGCGGATCGCACGGGAGTTGCACGACGCCGTCGGCCACCATGTCGCCCTGATCAACGTGCAGGCCGGCGCGCTGGTCTATCTGCTCGAAGACGAGGACCGGTCCCAGGCCATGGAGTCGGTCACGCATATCCAGCAGGCCAGCGAGGAAGCCCTTGAGGAACTGCGGCTGACCGTCGGGCTGCTGCGCGAGCCCGGCGCGGCCGAGCCGGCGGAGTCGGTGCCGAGCCTTGACAGACTGGGAGAACTGATCTGCTCATTCGCCGGCGCGGGCCTGCGGGTCACCCACGAGGTGACCGGCCAGGCCAGGCCGTTGCCCGAGGTAGTGGAGCTGACTGCCTACCGGGTCATCCAGGAGTCGCTGACCAACACCCGCAAGCACGCCGGCTGTGATTCTGCGGTGGTGCGGCTTGGATACGCGCCTGGGGCACTCAGTCTGGCGGTCGAGGACGAGGGCAGGCCGGTGGCCTGGGTCCGCCGACGCACGAACGGAGGACACGGCATCGTGGGCATGCGGGAACGGGTGGCCGCCGTGGGCGGACGACTGGCGGCGGGGCCACGGCCCGAGGGGGGCTACCTCGTCCTCGCCGAGATTCCGCTGCGAGCGACCGGGATCGAGAGCTGATGACCTGGACCGCGCCCGCCTTGCCGGCGCCCGCAGCCACGGCGCCGACCCGCGTGGTCCTCGCCGACGACCAGGATCTCATCCGCGCGGGCCTGCGGCTGGTGATCGACCGTGCGCCGGGGCTGACGGTCGTGGGCGAGGCGGTCACCGGTGACGACGCGGTCCGGGTAGCCCGCGAGGCACGCGCCGACGTCGTCCTGATGGACATCCGGATGCCGGGCCTCGACGGGTTGGCCGCAACCCGTCGGATGGCCGCCGACGACAGCCTCGCCGGAGTGCGGGTGCTGATCCTGACGACGTTCGAGGTCGACGAGTACGTCTTCGAGGCGCTGCGGTCGGGGGCCAGCGGCTTCCTCGGCAAGGGCTCGCGCCCAGAGGTCCTGATCGACGCGATCCGCGCGGTCGCCCGCGGCGGCGCGCTGCTTTCGCCGTCCGCCACCCGGGGACTCATCACGAGGTTCCTCACGCTGCACGACAGCGAGCCGGTCCGCCCCTCGCCTCTGCTCGCCACCCTCACCGACCGCGAGCTCCAAGTGGTGGCCCTCGTCGCCGACGGCATGTCCAACACGGAGATCGCCCGTCAGCTCACGCTCAGCCCACTCACCGTCAAGACCCACGCCAACCATGCCATGGCCAAGCTCGGCGCGCGCGACCGCGCCCAACTCGTCGTCCTCGCCTACAAGACCGGCTTGGTCACCGCGCCGCGCCCCCGGCCATGAGCGACCGCGCCACCGCGGGCACGACCCCGAACTCCGCGCGGGGATACCGCCGCAGGAGAAGCGCCGCACCGCTGCCGAGCGGCTGAGAGCCGTCGCGCACGGCCGCCGTCAACAGCGGAACTACTGCGAACGCAGTAGGCGAAGCCGCGAGCCGCACCGAATGGCGTGGTAGCGCCTCGGGCAATCGCTGCGGTCGGCCGGTGACCTGGGCGGCTGAGACCCCGACGATGAAGAGCCGCGTCTGAAAGGAATGGATGATCATGTCCGCACTCGCACGTTGGTGTTATCAGCACCGCTTCGTCGTGATCGCTGCCTGGGCAGCCCTCCTCATCGGCCTGGCGGTGATGTCGCAGGCGGTGAAGACGACGTACGACAACTCCCTCATAGTGCCGGGGACGAGTTCGGGCAGAGCCCAGGAACTGCTCCTGCGGTCGGCACCGGCCCAGGCCGGCGACTCCGACCAGATCGTCTGGCAGGTGAGTCAAGGCAGGGCCACCGATCCGGCCGTCGAACAGCGGATGTCGGCGATGCTCACGCGGGTGTCGCACCTGCCCCAGGTGGCCTCGGTCGCCAGCCCCTACCTGCCGGGCGGCAAGGTCCAGGTGAGCGCTGACGGACGCACCGCGTATGCCACGTTGAACTTCACCAAGACGGCGAACGACCTGGACCCTGCCGCCATCCGCCGGGTGATCTCGACGGCGACCGTCGCCGCCCAGCCGGGCCTCTCGGTCGAACTCGGCGGCAAGGCGATCTCGACCGCCGAGCAGACGTCGACGTCGACCGCGTCGCTGATGGGCATCATCGCGGCCGCCGTCATCCTGCTCATCGTGTTCGGATCGCTGCTCGCGATGGCGCTGCCGATCGTGACCGCGGTGGCCGGGGTGGGCAGCGGCCTACTACTCATGGCCCCGCTCAGCCATATGATGTCGGTGAACGGCATCGCGCCGGTCCTCGGCGCGCTGATCGGCCTCGGCGTCGACTACGCCCTGTTCGTCGTGACCAGGCACCGCCGCGGCCTGAAGTCCGGGCTGGGCTTGGAGGAGTCGACCGTCCAAGCGCTCAACACCGCCGGCCGAGCGGTCCTGTTCGCCGGCGGCACGGTCTGCATCGCCCTGCTCGGCCTGCTCACCATCGGCCTCAAGTTCATCAACGGGCTGGCCGTCCCGGCGGCGTTCACCGTGGTGTGCACCGTGGTCGCGGCCGTCACGCTGCTGCCCGCGCTGTTCGGGGCTTTCGGCATGCGCGTGCTGAGCCGCAAGCAGCGCCGCGCGCTGCGGGCCGGTGAACTGAGCCAGGCGGAGAGCGGTGGCGGCAGGTGGGCGCGCTGGGCGCGCACTGTGCCGCGCTACGCCGCCGTGCTCGCCACCCTGGGGCTCGCGGTCATGGTCGCGGTGTCCGTCCCCGTGCTGGACCTGCGACTGGGCTTTTCCGACGCGTCCAACGACTCTTCGTCGAGCCACTCCTACAAGTCCTACGACATGCTCGCCGAGGGGTTCGGGCCGGGCTTCAACGGCCCACTGCTCGTGGTCGCCCGGACTCAGTCCGCGGCCGACCGCGCGGCGCTCGACCGGCTCGACAGCGCGCTCGGCGCCGTGCCCGGGGTGGCCGCCGTGCAGACCGCGCCCAGGCAGACGAGTCCGGGTGCCGGGCCGGCGATCGAGGTGATCCAGGTCCTCCCCACCACGGCGCCCGCGGACGTGGCCACCTCCACCCTGATCACCCAACTGCGCGACACGGTGATACCGCAAT
The DNA here is from genome assembly GCF_055584025.1 of Streptomyces sp. NPDC104309. Classification (NCBI taxonomy): domain Bacteria; kingdom Bacillati; phylum Actinomycetota; class Actinomycetes; order Kitasatosporales; family Streptomycetaceae; genus Streptomyces; species Streptomyces sp. NPDC104309. The sequence goes on along the minus strand of NZ_JBVJMV010000056.1, from coordinate 23,606 downwards.
ACACGCAGGGCACCACGCTGCAGGTCTACGTGGGCGGCCTGACAGCCACGATGGACGACTTCGCGACGGTGACGAGCGACAAGCTGCCCTGGCTCCTCGTCACGATCGTGGGCTTCAGTTTCCTGCTGCTCGTGCTCGCCTTCCGCAGCCTGCTCATCCCCGCGATCACAGCGGTGCTGAACCTGCTCGCAGCGGCGGCCTCGTTCGGCGTACTCACCGCGTTCTTCCAGTGGGGTTGGGGAACCAGCGCGTTCGGCCTCGGCGCGGCCAGCCCAGTCGAGGGCTACCTGCCGGAGCTGGTGCTGGCGGTCCTGTTCGGCCTGTCCATGGACTACCAGGTGTTCTTGGTCAGCACGATGGCCGAGGAGTGGTCGCAGACCCATGACAACACCCGGTCGGTGCTCGCCGGCCTGACCGACACCGCACGGGTGATCACCGCCGCGGCAGTGATCATGATTGCCGTGTTCACCGCGTTCGTGTTCATGGGGGAGCGCGGAATCGCCGAGTTCGGCGTCGGACTGGCCGCCGCCGTGGCGCTGGACGCCTTCATCCTGCGGACGGTGATCGTACCGTCCGTGATGTACCTGTGCGGTCCGGCCAACTGGTGGTTGCCAGGCTGGCTGGACCGCTGCCTACCGCACTTGGCCCTTGAGCCGCCCATGGAGGAGCAGCCCGTCGACGTGCCCGGACCCGCGCTCGTCTGACCGCACAGCCGCGGAGCTGCGGCGGTGCACCACGGTCGGTCCGGGAGCACCGCCGTGGCACTGGGACGTACGGTGCCGGGCCAGTACCGACTCAGCAGGTTGCGGGTCCTCCTGAGCGACTCGGCGGGCCGGCTGCGAGGTCGTATCCCCGTCCTCACAGCCGGTCTGACGGCCCCGCACCGGCCGTTGCCTGAGCACCGCCCCCGCCTCGCCGAGCTCCCGGCTCGCCCCGCACGGAACCAATGGTCGGCAACCGGGTGCCGGGCCGCACCCCCGATCACTCCGTCGCCATCGGCCACCCATCCCTTCTCCAGCACGGTCGGGAAGTCCGGACAGGGCCGCTCGGCCCGCAGAACCCGACCGCTGACCGGATCATGCCCTGGTGGCGGGAACTTCCGTTGCGCGCGGGAGAGATGTGATGGTTCGTCTCTTTCGATGTGTTCGGAGGTTGCTGGTGGCATCGGTGTTGGAACTGCTGGAGGAGCGGGAGGCCGGGGCTCGGCGCGAGGTCGAGCGGCTCCAGGGCAAGGCGGCCAGCCTGGCCGCAGCTCTCGGGGAGGCCGAGTCGGAGTTGTCGCGGCTGGTGATCGCCCGGGAGACGCTACGGGAGGTGCTGTGCGGAGCCCTGCGACCGGAGCGGTGCGATGGCGCCGGGCCCGGCAGGTGCGGGGCTGGGCGGTGAGATCCGGGTGACTGTGCCGAAGCGGGAACCGGACAGGGGCCTGACAAGATCAACTACTGGCGGCATTTAGGCTTGCCTCGGCGCTATCCCTCGTACGGCGCCTGGTCCTGTTCGTGCCTCGGCCGCCTCCCGTGGCGGAGCGGGCGGGCGCGGGTGGCGCATCCCCCGTGAGAGCTACAGGAACCGTCCATGCGCGGGTGATTCGCGGACGTCGGCGGATTCCTAGCGTGGTCGTCAGGTCGCCGCAGGTGCGACCACGACAGGGGAGGCCACCATGGGCATGACGTCCGCCACACAACACGACACAGGCTCCGGCCCGGACCAAGGCCGCGGCGGTCGTTTCGGCTGGATCATGCGCTCTCCGCTCGGCTGGATGTTGACGGGCATCGTCGGCGTCGGCCTGGTCTCGGGCCTGACCGCGACCGGACCCGGTCCGGTGCCGGTGCTGGGCGCGGCTGCCGCGGTGGCCGTGTACTGGGCGGTCATGCGCCATGTCGCACGACGCCCCATGCCGGAGATCGCCCGGCGCGGGGCCGGCCGGGAGGCGCTGCTCGGCGGCTGGATCGGCCTGGCCTTCATCCTCGTCTCCGCCCTCCTGATCACGGCGTTCGGGGGCTACTCGTTCTCCTGGGCCGGCAACGGCTTCATGTCGGTCGCATGGTCCGCGGTTGCGGTGCAGGTCGGCACCGCGGTCACTGAGGAGCTGATGTTCCGCGGTCTCGCCCTGCAGGCTCTGGAGCAGCTGTGGGGTAGCCGGGTCGCCATTGTGACCACCGGGCTGTTCTTCGGTGTCGCGCACCTGGGTTCCCCGGGAGCCGGCGTGTGGAGCGCGCTGGCGATCGCGCTGGAGGCGGGCGTCATGCTCGGAGCCGCGTTCCTGTGGCGGCGTAACATCTGGTTCGTCGCGGGTCTGCACTTCGCCTGGAACACCACGGAGCAGCTGCTCGGCATCCCGGTCTCCGGACACACCCCCGAGGGTCTGTTCTCGGTCGATGTCCACGGCTCCGCCCTGCTGACCGGTGGCGGCTTCGGCCTGGAGACGTCGATCGTGCCCGTCGTCATCGGTGTGCTGCTCGCCGTCCCGATGTTCGTTCTCGCCCACCGGCGCGGCGGTCTTTGGCCCCGACGGCGTGCCCGGGGCTGAGACCGGACGACTGGAGGAATCGGAAGTGATGTCTCGTCAGGCGCTCTGGAGGCTCCCGCTGCTCCGGGCGCCGCTCGACTGGTGGGAAGAGCGGGACGCCTCACTCAAGGACGGCGCCCTTGCGCTGGTGCTCACTGTGCTGGCCTTCGCGCCGACCCTGTCGAAGATCGGGGTGCAGATCGGTGATCTGCCCGAGCGGTCGGCGAACGTGCTGAGTGTCGGACTTGTCCTGGCTCAGACCCTGCCGCTGGCGGCCCGCCGCCGGTGGCCCGCCGCCTGTCTGGGCGTCGTCGCGGGCGCGTTCGGTGTGCACCAGGCGCTGGGCTTCGCGACGACGTTCGGGAGCGTGGGGCTGTATCTGGCCCTGTACTCCGCCGGCGCCCATCAGGTCCGCTTCCGCCGCGGTCTGACCGTGGTGGCGAGTGTGGGCTATGCCGTGCTGGCTGTCGTCCTGGACCTCCTGGGCTCACCGCAGGGAGTCCCGGACTATCTCGCGTTCTATCTGGTTCTGGCCGCGGTCTGGCTGGTGGGGAGTACGGTGCGCATGCGGCGGGCGGAAGAGGCGGAGCGGCGGCGGCTGACTGCCGAGATGGCCACGGCCGCCGAGCGGGCGCGGATCGCCCGCGAGCTGCACGACGTGGTCACCCACCACGTGACGGCCATGGTGGTGCAGGCTGACGCGGCGCAGTTCCTGCTCACGTCCGCGCCGGAACGCGCCGGCGAGGGGCTGTCGGCCGTCAGTGACACGGGCCGTCGGGCGCTGACGGAGCTGCGGTACCTGCTCGGCGTGCTGGAGGCGACCGGCGAGTCGGCGTCCGCGGACGCGGCGCGTGCGGGACGGGCACCCACCCTGGGACGGGTGGGGGACCTGGTCGAACAGGCCAGCAGGTCGGGTCAGCCGGTCGAGTTCAGCGAGCAGGGCGAGCCCCGGCCGCAGAGCGTGGACGTGGAGCTGGCCGCGTACCGGGTGGTGCAGGAGGGGCTCACCAACGCCATGAAGTACGCGGCCGGGAAGCCGACACGGGTCCTGCTCCGGCACGGCGAGGAGCACATCGAGATTCAGGTGACCACCGACGGACCCGTCGCCGCACCGGTCACGCGGAAACCGGGCCCTGATAGGGGCGGACGAGGACTAGCCGGGCTGCGTACACGGGTACGGATGCTCGATGGTCAACTGAAGGCAGGTCCCCGGCCCGAGGGCGGGTTCGAGGTCCGCGCAACGATTCCGTCCAAGCCCCTTCAGGAGTGACCCCGTGAGCGATGCATCGAAACCGATCCGCGTGCTCGTGTGCGACGACCAGGCACTGGTGCGGACCGGCTACGTCACCATCTTCTCCGCTCAGCCCGACATGGAGGTCGTCGGGGAGGCCGAGAACGGGCACGAAGCGGTGCAGGCCTCGCGGCAGCTGAGCCCCGACGTGGTCGTGATGGACATCCGGATGCCCCTGCTCGACGGGATCCAGGCGACCCGGCAACTGGCCGGTCCTGATGCCGAAAGCGCGACGAAGGTGTTGGTCGTCACCACGTTCAACGTCGACGCCTACGTCTACGATGCGTTGCGCGCCGGAGCGAGCGGCTTCCTCCTCAAAGACGCGCCTCCGGTGGAGCTGGTGAACGGCATCCGGACCGTCGCCCGGGGCGAGGCCCTGCTGGCGCCCGCCGTCACCCGCCACCTCATCGGCCACTTCGCCGAGCACCTGCGCCCGGCCGATACCTCCCAGCCGGCCAGGCAGGATGTCGTGCGCGCGCTGACCCCCCGCGAGCTGGAAGTGCTCCAGCTGATCTCCGAGGGGCTGTCGAACGCGGAGATCGCAGCGGCGATGTTCATCACCCCGGAGACCGTCAAGACATATGTGTCTCGAATCCTGGCGAAACTCGGCCTGCGCGACCGTGTCCAGGCCGTCGTCCTCGCCTACCGGGTCGGACTGGTGTCCGGCACGCCATGAGCTGGCACGGTCGTGTACCCGAGGTAGAGCGCCGCCCACCCGGCACACTGGGCGGCGACGCCCCTTCTCCGTTGGTGATCTCCCCGGAACGGGAGCATAGGCCAGAGTCCGGCGCGCGACTGCTCTCACAAACGGACCGTTTGTGAGAACAGCGGAATGATGGCGGTGCCCTGCCGCCCGACCACATCAACTTCCCCGGCCGCCAGCCGACCGCCGCAGCTGGCCGCGCCCGCCCTGGGAGGGCGCCCGAACCCCCCGGAACTCGATGATCTCCTCCACTACTGACATCAGGAGTAGAGAAGAGGGTTGTGACAGCACAGTTTTCGCACCGATTCCCAGCCTGACCAGGGATTTTCCCCGACCCCGCGTGCCGGGCACCAAAGGGGGTTCCCAAGTGCCCTCCGAAGTGGGCACCCAAGGAGCCCACTTCGGCTTGCCCGCTACGGGCCGGCCTTCCGGCTCGATCGACCCGGGCGTTGTCGCTGCCCGGCCTTCGGGTGGGTGGTCGGCATCGTCTTGTCTCCTTCGCTGCCCCGGTCGGGGCGTTGATCCGAAGGAGCAGCGCGCAGGGGTGCCCCTTGGCCGCAGTCTGACCGTGGCCGGTAGCGAAGCAGGTCAAGGTGATGGGGGTCTTTGAAAACGGCCGGGGCCGCTCCTCGCCCCACTTGCTTGGTCTTTGAACTGTCTGGGAAAAATGGGAGCGGAGAGCGGTCCTTGATCACCATCGCCCGGGAGTTACGGGTGAGTGAGAAGCCGGTCTACCAGTGGCGCCGCGCCTGGAAGACGGGCGGCCGCGAGGCGCTGCTTTCCAGGGGTCCTCCGGCTACGGCTGATACGCCGAAGTCAGTAATCAGAACGTTGCAGGATCCCTCGCAACATAGCCGGAACTCGCAAGGTTCATCCGGCACGGACAGCCGGGGGCGCGTCGCAGGTCAGCTCTCCATGGACACAATGACCGGCGTCAGGTTCTCGCCTCGGAAGTACACGGCCATCCAAGAGCCCTCGAGAAAGTAGCTGCCGTCGTCGCCGAAGTGGATGATGAAGTCGCCCGAGTAGTAGACCTCGAGGTGAAAGGCGACTACCGCCTTGACGAACTGTGCTTTCTCCACATCGGTGCCCTCGTCCTCGGGCCCGTGGTCCCAGAGGAAGTCGATGCCGTCTCGAAGGATCCGTTCGTAGTCCGCAAGGATCCCACGCACGCCGGGAAGCAAGGCTCTGACCCTCTCGGGCGGCATCGCCATGAAGGACCCAACCAGTTCGGGCTCATCCGGCTGCGCGCTGTATATGTCGGGGTAGACGCTGTCGAACGTGATGTCGCCGAGGATCACATCGTGAATGATCGGCGTGAGGAAGGGAGTCTCAGCCGTGTACATCGACGGTATAGCCGCGAATGCCTGCTCCAGGTGTTCGTCGTAGGAGGGGTTGACCTCTTCGATGAGAATCAACGGCCGTTCGACGAACTGGGCAGGTGCGGCCCGCACGGACCGACCGTCTGACGCGTGCAGCGTGAAACGGCGGTCGTCGTAGTCGATGCGCTCGACGTGGAACGTCCACGGAAGCGAGATGTACTGCTCTATGCCGCCCCCGCCTTTCCGCAGGCCGACGAGCGTCGCCTTCTGCCCACCGTCATCCCTCGGCTCCACTATGAAGACGCCGCTCACCTGTGGTGCGATGCACACGAGGCTGCCGTCGGGGAGGCTCTCCCGCCAGACACGAACGCCTTGCGGCCCGGCCGCCCGGCAGCAGGGCGGCGGACCTGCACGTCGGTGCCGTCGATCCGCAGCTTCACACCCTCGGCGGCTGCGTAGGCAAACACGTCTTCCAGGGTGCGCAGCCTGATCCCGGGCCGGTCCGGCACGGCGAACCCGCGCGCGGCCAGCAGTGGCCTGATCTGCCGGACCGCCCCGGAGATCGTGGAGCGGTCCACCCCGAACGGCGTCCCACCGGACAGCCGGCCCCGGCGCGCTTCGCGACGATCCCCTCGATCCGCTGCTCGCGCAGCCCGTCGTACCAGACCGCGGCCACCTCCCGGTCCTCGGTCGCGGGAACGGCCTGGATCGGCGGCCCGACCTCGGCCAGAAGCTCCACCAGATAGGCGCGCCGCTCCGTGTATGGGCGGCTGCGGAGGTCCCCGGTCGCCGGGTCGGGGCGCTGCAGCACGTCCCAGCAGGCGTACGAGGCAGGGTGCCGGGCTGCGAGGGTGAGGGCCAACGGACGCCTCGGCCCATGACTGCGCCGCGGCGAAGTCGAGCCGGCCTTCTCGCCAGATCAGCGCCTCCCCGTCCAGGACGGTCCCTGGTCGAAGGGCCATGGCGGCGACGGCCAGGTCCGTCCAGTGCTGGGTGACAACCCTGCCGGACCGGGCGTACAGGATGCGGTGTCGTCGGTGCGGTGCAGCACGGTCCGGTGCCCGTCGTTCTCCAGGCTTCGGTGTGTCCCATGGGACTCGAAGTGGGCTGCTGGAGGGTGACGTTGGGCGGTGGGGAGTGCGTCGGCGTCGGTCCGGGTTACGCGAAGCGTTCGTGGTCGGCCAGCACCGCGTCGATCACATCGAGATGGATGGCGACTCGCCCGTCCTGGGGATCGGAGCACTGGGTCAACGTCAGCAGGGACTTCCACAGCGCCCAGCCCCTGGCCCTGGCCCAGGTGCCGTCGTCCTGGCCGACTGTGTGCCGGAATGCCTCGCGGCTTTCCTCGCGGAACATCGTCCAGGCGATCACGAGATCGCAGGCCGGGTCGCCGATGCCCGAGGTACCGAAGTCGATGACGGCCGACAGCTTGCCGTCGGTGACAAGCAGGTTGCTGCCGCCGATGTCGCCGTGGAACCACACCGGCGTTCCACGCCATTGGGCCTGAAGTGCCGCTTGCCAGGTCTCGGTGGCCCTCGCGGTGTCGATCCGGCCGCTCAGGGCGGTGATGCAGCGACGCGTCTCGTCGTCGTAGTGAGCGGGCGACGCGCCGCGATACCCGCTGTGCGCCCCGGCGGGAGGACCGCCCTTGGAGTCACAGCGCTGAAGGGCGAGGATGAACCCGGCGACACTGGTGGCGAACTGGGTCATGTCGTCGATGCGTTCGGGAGAAGCGCTCTCGCCGGGCAGCCAGCCGCGCACGGACCAGGGGTAGGGGTATCCCGCGCCGGGGACTCCCATGGCCAGGACGGTGGGGACAGCCACCGGCAGCGCGGGGGCCAGGCGAGGCAGCCAGTCGCATTCCTTGCCGACCGCGGGAGCATGGCCGGCCGCGGTGGGCAGGCGGACCGTCATGTCGTCACCGAGGCGGTAGGTGCGGTTGTCCCAGCCGTCCACCGCCACCGGGACCACGGGCAGACGGCTCCACTGAGGGAACTGGGTGGTGATCAACCGCTTCACCAGGACGGCGTTGATTCCCGCGCGCCCGTCCGACACAGATGCAAGCACCCGCTGATTCTCACCGGTGAGGTCGTACCAGGCAAGTGATTGACGACGCGAGACACATCTGCATGTCTGGAGAACTGTCGAATTCGGGCTCGCACCACCAGCCCGGCCCCTCAGGCAGGACCGGCACGGCCTGGGCGAGGGCAACCTTGACCGGGAACTCCACATCTCCAGCTTGCGCGCCCCGCCCTGGGCGGCGCTGCGGACAGTGCGTACGACCTACTCGTCCATCAGCCCCGTTTCCGGAGTGCAGATCTGGCACGGCTCGATGTCCGGCTCCGGCAGGGCAATGATCGCTTCGTCCCAGGTGAGGAAACCGAGCTCGCTCTTGTACAAGGTGCGGCCGCCGCGGTGCAGCATCGCGGTGCTGCCGGAACGCTTCGGCTGAATCTTCCACGACTGCTCGGCCCGCGCCCGCTGCCGGGCACGCACCTCCTGCTGCTCCCGGATCTCAGGCTCGCGAATGGGCGACAAGCGCAACCATCAGGGCGGTTCGCGCCGCTGGCTGGTCACCGCACTGGACGACAGCCTGCGCCGTCTCAGTGTCGACCACGTCGATCTCTACCAGATCCACCGTGGGACCCCCGTACCAGCGACGAGGAGACGCTGTCGGCTCTGACCGACCTGCAGCGCGCAGGAAAGATCCGTTACTTCGGCTCCTCGGCCTTCCCCGCCTACCGCATCGTGCAGGCACAGTGGGCCGCCCGCGAGCACCACCTGAGCCGCTACGTCACGGAACAGCCCAGCTACTCGATCCTGCAGCGCGGGATTGAGGCCCACGTCCTGCCCGTGACCGAGGAATACGGGCTCGGAGTGTTGGTGTGGAGCCCGTTGGCCTCGGGCTGGCTGTCGGGCGCGATCCGCGAGGGCCGGGAGATCACCAGCAACCACTCAGCGTTCATGCCGCAGCGTTTCGATACCACCGTCCCCGCCAACCGGGCCAGGCTCGAAGCCGTGGAACGGCTGGCCAAGGTCGCCGACGAGGCCGGCCTGACCATGATCCAGCTCACGCTCGGATTCGTGACCGCGCACCCTGGCGTGACCGGCGCGCTCATCGGCCCCCGTACGCTGGACCACCTGCACTCGCGACTCGCTGCCGCAGACACCGTGCTCTCCACCGACGTACTCGACGCGATCGACACCATCGTGGCCCCCGGCACCGACCTGGCCGCGCACGAGAAGAACGACACTCCGCCCGCGCTGCTCGACCCCTCCCTGCGACGCCACTGATCGACCGAGGGACAGCCTCACCCCCCTCTCCCCCGCACTTCTCGGATCCGCCCCGGCCACCCCGAATGCGCTCGCGTCCTCTCCACGCGAGCGGAGGTGAGCCGCGGCACCAGACCGGGCTCATCTGCATGATGCCGTCGTCGACGGGTGGTGCGGCTGCCGTCCTTCGGGGCGGCCGAGGAGCGCAACCTGGTTACGCCGTGGGCGCCAGCTGTACTGCTCCCGCGGTGTCGTACACGTCCTGCCGGGAGGCGCGCGCGGCGCGGGCGCGGCACAGGACGGCGGCCTCGGTGGCCGCGGCCTGACGGCGGCGTGGCGGCGGCGTGGGGTGCGGGCCGCCTCAATCGTGGCCGGCGCGTCGTCCGCGTCCGGTGCGGTCTCGGTCTCGGGGAAGGCACGGGCGCTGCGTGCGCGCAGTGCGGCGGTCTGCCGCTTCGCTGCCTGCGCGATGCCCGGGTCGGTCCGGCGCGACGGTACGGCCTGGCGGTGTGCAGCGAGGGCGCGGTGGTAACCGGCCGAGGCGGTCTCCCGGGTGCGGACCGGACCGGTGGGCGCGGGGGCGGGTGCCGGATCGGCGTCGGCCGGCTCGGGTTCGGGCGGCTCGGGTTCGGCCGGCTCGGGTTCGGGCGCGGGGCCGGGGCGAGGATCCGGGGCGAGGATCCGCAGCGTGCGGACGACGGTATGCGGCCGACCGTCCAGAGACCGCGTTGCTCGCGTTCGCCCCGTTCGGTGGGTGTCAGTGGGGATTCCTTTGCTCCCTCCATAAACGTTGACGATCTCGAGTGGCAAGAGCGGATGTACGGAGGGATTCCGCCGCTGACGGCGGACCTTCTCGTGGAACTCGGGCATCTGGAACTCAAGGTGAAAGCGGCGGGTGAGCGTGGCGAGTGGTTCTGCGCCCGTACGGCCGTGCGCGAGCTATGCGCGGCGGGGGACCACGAGAAGGCGCGGTCGGTGATCGAGCCGTTCGCGGCGACCGGGTGGGAACCTGCCGTGAAGGTGGCTGCCGACGTGCTTTTCCAGTCGGGGACGACTGCCGACGCGCTCGCCCTGGTCCGCCCGCGCGAGCCGGTGCAGGAGGACCGGGAGTGGCGGGACTACGCCCTGATGCTGGAACGGGCCGGACGGCTGGACGAAGCGATCGATGTCCTCGCTCCTCATCTCCAGGACTGGTGGATGCAGTCGACCTTGGTCGAGATGACCGAGGGGAAGGACAGGGACGAGCGTGTCCTCGAACTGCTCCCACCTTTGGCGGAGGGAGCTCGCAAAGCCAAGGCAGAAGGCAAGTGGACGCACCCTGGACAGGGTGCCCTGGACCTGCAGGCGCAGGTCCTGGAACGTGCCGGTCACGCCGACGAAGCGATCAACATTCTCGCGACGGATGTCGCTGAGCGCCGATATTTCGTCCAGAACACGGTCGCGTTCTACGCAGGTCTGCTGGCGCGCCACGGCCGTATTGAGGCGCTACGCGAGCTGGCCACCGGGGAGCACGGAACCGTTGCACTGGAGCAGTACGTGAAGGCGCTGGCCGATGCGGGCCGGGAGGAGGAGGCCGAGACCGTCCTTTGGGAGATCATCGATGCCACCGACCACCCTGGTCATCGCAGCACCCTCGTGCGGCTACTGGCCCGAAAAGGCCGGATCGACGAAGGGGCCCACGTTCGAGTACTACGACTGCGGCAACCAACTCGACTGGGCCGTGGACCTGCTGGTCGAGGACGGACGGCCCGAACAGGCTCTGGCGCTCCTGAACGAGCGCAGCGCGCAGTACGTCAAAGAGCACTCTCATTCGGTCCGGTCGACGCGGCTGACACCGCTGGCCAAGGTCGGACGCCACCAAGAGGCCATCACAGAGGCCACGGCTGTGCCGCCGGAGGAGTACAACAGGAACGTGATGCTCGCATCGCTGCTGGAAGAGGCCGGCCGCGCGGACGAAGCTCTCGCTGTACTCCGCTCGTCCGCCGAGTCCGACGGGCCCAGCGCACTGGCAGAGCTCCTGATCAGGCAAGGCCGGCCCACCGAGGCCATCGCGTCCCTCCCCTCAATATCCGCTCAACGCGAAGCGCAGCAGACTCGGAGCCGACACACCGAACCCGAAACCGCCCCATTCGGCTGACGGCCAGCTACTGAGCTTGCATGAGTGATGTCGGCCTGATCGTCTCAGCTGGTCAGGGCCAGGCCGGTGCCTATGAGGCAGCCGTCGATGAGGTGCGGTCGATACTGGGTCTTCTTGAGGCTGCGCCTCACGGCGGCGGCGAGCTGGTCGAGGTTCGCGGCGGCGAGGTTGCCGATCGTCCGTTTCACCAGGGACCAGATACCTTCCTGCGGGTTGAGGTCAGGTGCGTAGGACGGGAAATGAAAGACGGTCAGCCAGTCCTCGTTCGCTGCAATGAAGTCCTTCATCTGCGACATGAGATGGGTACGCAGGTTGTCCCAGACCAGGACGATGGGGCCTTGGAGCTGGTTGTGCGCCCGCACGATCAGATCGCGGTAGTCCTGCCAGGCGAATCCTTTGGGTTCACCCTTTCGGCCCCGGTGAACGCGGAAGCTGTAGATCAGCCGGGACCGGTCTCCGAGGCGGAAGCAGACCATTCCCGCCATCGAAACCCGCCCCGAACCGCGGCCCCGGACGCGGACGACCGGAGTCCGGCCGACCTGGCCCCAGGACCTCGCGCATGGCGGCCTCAGCGACTGGCTGGCCTCGTCCTCGAAGACGGTCCAGGCATCGCGGGCCGCCGCCGTGCTTTTACCTGCGGCCACACCTCCTTCTTCCACAACTCCACTGCGTCGTCGTCACGTTCGATCGCTCTGCGGCGCCCTGCTGGACGAAGGCGTCCGCGGCAAGGTCTACCCCGGCGCCGTGCGGGCCATCGGCGAAGCCGCCCTGCCCCCGGCGCCGTCGCCGCCGAAACCCTTGAGCGCGGCGCCCGAGGCGAGGTGAACTTCCTCGGCATGGTCGCCTCGGTCCAGGTCGAAGTCACCCGGCCAAGCGAGGAAACGGGCGGCTTCGTCCTGTTCTCGGACGGCAGCGATCAACGATTCCATGAGCCGCACCTTACGGCTCACTGGTGGACAGGAATTATTGGGAATCAGTCACAGGTGGTGTGACTGATTCCCGATCGTCGTTGTCAAGCAGTCGGAGTGTGGTGCGGGAGGGTGAGCTCGCGGTCAGGGACGTGCGCCACGGTGACCCTCTGCGCCAACGCCAAGAGCGGCTCGGGCCGCCGCCAGCCGCTCCCTGGATTCGGCTATCCACTCTTCGCCCATGTCGAGGGGCACGGAGACGACGGTCTGGGTGCTGGTGCCGTCACGGACTTCGACCACGTAGGGGTCGTCGCAAAGGAATCAAAGGCAGGCGGTGCGGCCTGACTGGGGCCAGTCCGCGGTGAACGGCTCGTCGAGGTAGGCCTCCTATTCGGCTTCCTCGATGGCGTCCAGAAGCCGGCCCCAGTCTGAGAGGTCCTCGGAGTCGAACCCGAGGTAAACAGTTCCGTTGACGAAGCCGCTCGTGACGACAGCCTCCGCGTCGTAGTACCGAACGCCCAGGCTTTCGGGTGACGCGGTGACCGCGCGGTTCGTGGTGTTCGAGGTGTTGGCCGCCGTTGGGGCCCCGCGCGCAGGCCGGTGAACTCGTGTCGCAGCTGGAGGCCGGGGCGGTCGCGGGCGCGCGCACCTGGATCTCAGAGCAGCGCCCCGCACGGGTCCGAGCAGGGCTTCGAGGACGGCTGGTTCGAGGGCGTTCGCGCGGTCGCCTGCGACCTGCTGCGCATCGCCGACCAGACCGCTGCTCAGCGCGGACGCGCCATGTCCAGCGCCCAGCTGCTCGCCCACCTTCGACCGCGGCGCGAACGCGGTGACCCGGCGGCTTCCCGCCGCGTTGGCTGACTCGCCCGCACATCATCCGAGCGGCAGGACACAGTGGGCCTGCCGTCTGAGGGCCTGTCGGGTGGCCGGTCGATTACGCTGCGATGCAGTCCTCGTCGGTGTTGGCTCGTGCGGTCTTGCGGTGGGATTCATGGCTTCACCGCAAGGACTGCCCGGCGAGCCGGACGAGCACCAAGCGGATCACTGCCACCTTGATCACGGCCTGGGAGGTCGCGGTCGGCCGTTCGTAGTCGCGGGCCGGCCGACGGTTTCGGACCAGCCGGCCAAAACTTCGCTTCACCACCCAGCGGCGGGGCAGGACCTTGAAGCCCTTGACGTCGTCGGTCCGCTTCGCGATCTCGACAACGATGTTCAACGCGTCCCGGGCCCATGAAAGAAGCTCGGAATCAAAGGAGTTGGCGCATCCGCCGTCGGCCCACACCAGACTGACCGTACGGAATCCCTTCGCGAGACGGGCCAGGACGATGCGGCCTCCGGCCCGCTCCCGCACGGACGCGGAGGTGACCGCGACGACCAGCAGCAAGCCCATCATGTCCACGATCACGTGTCTCTTTCGCCCTGTCATCCGCCTGCCCGCATCGAACCCACGCGCCTCGCCGCGCTCACTGGTCTTGATCGACCGGGCGTCGATCACGGCGGCCGACGGCTCGCGATCGCGTCCGGCCCCGACCCGGACCTGGCGGCGGAGCTCGTAGTGAACGCGGTCCCAGGTGCCGTCCCGGCGCCACTTGGTGAACCAGCGGTGGGCCGCGTCCCCGGGCATCAGATCGCGCGGAAGCATCCGCCACCGGCAGCCCGGCCGCAGCACGCAGAACACCGAGTCGAGCACCAACCGGTCTCCGCACTTGCGCAGCCCGCCGCCTCTTCGCAGGTCACGCGCGGGAAGCAGCGGCCGGATGATCTCCCACATCTCATCGGTCGAGCTGGACGGATAGCATGGGCCGCTGACGGCCTCGGAGTTGTCGCACCGGCACACACCACGTGATCATTCCGGGGCCGTCGCCATGCCCGGAAGGCAGATCACGACCGTCACGCATCACGCATGATCAGCCACCCGACAGGCTCTCAGCGGGCGGGCGTCGCCGGTCCCGCCGCAGTGCGCGCACCGTCCCGAGCGGGCTGTCCCGGGCGTTCCGATCGTGTGGGCGGCGCCCGGCGGGAGGCGGGGCAGTCCACGCAGACGGTCCTCGTGCCCGGACAGGTCCTGGCGCTTGCCCGCTCGGGTCCTCGGGACGGTCGGCCCGGGCCGCGGCGGGTAGGCCGTGCCCGCCGGCATTGGTCACCGTCCGGCCTGGACGAACCCCGCTCTGCGCGGTCACGTTCGTCGGACAGCCACCGTGCACGCGGCCTCCCTGGAGCCTACGACAGGCCACATGTCAAGCAGCGACTTGCCGACACTTCCCAGCGCCCCACCGCCACAGCGGGTGAGTAGGCGTCAGAAGATCACCTGCAAGGGCTAATTGTCTTTCAATTTCCCAAGCACAATGCAATTTTGACGGTTAGTCAGTTCGTCTCCAGAGCGGCTTGAAGGGACTCCGTAAACCCGATCAGCCCCACGAAACCGGGGGTCCCGATTTGCTCGATATGACAGCAATAGGGGGTGTTAGTAAGTTCAATCACGCACCGGCTGTCACAGCGGGACTGTCTCTGAGTCTGAGAAGGAGAACAAGCGACATGATCATGACCCGTTCCCACGCGATCGCCACGGCCGTCGCGGCCGCCGCGGCACTGACCGCGACCGGCATCACCTACGCCACCGCCGCCCCCCAGGCCCAGGCCCAGGTGGCCCCGGTCGCCGTCCCCGCCCAGGCCCCCATGGGCGGGGAGGGCGGCAACACGGGCAAGGGCAACGAAGGCAAGGGCAACGAAGGCAACGAGCGCCGGGGCAACGAGCGCGAGGGCAAGCGCCATCACGAGGAGGGCCGGATCCACATCAACGAGCGCGAATACTCCGGCCGCCCCGACGGCTGCATCACCGTCGTCAGCGGCCTGGGCGCCAAGAGCTTCAACATCCGCAACGACAGCCGCAACGAAGTCGAGGTCTTCCGCGGAGCCGTGTGCGACAACGGCGCCCCCATCGCCACCGTCGGCCGCTACAGCACCGCCAACAACATCCGCCCGGGCAGGGACGAGGACGAGGACTGCGAGAAGGGCGAGCACCACGAGAAGGGCAAGCACCACGAGAAGATGGATGACGGCGTGAAGGTCAAGCACGGAGTCGTCGCCAGCTTCCGTGTCATCAAGCGCCACCACGACGAGAAGGGCGAGGGCGGCGAATTCGGCGAGGGCGGCGATTACTAAAACCAGCAACCGCCTGATGCGCATGCTAGAGAACCCCGGCCCGCCGTAATCGGGCCGGGGCCCTCCGGCCAGGCGCACAACACAGAATCCCGGCCCGCCGTAATCGGGCCGGGATTCTCGTCTGGCCCCCGGCCCTGAGGATATCCCTTCTCGGAACATCCGGCTCGGGACCGCGAACGTGCGCGGAGGCGTCGACGAGAGCGGTATACAACCGTACGGGCATGGAACCGATCCACGCACAGCACCTCAGCGAGCCCGGGCTCGTCGTCCTCGACATCACCGCGGCCGACGAAGCGACCGTCCACGCCGCCATGACCACACTCGACCAGCTCCGGGCGACCTCCGCGACCAGGCCCGCGCGCCGGGCGGCCGGTCGACGCGGGGTTGGGACACGGTTGTTCGCGGACATCCGCCGTCGCCCCGCCGACCGAGCCGGCCGCCCGTACCGAAGACCACGCCTCATTCCCGGACCACGGAACGCCGGACGGACCACCGGCAGAACAAGCACAGGCAGGGGCCCGGCCACCAGTGACGTACCGTGCTGGTGGCCGGGGTTCCTTCACCCCCCGGTGAACGTTCCTCACCCCCGGCCCCCGCACCCCGGGAACCACTGCACTCCGCCCGGAGCAAAGCCGTTGCGCAGACATCGGTCAGGGGTGGCTTCCCACAGGTCGGACGCAGCGTCGTCGCCGCCGATTCCGTCTGGCGGGAGCACCAGGGCAGGTGGGAGGAGACCACCCCGGTGCCGACAGCCGACCTATGCCGCGGTGGCGGCGCTACTCAGCGAACCGTCACGCTGAAGACCGGCGAGGCCATGGTGCCGCTGACAATACGCAGGCCGTTCTTTCCCTTCAGCCCGAGCCTGACACCGAGCGAGTAGGAGCCGTCCCGCGAGATGTTCGTGGACGCGGGCAGGCTGACCCACTTGCCGTGCCGCGTCTGCTGAAGGGTCACCTCGCTGCCCGCCTTGAGACCGGCGGCCTGGCCCGTGACCCGGAACAGCTGCCAGGCGCGGACGGAGGACGTCGACGGCTTGGCCGTGATGCCGGCCTCGGCAGGCACGGCCCGCTGCGCGACGACCACCGGAGCCGCGGTGTGCGCGGCCGGAGCGGCTGCCATCGCGGTGCCCGCAAGGGCGAGAGAGGCCGCGCCGAAGACACCGACGACGGCTGTGCGCAGGGAGCGCCGCTTCGAGACCATCACAGACCTGCCCCTATCTATCGCGAGAACAGCATTTCGCGCCAAAGGGCACCTACGTGCCGATTGGCGTGGTCACTAGAAACGACGACACAGCGGAGACAGACGTTCATCAGGGCCTTGTCGCTGTCTCGTAACAGCCGAGCGAGACCGGTGGCGATGACTCCGGCCCGCAAGGACCGCGGCATCTCACTCAGGCACCGCCGCCCGGCCATGCTCCTGACGCTCTCACCCGTCCCACGCACAGCCGGCCCGGTGCTCGACCGTGGCCCGCTCCCCGCGCGGCACGCACAGCGCCGGATGCCACTACTGCTGCTGCACCCCTACGGGCCGGTGCCCGACAGCCGCTGCGTCACACCAGGCGCGGACAGCTCACCCTTCGGCACAGTGGCCACCACCACCGGGTCACACTGGACCACCTCGGCTTGTCCCGCGACAGGACGGACAGCGGGAAGGTTCTGACACTGCGGCATGGGTCTCCAACGGTCGGGCCGGCCGGTGGATTCCAGGATGGTCTCGGCACCGGTGCGGCCGTGGGCCGGGGGCGGGACCGCCTCACCTGCCTGGGCGCCGCACCGCAGTCGGGTGCGGGTCAGGTTCCAAAGGAGGTGTCCGGCCCGGTGCCGGACAGCGCGTCGGCGTAGACGCCCGTCATCGCCGTCACAGCCCGTCGGCGGTCCAGGGCGGGGTCCAGGCGGTGCTGGACGTTGATGCCCGGAGTGCCAACGAGCAGTACCGCCGCAACGGCTTCCGGGTCGGCGGCACGTGTGATGGTCAAGTCGGCGACTCGTACCACCGCACCTACCGCCGCCCGTCATGAGGCGAGCGGGACTCGCTTACGCAGAAAATCGAAGCCGGCACGGCTGCACATCGCGCTTTCCACGGCGGCCCCGGCCATGCGGCGATGCGCGGTCCGCAACGGGTGGTCGCTGGGTGGTGTCATGTACCGGGCGCTCGGCGATCGTGATCACGCACTCGTCCGGGCGCCCGCGATGTGAACGCGGAGGGAAGCTCCCCGCCGTGTGCGGGGGCACGGGTGAAGCATGGGGGCCCGAAGTCCGGCAAACACCGTGACAGCCCTTTCGGGCCGCCACGGCAAAAGGCAGGGACGGGCCGTCAGACCAGGACCGGGATGGGCCTCAGGCCGAAAACGACATAGAAGAGGCCTGCCACGGCCAGCCGCCCGGGGCTGAGCTTGTGGGCTCGCATCGATACCAGGAGGCAGACGATCGCGTCCATGACGATCCGTCCGGCCCAGAACGGGGCGCCATCGAACTTCCAGCTGGTGAACAGCAGTCCCGCGCCGCTGGGGACCGTCGCCCGGATCATCATGACGCCGAAAAATGTTCGCGAGAGCGAGCTCGGTCTCCCCCTGACGGACCCAGACGATCGCGTTCATGATCTCAGGCAGCCCCGTCCCGATCAGCAAAGGAACAGCGCGGTGACCCCGGCCGAGAGGCCGAGCACCGGGCCGATCGCGTCGAGCTGCTTCACGAACAACTGAGACGCGAAGAAGATGACGACCAGCGTGGCCAGGGTCTGGGCCACCACCGCCCAGGTGGCCTGGGTGGCGGCCTCGGGCTGAAGCCTCAGCGGCCCCAGCACCTCGACCTCCTCACCGTCATCACCGCTGCGGATCCCGCGCCAGAAGTAGACAGCGCAGGCGCCGAAGAACACCAGACCGAGCGCGGGCTTGAAAACAAAGGCGCCCAGGCCGAGAGCGACCTTGACGATGAAGATCGGCCAGAATCACTTCTGATCCCTGGCCAACCGGCTTCATGCCCTTCTCACCCCCCAGAGCCTCGACTCCGGCAGGGCCGCCGACCGGCATGCCAGTCACGGCCGGAACCGGGACACACTCCTCGCGGCGCCCGAGGAACAGCATCCCACCGGTCACACCGTAGGCGACCGTGCCCGGCACCAGCGGCCCGCCCGTCGCCGCGCCGACACCGATGCTCCTGACCCCCTCAATGGCGCCCATGGTGACCCCGACCAGCGTCACCACCGACTCGGACAGTGCGGTACCGAACGCGGCCAGGAACGCGCCGACTGCCCCCTACCTGACACTCAGACGCTCGCCCAGCCACTCCACCGCACTGACGAACCACTCGCACGAGAGACAAATCGCCACCGCACACACGATGAACCCGCATACCCCTACCACGGGATCCTGGGCAACACGCGGTAGGAACCCCAGCGCACAACCTCAGCCCTGCGACATACGTACATCGTCGACAAAGAGCCGAAGGCCTCGCCCACCCGGCAGACTCTGCACAGGCCCAGCCACCGGGAGCCACAACGACTCCAGCAAGTCGACGACCGGTTTGCGGGGCTACTCCCCCTCGCAGCCGCCCACTCTGCACAGACCCAGCACACCCGTGGAAGGTCCAGCCCCCGCACATCCGTGACGGACCGAACACCAGCCGCGCCCCTGGCCCTGGGCCGGCCAGCGATGCGTCACCTGTTGTCCCGCACCGGAGGCGCTCGCTCCTCCTTGCATCTGCTGATATCGCACGCACTCCCCCGCTCCAGGGTCGATCCCCGCTGGAGAAGGAGGTAACGCTTGGTATGAGAAGCCGACGTCACGTAATTGAATGCGTAAACGACCCGCGGCCTGACCGGGGACGGCAGCCCAGCTGGTTCCCTGCGCTTCGGCCGCCTCCCGGCAGCGCCCGGGACTCCGTGCCTGGCGTGCGCTCATAGGCGCCGCCGCAGTGCGGCCAATCCTGCCGTGTCCCGGGCGGTCAGCCGGTGCCACCCCAGTGGTATCGGTGCAGAGAGGGAGTCCCCGGTGAAGTTCATCAATGAGAAAGTGCGTGCACCACCCCAGCCGACGGCCCATCTACCGGCACAATCTTCGGTCTCCGCCGGAAACTGCGGTCTGCTCCTTATCAGGCTCACCTTCGGCCTCCTCATGACGGGGCACGGATGCCAAAAACTCTTCGGAATATTCGGCGGTGAAGGTCTCGCCGCAACGGGCAAGGGGTTTGCCGGTCTGGGCTACCACCCCGGAGTCGTCTACGCCGCCATCGGCGGCGGATCCGAGTTCCTCGGGGGCCTCGGCCTGGCTCTCGGACTGTTCACCCCACTGGCATCGGCTGCCCTGATCGGTGTGATGATCAATGCCATGGTGACCGTCACCGCGGCACATGGCCTGTGGAAAACACAAGGCGGCGTCGAGTTGAACGTGTGCATCGCGGTCGTGGCGCTGGCCATCGCCGCCATCGGTCCCGGCCCGCTCGCCCTCGACAGACCTTTCCGCTGGGGAAAAGGCGGCTGGCCAGAGGCCGCATTCGCCCTGTGTGTCGGCGGCATCAGCACCGCCATCGTGCTGAGCCTTTGAATCGCAGTGGATCTCAGTGGATCGCAGCGCGGACGGTACCCCCATCCGCACTGCGGCAGCCCGACGATCGCCCGGACGCCACTCCCGCCCCACTGCGCCGATCAGTCCTGCCGTGAGCAAGGCCGTTATCGACCCGCAGCCGTCCGCGAACACACCCGCATCCACGACCCCGTCCCGCGGCCTGGTCCCAAGCAGATGCCCCACTTGGAAAAGATCCACGCGAACCTGCTCAACCGGCTCCAGAAGGCCAAGGAACAGGGGTGGCTCGGCGAGGTCCCCACGATCGAGGCCAGCGTCGCCGCCGAGCAAAACCTCGCCGTAATACGCGACCTCCCCACCCCACATACCACCGTCCACCTTGGCATGCCGAACTCCCACACTGCCATCGGCAAGATCATCCCCGAACCAAACGAGGAATAAAACCCCCACAAGTTATGCCAGAACTGCCGGTTTGCAGCGTTCCGTGATGACGGAGGTTTCAGTGACGGACCGCCTCAATCAGGGCCGCTGAGGACGCCGTACCCCGTGACCTCGCCACCCTCCGCGGCGCGGACGGCGAGCAGGTCACGCTCCGGTGGAAGGGCGGCTTGCCCTCCCCTGAAGTGAATGGCACGACCGCCACGTAACAAGGACGCCGTGCCAGGTGCGGATGTGATCGTCGAGGCCACCCGCACCGGCTTCGAGCAGTACACCCGGCTCAACACCCCGCCGACGGCTACAGCTACACCCTGCCGCTCCAGGCCGACGACCTCAGGGCCAAGGCGAACGCGGACGACTCGCTGACGCTCACCGATGCGAAGACCGGCGCGAAGAAGGCCACGATGCCGGCGCCGGTGATGTGGGACGCGAGCGTCGAAAAGGTCTCCGGCAAGCACGAGAACCGGCACCGGGTCGGCATGAAGGTCGTCGATCACGGGGCGGGGAACATCGATCTCGTCGTAACCCCGGACGCCAGGTGGCTGGACGCCCCAGCCACGCACTACCCGGTGACCATCGACCCGTCAACCTCCGTGCTGGGCAACACCTTCGACACCTCCGTGCAGCGTGGCGAGACCACCGACCTGGGCTCACGGACCGAGCTGGACTGGGGCAACCCCGGCACCACCAACGCCGACGGCACCACCCGTGTCGCCCGGTCGCTGATGACGTGGAACACCGAGCCGTTCTCCGACGCGCTCATATCGTCGGCGAAGGTGGAGTTCTACAACACCCACTCCGGCAACACCGACTGCACAGCGCATGCCTGGGATGTGTGGAACACCACGGCCGGCTCCTCCGCCTCGCGGTGGACGAAGCAGCCGGACTGGCTGCAGAAGTTCGCCACGTCCACCGAGACCAAGGGCAACGCTCAGGGCTGCTCCGACACCTCCGACGGCTGGATCAAGGCGGATGTGAAGAACCTCGTGCAGACGTGGGAGAGCGCGAAGCAGACACGCGGCTACATGGGAATCAGAGCCGCCGAGGACCAGGCCAAGGCATGGAAGATCGCCAACTCTCGGAACGCAATCGCTAACCAGCCGAAGCTGACGGTCAATTACAACTATCGCCCCGGGGCCATCGGTGAGCAGCTCGCTACAGGCTTGTTCAAGCCGGTCTTCAAGTTCACGATTCCCGGCTACGGCCAGGTCCTGCCGACCGAAGGCGAGCGGGGCGAGATCCGTTTCGACAGCACCGCGTACAACCTGCGGGCCAGCCTCGGTTCGGTCTTCCCCGACGCCACTCCCGCGTTTCGCTATGACAAGAGCGACGCGAGCAACGCGGGCAACGGCACGCAGGGGCCGTACCTGGGCGTGGCCGCCGTCGCCAACCACATCAACGAGGCCCGCAAGGATCCGGACAGCACGTGCCCGAAGAAGGACGGCAAGAAGCTGCCCGGCGGGGCCGCGGTCGACCCGCTGCACCGTCTCGTCCCATCCGCAGGAGCCACTGAGCTCGCGCGCCGTGACGCCAACCGCTCCGTGGTCAGGTCTCTCTGCAACAGCGACGCCGTACCGGGCGGCCCCGCCGAGGGGTTCGACTGCGACGAGTACCCCCTTCGCCTCCAGCACCGAAGGCGCCGCGCGGTAGCAGTACGAGGGCGACCAATACCAGAACGACGTCTCACTGCGCTACATCGAATCGTTGGAGAACACAGGAGGCCGGCCGCCGGCTCGGCGCCTGGTACGAGAACGACCGCATCCTGAATCACGACCCGTTCATCGTCACCATTGGTGACTGAATGAGATCCGTGAAGGCGGTCTAGTCGGACTGTGGGCCGCCCTTGGGGGCCGGCCCACAGTTTGTCACGTCTGGCTGATCCGCCAGATCTGCACGAGGCAGTACTGGTCCTCGCCATCGAGTTCCTCTTCATGGCCGAGTGGTGTCTCCACCGGACCTGGGGACGGGACAAGCGGTGAGGTGAACGGGCCGTTCTCACGGTTGAACACCCAATGCCAGCGCATTCTGTACGTCCCGGGTGACGGCAGGATCAGGGGGATCTTCTGAATTCCGTCGGCGATGACCTCAATACCGAGCTCGGCCGTGGGAAGTTCCACATCCACCTCTGCCTGGCCTGACCACGGACCAGGCCCTGGTGCGGGCTCGGTGGACCAGCTCTCCAGCCGCACAGGGGCCCGGATGACCTGGGACGGGACCTGCAGAAAGACCATGCCGGGAGCCGAGAGCAACCACTCCGAGAAGTCCACATTCGGGGTATACGTGTCCACGCTAGTGTCGACCAGCCCGAACTGGCGATAATTCGGGTGGACCGTGGTCTCGAACACGTCCAAGAGCCTGCCCAACTGCCCACCCCTCCATCGCTGACACGGATGAGAGCAACGTAACACCCGCAGGGATCAGCACCGTTACCCCTTCCTCGTTCCGGGCGGGCCTGAGCGGAAGCTGGCACCCCCTGCGACCGGACTGCGCCGCTGGACTCTCACAGCGTCATGGAGCTCGCTGCCCGTCGATCCCAGGACCCAGCCAATGCCAACTGTCCCTCTTGTGCGTCAACTGGAAGCTGTTGTCTTTCCGAGTGTGCTCGCCGGGTTTCCGCTGGTCAGGCGTAAAGTCGCTTTCTCTGCAGTAGAGATGACACGTCGTGTTCTCTCTTCGGTGGAGGTGCCGGATGCCGTCTGTGATGGGGTTGCTCGAGGAGCGGGAGGTCGCTGTCCGGCAGCGGGTGGAGTCGCTGCGGGACGAGCTGGACCGGCTCGTTGCCGAGCTGGAGGAGGCGGAAGCCGCGCAGGATCGCCTTGTGATCGCGAAGGAGACGGTGAGCCAGGTGCTGTCCGAGTCCCGCGAGCCCAAGAACGTGGAAGTTTCCGGGGACGCCCGGCCGATTGTTCCAAAACCGGCGACGCCCGGGGCGGCGCCCCATTCAGTGGTGCCGGTGCGACGGGAGGGGCTTGACGTGACGGTGCTGTCGCCGGACCGCCAGCGGATCACGCACGTCCTGGCCGATCGCAAGCGGTCCGGCGAAGGGCCGGCGATCTGCCGGCAACTCGCCGACGTGCTGGGCCTCGAACTGGTCCCGGCGAAGATCGAAGGGGTGCGGTCCAAGGCGAAGCGCCTGGCCGCGCGGGGCTGGCTCGTCGAGAACACCCCGGGCTCCTTCAGTGTCGCCGCTTCGCAAGGCGGCGGCTCATGACCATGGTCATCGACCACAGCACCATCGCCTCGGACGTTTCGGTCCGCCTCTCGTAGTCGCGTGTCAGGCGGCGTGATCGCATCAGCCACCCGAACGTCCGCTCCACCACCCACCTGCGGGGCAGCACCACAAA